>JAGNZR010000001.1:34782-154230 GCA_017984315.1 Fusobacteriaceae bacterium | reverse complement strand
AGCTTGGTAAAAATAGCTACGGGGGTACACCTGGTCACATTTCGAACCCAGAAGTTAAGCCCGTAAACGCTGAAGGTACTTGGTGGGAAGCTGCCCGGGAGAATAGGAATTTGCCAAGCTTTTTTTTCATTTATATAAAAAATTAAAAAAGAGGAGTTGTTTGAAATGAAAAAATTAATAGTATTATTATTTACTTTATTAGGAATAATCTCTTTCTCTGCAGGATTTGAAGCAGGATTAATATCACCAACACAACTACAAAGTCCAGGAGCAAGTATAGAAGGGGTTAGAGTAGGATTAATTTATACAGAAAATTCAAATGTAGAAGGGGTAGATTTAAACTTAATAGCAAACAGTAAAAATAATTTTACAGGTTTGTCAATAGGGTCATTTTATGATGAAACTAGAGGGAATTTTACAGGAGTAAGAATACCTTGGTTTGTATTTATAGCTTATAATAAAGTAGAAGGAAGATTTACTGGGATCCAACTTGGAGGAATTAATCAAGTTAAAGGAGAGAGTAAAGGGGTTCAACTAGGTATAGTGAACTTAACTGAATATGCTACGGGAGTTCAAGCTGGTGTATTTAATAAATCTGATTATTATAGAGGGTTGCAAATAGGATTTGTAAACTATGCTGAAAGGTTGGATGGGTTACAAATAGGACTTGTAAATATTGCAGATAACAGTCAGGTATTTGAAGTTTTACCTTTAGTTAACTGGAATTTTAGATTTTAGTATGAAAAACAATATATGTACCTTAAACATTTAAATATGTTTGAGGTATTTTTTTTATTTTTTTAAAAATATGGTAAAATATATAAATAAGAAAAAATAGAATTGAAATTTTTAGGGAGAGAGTGTTGAAAATTAATAAATATGGCAATTATAAAGCTAATACAATAAAATTTTTTGATAAAGTGGCAGAAAAAAATCATGGAGACTCACATAAACATTATGAAAAAGCCTTGGAATGGATAGAATCGCTAAATATAAAAAGAATTTTAGATTTAGGAACAGGGAGAGGGGACTTTATAGAAAGTTTAAAGAAAAAATACCCTCAAAGGCAATATGATATTTATGGAATTGATATATCTGAAAATATGATAAAAAAAGCTAAATCTAAAGGGATAGATGCAAAATTTAGCGTTGGTGAGAGTGAAAATCTTACATTTAAAAATAATTATTTTGATTTGGTAGTCTGTATAAACTCATTTCATCATTATGAAAAACCTGAAATATCCATAAAAGAGATACATAGAGTTTTGCAGGATGGAGGAGTGCTGATTTTAGGAGAAATTTATCTGCCTAAAATTTTGGCAAAGTTTATAAATAAATTATTACCTTATGGTACTACAGGGGATTATAAAATATACTCTTTAGAGGAATTAAAAAAAATGTTCCAAAAAGAAAATTTATATCTAGAAAAGCAAAATTATGTTTTCCCCAGCATAAAAACATATATGTTTAGAAAACATTAATCAATAGAACATTAAAGAAATGTTATAAATTAGAATTAAGTATTAATAATCAGTTATTTAAAAGGAGATAAAATGAAAACTTTATTTGAAAGTGTTGAATTAAAAAATTTAAAAGCAAAAAATAGAACTATAAGATCTGCAACTAATGAAAGATCTTTTTGCAGTGAAACAGGCGAATTTACTCCTGAGTTATTTGATATATATAAAGAGTTAATTGATGGTGGAGTAGGGACTATCATAACAAGTTTTGCTAATGTAATGGAAAATGACCAACCTGCACAGTATATGCTGGGAATTTATGATGATAAGTTTATAAATCAATATAAACATTTAATTGAATTATCCAATTCAAATGATACTAAAATGATTTTACAACTTGTTTATGGAGGAAGCCAAACTGCATACAATGTGGATAAAAGAGTTATATTAGGACCATCAGCTGTTGAAAATATTTATTCTAAAGTAGTACCTAAAGAAGCTACAAAACAGGAACTTAAAGAGATTGTAAAATGTTTTGGTCAAGGGGCGTTAAGAGCTAAAAAAGCTGGCTTTCACGGAGTCCAAATTCATGGTGCACATGGATATTATTTAAGTCAGTTCATGAATCCATATTACAATAGGAGAGAGGATGAATATGGAGGAACTCTAGAAAACAGAGCTAGATTGATTTTAGAAGTTTATAGAGAAATCAGAACTTTAGTAGGTAAGGATTATTTTGTTTCTATAAAATTAAATTGTGAAGACTTTATGGAGAATGGATCGACATTAGAAGATAATATTTACTTAGCAAAAGAACTGTCTAAAGAGGGGATTGATTTAATTGAAGTAAGTGGAGGATCTGCTTCTTCGATAAAGGATAAAGGAGTAATAAGAGTTGTAAAAAACAAAGAGGAAGAATCTTATTTTTATGTACAAGGGAAAAAAATAGCAGAAGAAATTTCTACTCCAGTATCACTTGTAGGTGGACATAAAAATTATGATAAAGTTAATGAGATATTAAACAGCTCTGAAATAAAATTTTTATCTTTTTCAAGATCTTTAGTAGCTGAACCAGACCTTATAAATAGGTGGAAAATGGATACTTCTGACTCTAAATGTATCTCTTGTAACAAATGTTTTTTTAGAGGAAAAAGATGCACATTACTGCCTAAAAATAAATAGTTTTTTATTTAAAAAAATTGACAACAATATTTATATATGATACAATTATTTGCTATTAATAAAAACAAATATTCCGCTTTATTCTAAACAGTAGAGTAAATGAATATCTTAGGAGGAAGTAAATGAAAGAAAAATTAATCCAATTAGTTGAGCAAGCTCAATTAAGAAACGACATCCCATTCTTCAAAGCTGGAGACTCAGTTGACGTTTACTACAAAGTAAAAGAGGGAAACAAAGAAAGAGTTCAGTTATTTGAAGGAGTAGTAATCAGAGTAAATGGTGGAGGAATCGGAAAAACTTTCACAGTTAGAAAAGTAACTAACGGTGTAGGAGTAGAAAGAATCATCCCTATCAATTCACCTTTAATCGACAAAATCGATGTAATTAAAGTTGGAAAAGTAAGAAGATCAAAACTTTATTACTTAAGAGGACTTTCTGGAAAGAAAGCAAGAATCAAAGAAATCAGAAGATAATAATTTTCTTAAGAGAGAGCTATTGGGTAACCAATCTCTCTCTTTTTTTATAACTGAATATTTATAACTGAATAGTAAAAAAATGAGGAGTTTTTTATGCTCCTCACTTAAAAATTTTATTTATTTTTTTATTGGCTCTAAAGAAGCTTGGAAGTGACGTAAAATTGGTGGTTCCCAAGTTATTTTATAACCGTTTTTAATTTCATGAGCTCTTGCTTTAATAGCTATTAGAGCATCAGCCATAATGTCTATATGTGCTTGAGTATAAACACGACGAGGGATAGCTAAACGAGTAAATTCAAAATCAGCTTTTAATTGCTCATTTGTATCAGGATCATTTCCTAACATGTAAGAACCGATATCGCAACTTCTTATTCCTGCTTCTTTATATAGCTCTAGTGCTAAAACTTGTGCTGGGAACTCTGTATAAGGTATATGCGGGAAGAACTGAGCTGCATCTACGAATACTCCATGTCCTCCAACTGGTGACTGATAAGCTATTCCAGCATCATCTAATCTAGAAGCAAGATACTCCATCTGTCCTATACGATATTTTAAATAATTTTCATCGATACCCTCTAAAAGTCCTATTGCAAGTGCTTCTAAATCTCTTCCTGAAAGTCCACCATATGATGTAAACCCTTCATAACAGATACAGTTTGCTTTTATTCTTAAAATTAAATCAGCATATTTAGATTGATCTTTAACACCTAGCATACCACCCATATTAACAATAGTATCCTTTTTAGCTGACATAGTAAAGAAATCAGCATATGAGAATATTTGAGCAATAATCTCTTTTATAGATTTATTTTCACATCCAGGTTCATCTCTTTTAATAAAAAATGCATTTTCTGAGTAACGAGCAGCATCAATAATCATAGGGATATTGTATTTTTTACAAACTTCAGAAACTTCTTTAGCATTTTGAAGTGATACAGGTTGTCCACCAGCTGAGTTATTAGTAATAGTTAAAACAACAGCTCCTATTTTATCAGCACCATGTTTTTTAATAGTCTCTTCCATTAATGCAACATCCATATTTCCTTTAAATTTAGCTCTTACTGAAGGCTGTTTAGCTTCAGGAACTACACAGTCTATAGGACGAGCTCCAGCTAAGATAACATGTGCTCTAGTTGTATCAAAGAACATATTTGATATAGCGAATTGACCTTGCTTCATAATTAGAGGGAAAAGAACTTTTTCCGCAGCTCTACCTTGGTGCACAGGTTGTATATAGTCAAATTTAAAAATATCTTTTGCAGTATTTATAAGTTTGAAGTAACTAGAAGAACCAGCATAAGCTTCATCCCCTCTGATAACTCCTGCCCATTGATCGTGACTCATTGCATTAGTCCCTGAGTCTGTTAAAAGATCGATGTAAACATCTTCTGAGCTTAAATTAAATACATTGTAATTTGCAGCTTTAATTTTTTCTTCTCTCTCCTCAGGTGTAGTGATTTTGATAGTTTCAACCATTTTAATTCTAAAAGGTTCTGGAACATACTTGATAGCCATAACGTTTAATACCTCCGTTTTTTAGTCTACCCCGGTCATCTATAAAAATAATTGTAGATAGGCGGACAGTATCTTTATATTCATTGAAGAATAATATTATTTTACATTAAAAAAGAACTAATGTCAAACAAAAAGAACTGAAATAGTTCTATCTGTTATAGTACAGTTTTGAAAATAAAAAAAAATTGAAATTACATATAAAAGCTTTTTATTATAAAGCTATTTATGATAAAATGTGGTAATAATATTTTCAAAAAATAAAAAAAATTAGTACATAAGGGAAGTGCAAAAATTGGAGAAACATATATTAATTTTAAATGGAATTTTTTATTTAATACTAACACTGTTTTTTATTTACATATTTGTAAAAGAGAAAGAGTTAGTAGAAAAAATAAAGGTGTATAAAGAAAAATTTTCTTTATATTTAATAGAGAAATGGGGTATAAAAAGTGAGGGCGGTGTTAAAGCTGTAAAAACAACTGTTCATTGGGTAGAAACCCTAGGAACTGCCTTGATTTTAGTTTTAATAATCCAAAGGTTCTATATAGGAAATTTTATGGTTCCTACAGGATCAATGATCCCAACAATAATACCTAAAGACAGATTATTTGGAAATATGGTTATATATAAGTTTAGGAAACCAGAAAGAGAGGAGATTGTAGTTTTTAAAGAACCGATACAGAATAAAGTCTTATATACAAAACGTTTGATGGGATTACCAGGTGAAAAAGTCCAAATAAAAAATGGAAGACTCTATATAAATAATGCTGAGATAACGTCAAGAAATTATTTGGATTTAGGAATGATAAAAGATAAAGAGTGGATAATACCCAAAAAAGGGGATAAAGTAAAAATAATACCTTATGTTGACTATGAGACAATATATAAACAAAATAAGATTGACATAGAAGCTGTTCAAAAAGATTTAATAAATAATCCAGGCGCAATTGAGCAAATTTTGCCCAAAATAGAATTTCAAGTAGAAGGACAGACTACAGGGATGATATTGGATTTGATAGAGAAAAAAGATATTGTAGAAAAACTTTTTAAAGGTGAGACAGTAGAGTATGTTCTAGATGAAGATTATTACATGACACTTGGTGATAATACAGAATCTAGTTATGACACTAGATTCTGGGGATTCGTTGCTGAAAGTAGAATCAGAGGAAAAGCTTTTGTAAGGTTTTGGCCTTTAAATAAAATCTCTTTATTAAAATAAATTGAAGGAAAGGGGTATATGGAACTAAACTTGCCTAAAAATAGAGCTTTTAATTTTAAAAAAATATTTAGTTCAAAGGATTCTGAAATTGCAAAAGAGCGAGTTTTAAAAGATTTTTTAATTGAAATTTATCACTTAGAAACTCAAATTTTTGGAGATTCAGCTTACACAAAAGAGCAGATAGAAGAGATGTGCTCTAATGATAGCTACTCTTTTTATCTATATTGTAATGAAAATTCAAAAATTGTAGGATACATAATCTTATATGATTCATTGGATTCTTTAGAAATAATGAAAATAGCAGTAAATAAAAGTTTTAGAAATAAGAATATTGCAACAAATCTTATTGAAGAAGCTATAAAAAGTTCAAGCTCAAATATATTATTAGAAGTAAGAGAGAGCAATATCACAGCTATTAACTTTTATATAAAAAATGGTTTTAAAAAGATTTCCATTAGGAAAAATTATTATAGAAGCAATAATGAAAATGCAGTAATTATGTTATTTGAAAGATAAAGGAGAGATAAAAATATGAACAGAGAAATTTACAGCAATCCATTAGCAGAAAGATATTCTTCAAAGGAGATGTTAGAAAACTTTTCCCCTAAAAACAAATTTTCTACTTGGAGAAAACTTTGGGTAGCTCTTGCAGAAGCAGAGAAAGAGTTAGGACTAAACATAACTGACGAGCAGATTGAAGATATGAAAAAGGTAATTTATGATATAGATTATGAATTAGCTGAAGCACAAGAGAAAAAAGTGAGACACGATGTTATGGCACATGTTCATACTTTTGGTACTCAAGCTCCAAGCGCTATGCCAATAATACATTTAGGAGCAACTTCTGCATATGTAGGGGATAATACTGACTTGATTCAAATAAAAACAGGTTTAGAAATTTTAAGAGGTAAAATTGTTAATGTGTTAGACGGAATGGCTAAATTTGCTGTGGAATATAAAGATCTTCCAACATTAGGTTTTACACACTTTCAAGCTGCTCAGCTTACAACAGTTGGAAAAAGAACAACACTTTGGATGCAGTCTCTTCTTTTAGACTTAGAAGAGTTAGAGTTTAGAATTGAGAACTTAAGATTTAGAGGGGTAAAAGGTACTACAGGAACACAAGCAAGTTTTAAAGATCTTTTTAACGGAGATTTTGATAAAGTAAAAAAATTAGATGAGATGGTTACTAAAAAAATGGGATTTAGCAAAAAATTAGAGGTAACAGGTCAGACTTATGATAGAAAAATTGATAGTCAGATAGCTGCGCTACTGTCAAATATAGCTCAGTCTTCACACAAGTTTTCAAATGATTTAAGACTGCTACAGCATTTAAAAGAGATAGAGGAGCCTTTTGAAAAATCACAAATAGGATCTTCAGCTATGGCATACAAAAGAAATCCTATGAGAAGTGAGAGAATTTCATCCCTTGCAAAATTTGTAATAGCATTAGAGCAAAGTACAGCTATGGTTGCTTCAACACAATGGTTTGAAAGAACTCTAGATGATTCAGCTAATAAAAGATTATCTCTTCCTCAAGCGTTTTTGGCAGTAGATGCAATTTTAATTATATGGAAAAACGTGTTAGATGGGTTAGTAGTTTATCCAAAAATGATAGAGAAGCATGTAATGGCTGAATTACCATTTATGGCAACAGAGTACATCATAATGGAATGTGTAAAGAATGGTGGAGATAGACAGGAGTTACATGAGAAAATTAGAGTTCACTCTATGGAAGCTGGTAAAATGGTTAAAATCGAAGGGAAAGAGAATGATTTATTAGAAAGAATTCTAAAAGATGAGTATTTTAAGCTGGATAAAGATAAATTAGTTAATATAGTAGATCCTAAAAACTTTACTGGTTTTGCGTCTCAGCAAACTGAAGAGTTTATAAAAACAGAAGTTAAACCTATATTAGAAAAGTACGAGTTTTGCTTAGGAATGACTACAGATTTAAAAGTTTAAAAATATCATTAAAAGAAGTTGACTTTTCATAGAAAAATAATTTATTTTTAAAAAAATTAAAATATTTTTTAAAATAAATTGAGAAATGCTCAAAAATAGCGTGTTGATATAGAAAAAATTGTTCAAAACAGGTGAAAAAATAAAAAAAGTAGACAAATAAAAGATTAAGGAATAAGATAATGGAAGAAAAAATAAAAATAAAAAAAAGAGAGATATATTTAACACTTTTTGTCTTGCTATCTCTATATTTTTCTTTAGCAGAAACCATTATTCCAAAACCATTTCCTTGGATTAAATTAGGGATTGCAAATATAGCAACTTTATTAGCTTTGGAAAAATTTGGTGAAAAAATGGCTATAGAAGTTACAATTTTAAGAATTTTTATTCAAGGTGTTATGTTAGGAACACTTCTAAGTCCTGGATTTATTATAAGTTTTTTTTCAGGTATAGTATCGATTAGTGGAATGATTTTTTTATATAGATTTAGAGAGAGTTTAAGCTTGATCTCTATAAGCCTGGTTAGTGGTTTTCTTCATAATTTGACGCAATTGATTGTAGTTTACATACTTATGTTTAGAAATGTAGATATTACTAATAGAGCAATATTGGCTTTTATACTTATTTTTTTGGGTATAGGAGCTTTATCAGGAATAATAACAGGGTATATAGCCGAAAAAATAAAAATAAGGAAGGTAAACATATATAATGAGAAAATATTTTGGAACTGACGGAATAAGAGGAGAAGCAAATATAGAGCTAACTGCAGAGCTAGCAATGAGGCTAGGTTATGCACTAGGTTACCAAATTAGAAAAAATAACCCTAATAAGAAAACTCTAAAACTTATTATGGGATGTGATACAAGAATTTCTGGGTATATGTTGAGATCTGCTTTAACAGCAGGGCTTGCTTCAATGGGGATAGATATAACATTTGTAGGAGTTGTTCCAACTCCAGCAGTTGCATATTTAGTAAAAACAGATAAAGCACAAGCTGGGATAATGATTTCGGCATCTCATAACCCTGCTAAAGATAATGGAATTAAAATATTTGCAGAGGATGGGTATAAACTACCTGATGAAGTGGAATTAGAGCTAGAAGCTCTTATGGATAATATGGAATTAGTTCAACAAAATACACTGCCAGGTGATAAGGTTGGAAAATTCAAATATGCTGAAGATGATTATTATAAGTATAGAGATCATTTAATCTCAACTGTTACAGGTGATTTTTCAGGAATGAAAATAATATTAGATGCAGCTAATGGATCATCATACAGAGTTGCAAAAGAGATTTTTATGGCACTGAAAGCTGAAATAGTTACTATAAACGATAATCCAAATGGAACAAATATAAATGTAAAGTGTGGATCAACACACCCGGAAATATTGTCAAAAGTAGTTGTTGGTTATGAAGCAGATTTAGGGCTTGCATATGATGGAGATGCAGATAGATTAATAGCTGTAGATAGATTTGGTAAAATAGTTGATGGTGATAAAATTATCGCTATTCTAGCTTGTGAGATGAAAAATAGTGCATCTTTGAATAAAAATAAAGTTGTTACAACAATAATGAGCAATATGGGACTTGAAAGTTATTTAAAAGAGAGAAATATTGAACTGATCAGAGCTAATGTAGGGGACAGATATGTTTTAGAAGCTATGAAAGAGGATGGACTAAATTTAGGTGGAGAGCAATCGGGGCACATTATACTGCTAGACTACTCTACTACAGGGGATGGAGTATTAAGCTCTCTAAAATTAGTTGAGGCTTTAAGAGACTCTAAAAAAACATTAGATGAAAAGGTAGCTGAAATTCAAGATTGGCCACAAGAGATGATAAATGTAAAAGTTTCAAGAGATAAAAAATCAACTTGGTCACAAAATGAAACAATAATGTCATTTATATCTAAAAAAGAGGAAGAGATGGCTGGGAAAGGAAGAGTATTAGTTAGAACTTCTGGAACAGAGCCAATTATAAGGGTAATGGTTGAAGGGAAAGACACTGAAATGGTTAGCAAAGTAGTAAGAGAGATAGCAGATTTAGTAGAAAAAGAGTTAGTGTAGATTATGTATAAAAATTTCGCTAAAATATATGATCTTTTTATGGAAATATGCAACTATAGTGATTGGAATAATCAAGTTTATACATTGGCAGAAAAATATAATAAAAAATCAGGAACTCTTTTAGATATAGGGTGTGGAACAGGGGAAGTTATACTAAGAGCATTAGACAGATATAGATGTACTGGGATTGATATCTCTCCTGAGATGCTGAGAATAGCAGAAAAAAAATTGAAAAATAAAAATGTATTGTTATTTCAAGGGGATATGGCATATTTTAATTTACAAAATAAATTTGATGTATGTATAAGTCTTTTTGATACAGTGAATCACCTTTTGACATTAGAGGATTTAGTAGACCATTTTCATTGTGTAAGAGAGCATTTAGTAGATGATGGGATATATATATTTGATGTTGTAGATAGAAAATTTATGGATGAGATGTTTCCAGGGGGTAATTTTGTTGATGTAAGGAATAAAATTACTACTATATGGGAGCATGAACTAGAAGATGGAATAGATTATATAGATGCCACATATTTTGTAAAAAATAAGCAAGGTAGCTATGATAAATATACTGAGGGGTATGAAAAAAGAGTTTTCACCCAAGAGGAGATAAAAAACTCGTTATCTGAAGCCCAATTAGAGATTTTAGAAATAGTAGAAAATAATATTGTTGCAGGAAGAAGAAATTTCTATGCTGTAAAATTAAAGAAAAAATAAAATTCATATTTAGGATTAGGGGCTTGACATGCTAAAAAAAAAAGAGGATAATTTTGAAAATTATAAAGAGTTAAAAAAGAAATCTTCCAAAGAAAAAAAGCATTTTATGTTAAATATAATCAATCCAGATATAATCCATGCAATCTCTTTACTAGGGTATGTAGGTTTTTTATTAATAGGGAGTATTTTAATAAATATTGGGATATATAAACTTATAGAGAGGTATTTTTTCAAAAGTCAGATACTATTTTTTTTCTTTATAATATTAGGAGTAGTAACAGGGTTTTATAATGTATATAAAGTAATAATGAGAAAGTAAAGGGGTTAATATGCAAGATTTAAAAAGAGTTTTTAAAAACTCAGCTAAAACCTCAGGGGCAGTTTTAGTTTACGGAGCTTTAACAAGAAGTAACATAATATATTTAGGAATGTTTGTGGGATCATTACTTTCGATTTTATCTTTATACATGATGACAATGGAAGCTAAGAAGATAATATATTCGAGAAACCCAAAAAGAGTAGCTACAGTTGGATATCTTAAAAGATATTTGATGTACGGTATTTTTTTAGGAGTAATGGCAAAATATTATGGTGTGCCAATGTTAATAGGGTCAGCAATGGGGTTATTAAATACAAAAGCTAATATATGTTTTTTAACTCTTTCTGAAAATATAAAAAAACTTAAAAAAAAATATTTTAAGTAAAAAGAATTAAAGTAAAAAGATTTAATTTAGAAAAGGAGGTAAAATGAGATTAGGACCAATTGAGTTTGTTACACCAGCTATGGTAGAAGGGCCTAAAATAATGTTTTTTGTGCCAGTGCCAGAAGTTTTTCAAAATGCTCCATTTGTTATGGCAACAGATGTTGGGTACGGACTCCCTGTTACATCAGTAATAACAACAACATGGTTTATAATGCTTGTAATTTTTCTTTTATTCAAATTTGGAACGAAAAAATTAAGTATAGTTCCTGGGAAATTGCAAACAGCATTAGAAGGCTATTATCTATTTATAGATTCTTTAGTTGGACAGATGTTAGGGAAATGGAAAGTTAACTATATTGGCTATATAGGGACATTGTTTATATTTATATTTTCATCAAATATATTGTCTTTTATACCAATTCCAGCAGTGGCTTATAACGAAGGAGTATTTGAAATATATCCAGCCTTTAAGTCGCCAACAGGAGATCTGAACACTACAGCAGGGTTAGCATTGCTGACTACAGTAACATTTTTAATGACAAGTTTAAAATTAAATGGAATTGTAGGGCATATTAAAGGGATGTTCCAACCTATGCCAATTATGTTTCCACTAAATGTAATCGGTGAGTTAGCAAAACCAACAAATATATCTGTCAGATTATTTGGAAACTTGTTTGCGGGATCTATAATATTAGGGCTTATGTATAAAGCAGCACCGCTATTAGTTCCAATACCACTACACTGTTACTTCGATCTTTTTGGTGGAACAGTACAGACTTTCGTATTTACAATGTTAAGTTTAGTATATATTCAAGGTTCTTTAGGGGATCACGAATATGTAGAAGAAAACTAATTAATTTTTATTTATAATTATAAAAAAATATAAATCAGGAGGAAAATAATAATGGATATGTTAATGGCAAAAACAATAGTAATGGCAGCATCAGCAGTAGGAGCTGGAATAGGATTAATAGCAGGAGTAGGACCAGGAGTAGGACAAGGATATGCAGCTGGTAAAGCGGTTGAAGCAGTAGCAAGACAACCAGAAGCAAAAGGAAACATCATTTCAACAATGGTATTAGGACAAGCTATTGCCGAATCAACAGGTATTTATTCTCTAGTTGTAGCGTTAATTTTATTATATGCTAACCCATTCTTATCTGCATTAGTTTAATATTAAAAACAGATAAGTTGACTAAATTAATGGGAAAGGAGGTATAAGAATTGACACCAACAACTATGCCAGTTGTATCGATTGATATAAATTTATTTTGGCAAATAATAAACTTTACAGTACTTATGTTTATATTTAAAAAATATTTGAGAGAGCCACTTTCAAAACTTTTAACTGCAAGAAAAGAGGCTATTGCAAATGATTTATTACAAGCAGAAGAAACAAAAAAAATAGCAGAGCAGAATAAAAAAGAGATGGAAGAGATCCTTAAAAATGCTAAAAAAGAAGCTAGTGTTATTATTAATACAGCTGAAAAGAAAGCAATTGAGAGAGAGGAAAGCATTTTAAAAGATGCTCATGTTCAAAGAGATAAAATAATCAGAGCAGCAGAGTTAGAAAAAGTTAAAATGGAAGAGTCTTTAAAGAAAGAGTTAACAAATACTTTAAGACAAACTGCAGCAATGATGGCAGCAGAATTAGTTGCTAAAAATATGAATACTGAAACTAAAGATAAACTTGTAAATGAGTTTATTGATGAGGTAGGGGAAGCTAAATGGTAGATAAAGTTGGACAAAGATATGCTCAAGCCATATATGAAATAGCTCAAGATCAAAAAAGAGTTGTAGAAATATACCAGTTGCTTCAGGAGTTAAATGGACTTTACTACGAAAATAGAGATTTTAAAGAGTATTTAAGTCATCCCTTAGTAAAACTAGATGATAAATTATCACTAATTGAAAAAATAATGACTGAGCAAGAGGAAATTGATAAAAATATCTCTTTATACTTAGTTTCAAAAGGAAGATTAGGAGATATAAAAGATATATTAGAAGAGTATAAAAAACTTTATTATATTGAAAAAAATATAATAGATGTAAAAGGGATTTTTGCAAGTGATTTATCAGCAGAGCAAAAAGATGCTTTAATCAAAAAATTAGAGAACTCAACGAAAAAGAATGTTAATTTAGAAGTAGAGATAGATAAATCTCTAATAGGTGGAGGAATTCTAAAAATTGGAGATAAAGTAATTGATGGTTCTATAAAATCACAATTAGCTAGTATGTCAAAAGAACAGTAAAATTTGTGCAGGAGGTGTAGAGAGGTTTGAAAATTAGAGCAGAAGAAGTAAGCAATATAATAAAAAGCGAAATAATGAATTATAAAAAAAATCTAGATGTTAAAACTTCAGGTTCTGTATTAGAAGTTGGAGATGGTATAGCTAGAATATATGGATTAAGTGATGCTCAAGCAGGAGAGTTATTAGAGTTCCCTTATGGAATAATGGGAATGGCTCTTAACTTAGAAGAAAACAATGTTGGAGCGGTTATTTTAGGAGATTTCTCTCTTATAAAAGAAGGGGATGAAGTAAAAGCAACTGGTAAAATAGTATCAGTTCCAGCAGGAGAGTCATTACTAGGAAGAGTTGTAAACTCACTAGGGCAACCAATTGATGGGAAAGGGGATATTAAACCTGAAAAATATATGGATATAGAGAGAAAAGCTTCAGGAATAATCTCTAGAAAACCAGTATTTGAGCCTTTACAAACTGGAGTTAAATCAATAGATGGAATGGTACCTATTGGTAGAGGGCAAAGAGAGCTTATAATCGGGGATAGACAAACTGGTAAGACAGCTGTTGCTCTAGACGCAATTATTAACCAAAAAGGTACAGGAGTAAAATGTATTTATGTTGCAATTGGTCAAAAAAGATCTACTGTAGCACAGATTGCAAAAATGTTAGAAGAGAAGGGAGCTTTAGAGTACACAACAATAGTTTGTGCTACAGCATCAGAAGCTGCACCACTTCAATATATAGCACCATATGCTGGAGTTGCTATGGGAGAGTATTTCATGGACAAAGGTGAGCATGTATTAATAATATATGATGATCTGTCTAAGCATGCGGTAGCGTACAGAGAGATGTCTCTTCTACTTAGAAGACCACCTGGACGTGAGGCATACCCAGGAGACGTATTCTATTTACACTCAAGACTATTAGAGAGAGCTGCAAAGTTATCAGATGAATTAGGTGGAGGATCAATAACTGCACTTCCAATTATTGAAACTCAAGCTGGAGACGTATCAGCGTATATTCCAACAAACGTAATTTCAATTACAGATGGACAGATATTCCTAGATTCACAGTTATTCAACTCAGGATTCAGACCAGCTATCAATGCAGGTATTTCAGTTTCAAGGGTTGGAGGAGCAGCACAGATAAAAGCTATGAAACAGGTTGCGGCTAAAGTAAAACTTGAGTTAGCACAGTATACAGAGTTATTATCATTTGCTCAGTTTGGTTCAGACTTAGATAAAGCTACAAAAGCTCAATTAGAAAGAGGACATAGAATTATGGCGATCTTAAAGCAAGCTCAATATAGTCCATACCCTGTTGAAGAGCAAGTAGTATCATTCTTTGCTGTAATTAATGGACATTTAGATTCTATTGAATTAGATAAGATTAATAAATTTGAAATAGAATTTTTAAAAGAGTTAAAAAATACAACAACAGTACTAGCAGATATTGTTGCTAAAAAAGCTTTAGATAAAGAATTAGAAGCTAAAATAGTTGAGGCTTTAACTGCATTTAAAAAACATTTTAATTAAAGGGGTGAGTTTTAATGGCTGGATCAAAAGAGATAAGAAATAGAATAAAAAGCGTTCAGTCTACTCACCAGATAACTAAAGCTATGGAAATTGTTTCAACAACTAAATTCAAAAAGTTTTCAAAAATAGTTGAAGATTCTAAAGTATATTCTAAATCGATAAAAGAGGTTTTAAAGAATATAGCTTCAGGTGTAAAATCTGAAAGTCACCCACTTTTTGATGGGAGAGAGAATCCGAAAAGAGTATGTGTTATAGTTATGACTTCAGATAGAGGGTTATGTGGAAGTTTTAATAATAATGTTTTGAAAAAATTAGAAGAGTTAAGAAGAAATAATCCAGGCAAGGAAGTCTCGGTAATAGCAATAGGAAAGAAAACTAGGGAGTATTGTACAAAGAGAGATTACGATATAAAAGCTGTTTACAGCCAATTAACTCCTGAAATAATGTTTGAAAAAGCTAAAGAGATAAGTGAAAATATAGTTGAATATTATTACAGTGAACTTTTTGATGAAGTTTACTTAATCTATAATCAATATGAATCAGCTGTTGTTTATAATTTAACAGTGGAAAAACTTATCCCTATTACTAGAGTAGAATCAGAAGAGAATACAAGTTATATTTTTGAACCTGATGCAGAAACAGTTTTATCAAGTTTACTGCCTAAATATTTGAATATAGTAATATATCAAGGGTTACTAAATAATACAGCAAGTGAGCATAGTGCAAGAAAAAATGCTATGAAGAATGCAACTGATAATGCTGAAGAGATGATAAAATCTTTAAATCTTCAATATAACAGAGAGAGACAAGCAGTAATTACTCAAGAGATCTCTGAAATTGTTGGTGGAGCATCAGCTTTAAAATAAGATAAAGAATAGGAGGATATAAGTGGAAAACAAAGGGATATTAACACAAGTAATAGGTCCTGTTGTAGACGTAACTTTTAAAGATAAACTTCCTGCTATATATAATGCCTTAAAAATAAATGTTGGAGGTAAAGATTTAGTTCTTGAAGTTCAGCAGCATTTAGGTAATGATGTAGTAAGAGCTGTAGCAATGGATGCGACAGAGGGATTAAGAAGAGGATTAGAAGTAGTTGATACAGGAGCTCCAATAACTGTTCCAGTAGGAAAAGCAGTTCTTGGAAGAATATTAAATGTACTAGGGCAACCAGTTGATGAAGCTGGTCCAGTAGAAGCAACAGAATTCTTACCAATTCATAGAGAGGCTCCAAAATTTGAAGAGCAAGGAACTGAAGTAGAGGTATTTGAAACTGGAATAAAAGTTATTGATTTACTAGCACCATATATTAAAGGTGGAAAAATAGGACTATTTGGAGGAGCTGGAGTAGGAAAGACAGTTCTTATCATGGAGCTTATTAACAATATAGCAAAAGGTCATGGAGGATTATCTGTTTTTGCCGGAGTAGGAGAGAGAACAAGAGAAGGAAGAGACCTTTATGATGAAATGAGAGAATCTGGAGTTATAGAGAAAACATCTCTAGTATACGGACAGATGAATGAGCCACCTGGAGCAAGACTTAGAGTTGCGTTAACAGGACTTACTGTTGCAGAAAACTTTAGAGATAAAGAGGGACAAGACGTACTTCTTTTCATAGATAATATATTCAGATTTACGCAAGCAGGATCAGAAGTATCTGCGTTACTTGGAAGAATACCTTCTGCCGTTGGATACCAGCCTAACCTTGCTACAGAGATGGGTAAATTACAAGAAAGAATTACATCAACAAAAAATGGATCTATTACATCAGTTCAAGCAGTTTATGTACCTGCCGATGACTTAACAGACCCAGCTCCAGCTACAACATTCGCACATCTTGATGCAACTACAGTTTTATCAAGAAGAATAGCGTCACTTGGAATTTATCCAGCAGTTGACCCACTTGACTCAACTTCAAAAGCACTATCACCTATGATTGTAGGAAAAGAGCACTATGAAATAGCTAGAGAGGTTCAATCTGTATTACAAAGATATAAAGAGTTACAAGATATTATTGCGATTTTAGGAATGGATGAACTTTCTGATGAAGATAAGACAACTGTAACAAGAGCAAGAAAAATCGAAAGATTCTTCTCTCAACCATTTGCCGTTGCTTCTCAATTTACAGGAATGGAAGGAAAATATGTTCCAATTAAAGAGACAATAAGAGCATTTAAAGAGATACTAGAAGGAAAGCATGATGAGTTACCTGAGCAGGCATTCCTTTATGTAGGAACAATTGAGGAGGCCGTATTAAAGGCAAAAGACCTTATGAAGGGAGCTGAGTAATATGAGCAATTTTCATTTAAAGATAGTAACTTCAAAACAGACGTTATTAGATGAAGAAGCTGAATTTGTTATGTTAAGAACGATCATGGGAGACATGGGAATACTTGCAAATCATTCACCTTTTGTATCTGAATTAGCTATTGGAGAGATGAAAGTAAGAGCTAACGGTCAAGATGAATTTTATTATGTATCTGGTGGTTTTTTAGAGATTTCTAAAGATAATGTGGTAACTATATTAGCTGATGAAGCTATGCTAGCTAAAGATATTGATATTGAACATGCTAGAAGAGATTTAGCAATTGCTGAAGAAAAAACTAAGAAAGTGCAAGAGGATAGAGAAGTATTGATGACTCAAAGAGCTTTACAAGAAGCATTGACTAAGGTAAAAGTAGCAGAAAGATTTCTGTAATATTTTTAATTGAAGTAATGATTTTAAAGGGAAAACTATTAATTTAGTTTTCCCTTTTTTCATATTTCATAAACCCTTTATTTATGTTATACTTATAATAATATTTAAATTAGGGGGAGTTTTTAAATGATTTTAGGACTCACAGGGGGAATAGCTTGTGGAAAAACAACAATTTCCAATATATTTAAGCAATTAGGGATAAAAGTTATAGATGCAGATAAAGTTGCCCGTGAAGTAATAGAGCTTCCTGAAATAGTAGATGAGATAAAGCAAAATTATGGGAATGAAGTTTTTATAGATGGTAAATTAGATAGAAAAAAATTAAGAGAGATAATATTTAATGATAAAGAAAAAATTATGAAATTAAACTCAATTATCCACCCAAAAGTAATAGATAGATTTAAAGAGGAGTATAATAAAAATAAATTTAGCGATGAAATAATAGTTTTTGATATCCCATTACTATTTGAAGTTGGACTTGAAAAATATTGCAATAAGACTATTGTAGTTTATGTCAATGAAGAGATTCAAATAAAAAGGGTAATGGAAAGGGATAAGAGCAGTAGAGAGTTAGCTAAAAAAATTATAGATGCTCAAATGGAGCTGTCTAAAAAAATAAAAATGGCTGATTATGCAATTGAAAATAACAGTACAATCAGTGAATTAGAAAAAAAGGTGAAAAATATTATTGAAAGTATACATATAAAAAATGTGTAACAAGGTGGTGAGAAATTGGATCATAAAGAGATTTTATTAAAAATTTTTTTAGCTCTTTTTATGGGAGGGATAATAGGAGCTGAAAGAGAGTTTAAAAAGAAACCTGCAGGGCTGATAACTATATCACTGGTTTGTATGGGAGCTACAATGATTGCAATATTGCAGACAATGCTTCAAGAAAAAGGGTACAGTGGGGATGTAACTAGACTTAGCGCCCAGGTTATAACAGGAGTTGGATTTATTGGCGGTGGGACAATAATGCATACAAAAGGGAGCATACAAGGGATAACAACAGCGGCTCTTTTATGGATAAGTGCATGTTTAGGGTTAGTAATAGGGTATGGAATGTTTTATTTTGCTATAGTGTCATTTATAGCTATATTTTCAATTCTTCTGTTTTTAAAAACAATTGAAGAGCGATATATACATAAAAAAAGAAGAATAACTTTAAAGATAATTTTAAAAAATAAAGCAAAAATTAGTGATTTTACAGATCAGTTTTCTAAAGAGGGAGCCCTTATAAAAATTTATGAAATAAGATGGTTAGATTTGGAAAATGGGATATTAGAGTGCTGTTTTCTTGTTGCAAATAATGTACCATACAGTGAATTGGAAAAAGAGCTAAAAGAGTTAGAATATATACAGTTATTTAAATAATTTACTGTTAAAATAAGAGTATAGGCACATGAAGAAGGGGATAGTTACAGTATGAATATAGTTTCTTACAGTGAAAAAGAGTTAACTGAGCTTATGAAAAAAGATAAAAAAATTAAGTCACTTATAGAAAAATATGGATTTATAGAAAGGGAGAGTATCCCAGATATATTCCAGTGCATAGTAAACTCTATAATAGGGCAGCAAATCTCATCTAAAGCAGCGGCAAGTATTTGGAACAGATTTAAAGAGTACTTCGGAGAGATCAGTTATGAAAAAATATGCAATGCCACTATAGAAGAGATACAAAAGCTAGGGATAACTACAAAAAAATCTATTTACATAAAAGAGATTGCTGAAAAAATAAAAGATGGTTCTTTAGATTTAGAAAAATTAAAAGAGAAAAATGATGAAGAAGTAATCAAAGAGCTGATTAAACTTAATGGGATTGGAGTTTGGTCAGCAGAGATGATTATGATTTTTTCCATGGGAAGAAAAGATGTAATAAGCTATGGTGATTTAGTGATAGTTAATGCACTGAAAAAACTTTATGGACACGAAAAAATTGATAAGAAACTCTTTGAAGAGTATAAAAAAAAGTTTTCGCCATACAATACAATTGTAAGTCTGTATCTGTGGGCTTTTTCTAAAATGGAGGGTGAGAATATGGAGAATTATTTTATTTATGATACTGTGATTGGAGATTTAAGAATAGAGAGCAATGGGAAAGAGGTTACTAGAATAGAATTTCAAAATGAAAATTCACTAAAAGAAAGCTCTGAACTTGATGATAAAAATAAAAAAATTATGAAAAAAAATTATGCAACAGATCTTGCATATAAAGAGTTAACTGAATATTTTAAAGGGAAGAGAAAAGAGTTCACATTTCCTATAGCGCCAAAAGGAACAGAATTTCAGAAAAAAGTATGGAATGCATTAATAAATATACCTTATGGAGAGACTAAAACATATAAAGAGATTGCAGTAGATATAGGAAATGAAAAAGCATGTAGAGCAGTTGGACTTGCAAATAATAGAAATCCACTTCCTATAGTTGTCCCTTGTCATAGAGTAATAGGAAGTAATGGAAAATTAGTTGGATATGCAGGGGGATTAAATATTAAAGAAAAGCTTTTAGAGATAGAAAAAAAATAAAAAATCTTCCAATATATTGAAATTTAAGGTATACTAGAGTGTTGTAACCGGATTTTAATGAACAAAATAATAACTGAAAAATATAAACAATTATGGGAGAAAAATAAAAAATGAATATTATAGAATTTAAAAATGTATCCAAATCTTTTTTTACACAAAAACTGTATAAAAACGTAAATTTAGAGATAAATTCAGATGAGAAGATTGCTATTGCTGGTAATAATGGAGTAGGAAAATCAACTTTTATAAAACTAATAACAGAAGAGCAGTTCCCAGATTCGGGAGAGATAATTATAAATGAGGATGCTAGAATTTCATGTTTTGACCAATTTGGTCATTTAGATTTAGAATCAAAAGTTCAAGACTTGTTGGATTCCCCTTTTGCAAGAGTAATAAAGCTGCAAAAGGAGTTAGAAGAGTTAGGAAGTCAATTTTCAGATAATGAAACTCACAATGAGACTATAATGGAAAAATATTCTTTAGCATCAGATGAGTTTGAAAGTTTAGGTGGATATTCATATATCCATATTCAAGCGGAGTTTGCAGAAACATTTGGATTTACAGACAAATTAAGTAGAAAATTTAGAGAGTTAAGTGGAGGGGAAAAGCAGTATATAAGGCTTGCTACAACTCTTTTTAGTGATTCAGATCTAATTGTCTTAGATGAACCATTATCTTTTTTTGATAAAAAGAAAACGGCCTGGCTTACAGAATATATTAAAAATAGTACTAAAGCTTTTTTAATAATATCTCACAATATAGATTTTATAAGAAGTTTTGCTACAAAAATACTAGATATAGATAACTATACTATAACATCTTATGAGTCAGATTATCCTCAGTATTTAAGAGATAAAAAAGTTAAAATGGCAGAAGAGAAGAAAGCAAGTATAGCAGAAGAGATAGAGATGGAAAAAATATCAAAAGCTGTGGATAAAAAATATGCAATAATAGAGAAAACAGAAAATAAACGTGGACATGCTGTTATTATGAGAAGATTACAAAGAGAGCTTTATAAAAAAGAAAATGAAAAAATAGAGTTTTCTCCAGAGTATAAATATGAATATTTAGCAACACCAAAGGAAGTTTTTATATCTACAAGTAAATTAGAAGGGGATATAGTAACTTTATCAGATGTCTCTAAAGAGTATTCAGATAAGCAACTTTACAAAAATGTTAATTTAACAATAGAAAAAGATACAAAGATATGTATTGTTGGTGAAAATGGTTCAGGAAAATCAACTCTTCTTAGAATAATAGCAGGACATGATGAACCAACAAGTGGTACAGTGAATATTAATCCTAAAGCAAAAATCGCTTATATTGAGCAAGACACTGTATTAGAGAATGAAAAATTGACAACAATAGATTATTTAAAAGCTAAAACTGGTTTATCACATGAGTTTGTTGAAATAGCTATTGATACGCTTTATAATAATGAGATAGAGTTTAGAGATAAAAGAGTATTTATGTTATCAGGGGGGGAGAAAAAAAGATTAGAGATATTTGCCAATATGCTCTCTGAGACAGATCTATTGATAATAGATGAACCTTCAACTTTTATGGATGATTACTCAAGAACTACCATAGCAAATATGCTTTTAGATTACCCAGGGGCTGTTATTTTAGTTTCTCATGACAAAGTATTACTTAGAAAGCTTAACTTTAAAACATATGATATAAGAGATAAAAGATTCAGAGAGAAAGAAACAGATAAAAAAAATTAAGAAAGTTATATAAATTGGAGGAGATATGAGTCTAATTGTAACAAATAAAATAAATAAAAAGTATACTAAATATATAACAATTTTTTTTGAAGATAAAGTAAGTGTTTGTCCTCATATACCTGAAGAGAGTAAAAAATTCATAAAAAATGCTATTATAAAAGAAAATTTTAATGGGAAAATGGGGGAGATATTTAAAATAAGTTATCCTGAAAAAGATGATATCATTGATATAATCTATATTGGAGCTGGCAAAAAAGAGAGTTTTAATAAAATAGAATATAGAAATAGCCTGTTTAAATCTTTAAGTAGCCTGAAAGGTGAAAAAGGTGAGTTGTCAGTATTTTCTCCTTCAAAAACTTTAAATGATGCAAATATAGTGGCTGAAGTATTAGAAAATATAAACTACTCTTTTGATAAATATAGAGCAGTTAAAAATGAAAGTTTAAAGTTAGAACTTTTTACAGAAGAGTTACAAAATATAGATGAAACACTGAATATCTGCCAAGCTGCAAATTATGCCAAAGATTTAGTAAATGAACAGGCAGAGATAATGACACCTGAAAATTTAAGTCTAATATCTAAAGAGCAAGGTGAAAAATGTGGTTTTGAAGTAGAGATACTAGAAGAGGATAGAATAAAAGAGCTAAAAATGAATGCTTTTTTATCAGTTGGAAGAGGGGCAAAAAATAAGCCGCATCTGATTGTTATGAGATATTTTGGAGATAAAGAGAGTGATTATGTTTATGGTTTAGTAGGAAAAGGGATAACTTTTGACACAGGTGGACTTTGTTTAAAAGGCAGAGACACTATGGGTGCAATGAAAGATGATATGGGTGGAGCTGCAACAACTATTGCTGCTATGATGGCAATAGCTAAAAACAGATTGAAGAAAAATGTAATTGCAGTGATACCAGCTTGTGAAAACTCAATAGGTCCAAACTCATATAGACCAAGTGATATTGTAGAAAGTATGTCTGGTAAATTTATAGAGATAACAAATACAGATGCAGAGGGAAGAGTTATTCTAGCAGATGCATTGACTTATATTATTCAAAAAGAAAAAATATCTGAAGTAGTAGATATCGCAACATTGACAGGGGCTATATCAGTATCATTAGGAACTACTATAACTGGAGTTTTTACAAATAAGTTAGAGATGTTTAAAAAATTAGATGAAAATTCTAAAAAATGGGGAGAGGCATTTTGGAATATGCCCATAGCAGATGAGCATAGATCTCTCCTAAAAACAGATATTGCAGATATAAAAAATAGTGCAGGAGTCTCTACAGCAGGAGCATGTACAGGTGCTGCATTTTTAGAAAATTTTGTTGAGGGAAAACCTTGGATGCATCTAGATATAGGTGGAACTGTATTTTTGGGATCAGATAAAGAGTTTTTAAGAAAAGGGGCAACAGGGGTAGCTGTAAAATCTTTATATGAATATATAAAAAATTAATTAGAATTCTAAAGATATAGTTTTATTAAATAGCTTTGATTTGGAGGAATGGATGAAAAAATTATTAAATTTATCAGAAAAAATTTCTAATGCTTTTGGTGCATCTGGCTTTGAAGACGATGTAATAAAGATAATAAAAAAAGAAGTTAATTTAAGCACAAATGTGGATTCTATTAATAATTTATATATAGGTTTAGATGAAGTTGATTCACAAAAACCAATAGTTGCATTAGATTGTCATAGCGATGAAGTAGGTTTTATGGTGGAAAGTATAAAGAATAATGGACTTATAACTTTTTTACCACTAGGTGGATGGTTTCCTGCTAATATCCCTGCTCATTCAGTTGTTATAAAAAATTTTAAAGGGGAATATATAAAAGGGGTAGTAGCTTCAAAACCACCACATTTTATGACTCCTGATGAGTTAACAAAACTTCCAAAGATAAGTGAGTTGACAATAGATATAGGAACAAGCAGTTACGAAGAGACAACGGAGCTTTATGGAATCGAGGTTGGAAATCCAGTTGTACCTGATGTATCATTCTCTTATGATGAAAAAATTAAGGTAATGAGAGGGAAATCTTTTGACAATAGATTAGGGTGCGTTTCAGTTATAGAAACTCTTGACAGATTGAAAGGTAAAAATCTAAATGTAAATGTAGTAGGAAATATTTGTGCACAAGAAGAGGTTGGAACTCGTGGAGCTCAAGTGGCAGCCCACAGAGTAAAACCAGATTTTGTTATAGTATTTGAAGGATCGCCAGCTGATGACACGTTTAAAGAGGGAAAAGCATCTCATGGAGCATTAAAAAAAGGATTGCAGTTTAGAGTAATCGATTCTGGGATGTTATCCAATCCAAGAGTGATAGCTTTTGCAAAAGAGATAGCTAAAGACCATAAAATACCATATCAAGTAATTGCAAGAGAGAAAGGAAGCACAAACGGTGCTAAGTATCATATGTTAGAAGATGGAATTCCAGTTATTGTAATAGGAATTCCTACAAGATATATCCATACACATTACTCTTATTCAGCCGTAGAGGATTTAGATGCTGGGATAAGACTAGCAGTGGAAATAATAAAAAAACTTAACAAAGATGTAATAAAAGGGTTTTAAGTTCATTATTTAAAATAAAAATTAAAAATGAGGGGGATTACAAATGTTAAAAAAATTATTAGTTCTATGCTCGATGCTGATTACAGTAATATTTACAGGGTGTGGGGAGAAAAAAGAAGCTGCAAAACCAACAAAAGACACGTTAGTTTATGCACAATTGTCAGAAGGAAAGACTTTAGATCCACAAGATTCAACAGAACAATATTCGCAAGTTGTAACAACTCAAATTTATGACAGATTAGTTGAAGTTGATGAGATGACAGGACAATTGATTCCTGGGCTTGCTGAAAAATGGGAAAGGGTAGATGATTTATCTTTAATACTTCATTTGAATAAGGAAGCAAAATTTCATAATGGGGACCCATTAAAAGCTTCAGATATAAAATTTACTTTAGAGAGAGCTAAGACTAAATCAAAAGTAGCACATCTGTATAAAGCAATAAAAAATATAGAAATAATAGACGACAATACTGTAAAAATATCAACAGAGCAGCCATTTGCTCCTTTATTAAATCATTTAAGCCATAAATCTGCGGCTATATTAAGTGAAAAATACTATAAGGAAGTAGGGGATAAATATTTTGAGAAACCTATTGGAACAGGTCCTTACAAATTCAAAGAGTGGATAGTTGGAGAAAAGATTGCTCTTGAAGCTAATGATGTGTATTTTAAAGGGAAACCAGCTATAAAAAATGTTATAATAAAAGGGATTCCTGAAGAGAATAGCAGAGTTATTGGACTTGAAACAGGGGAGATTGATATAGCAGAAGGAATTGCAACAATTGGAAGAAAAGCCATTGAAGAGAATAAAAATTTAACACTTATGGAAAATCCATCAACTTCAGTTGCATATTTAGGATTCTCATTAAAAAAACCTATCTTGCAAGATAGAGAAGTAAGAAGAGCTATCTCTATGGGAATTAACAGAGAGGAGATAATAAAAGGATTGATGTTTGGAGATGTAAAAATAGCCAATGGATTCTTAGCACCAGCTGTTTTTGGATATTCAAAAGATTCAAAAGTGTTGGAATTTAACAAAGAGGAAGCTAAAAAGATAATAGAGAGTAAAGGTCTAACAGGAGCTAAATTAAGTCTAGTTACAAGTAATAACCAACTTAGAGCCCAGATAGCGGAGATTATGCAGGCACAACTTAAAGAGATTGGACTTGATATATCTGTACAAACATTAGAGTGGGGAGCATTTTTAACTGCAACTGGAAATGGTGATTTAGATATGTTCATGATGGGATGGGGACCTTCTACATACGATGGTGACTATGGACTTTATCCTAATTTCCACAGTTCACAATTTGGAACTAATGGTAATAGAACGTTTTATTCTAATCCAAAAGTTGATGAACTATTGGATAATGCAAAGAAAGAGATGGATGTAGAGAAGAGAAGAGCTATGTATACTGAAGTTATAAATATAATCAATGAAGATGCTCCAGTGCTGCCTTTAAATTATTCTAATACAATAATTGGTGTTAGTAATAATCTTGAGGGAGTAAAACCAACAAGTTATCCATTATTTTATAAATATAGCTTTAAAAAATAATCATATTTAGGAGTGAGTATGAAACCATTAATAGGGATTACAGTTTTTCATGAAAATAGAGAGTTACATAAAAAATATATTTCATTAAATAATGCTTATGTAGATGCAGTTGAAATGTCTGGAGGAGTTCCAATTTTAATTCCAATTACAGATGGTATTTTAGCAAAAGAGTATATAACAAAGTGTGATGGAATTTTATTATCTGGTGGAGAGGACATTTCCCCTTTATTTTATCAAGAAGATCCTATAAAAGAGATAGGAAGCATTGATACAAGAAGAGATTTTTGGGAAAAAGAACTTTTTATGGAAGCCTTAAATCAGAAAAAATCTATTTTAGGGATTTGCAGAGGGTGTCAGCTTATAAATGTCTTTAGTGGTGGGAGTTTATTTCAAGATATAGATTCACAGGTTAAAGGTGTTTTAGGTCATCATCCAAAAGGTGTATTAGGTGAAGAAAAATATCATAGAGCTAAACTTGAAAAAGGTTCGCATCTTTATAAAATATTTCAGGAAGAGGTTCTAGAGATAAACTCTTTTCATCATCAATCTGTAAAAGAATTAGGGAAAGGGCTAATCACATCAGCTGTAGCTAATGATGGAATAATAGAAGCTTTTGAATCAGAAGATATGAGTAAACAGTATATTTTAGGTATTCAATGGCATCCAGAAGCTATGGTAAAGAAACACAGCGAATTTATAAAAATATTTACATCTTTTATAGAGAGTTGTAAGAAATAAAAAAGTGGAGTTTAGGGGGGAGTATCTCCTAAACTCCATTTTTTAACTTGTTTATATATGGAAAATGTTGTAAAATCTATTAATTAAAATAATAAAAAATTATTTTTTAAATATAAAAAGAGTTATAGGAGAGAGAGATGTATATAGTAGCTCCAGCAGGGGATATAAATAAATTTTATGCAGCAGTAGATGGTGGTGCCCATGAGATATATATGGGATTACAAGGGTTAGGTGCTAGAAAAAGTGCTAAAAATTTTACCATGACAGAGTATAAAGCAGCATTAGAATATGCACATGAAAGAGGAAGCAGAGTATTTTTAACACTGAATACAGTTATGATGGATAATGAATTCGAACCTCTTTTTACAAATTTAAATACACTTTATAAGTGTGGTCTAGATGCAATAATTGTACAAGATTTAGGGATGTTTAAATTTTTAAAAGAAAACTTTCCAGATATTGAGATCCATGGAAGTACACAGATGACAATTTCTAATCATATTGAAGCGGAGTATTTAAGAGAGCTTGGATTTAAAAGAGTTGTTCTGTCAAGAGAGTTATCTTTTGAAGAGATAAAAGAGATAAGAAAAAATACAAAGATAGAGCTGGAGGTATTTGTTTCTGGTGCTCTTTGTGTTTCATATTCTGGTAAATGTTTTATGAGCAGTTTTATAGGAGCTAGAAGTGGAAATCGTGGAATGTGTGCTCAGCCATGTAGAAAAAAATATGAATCACCAAGTGGAGAGAAAGGGTTTTTATTGTCTCCTAAAGACCAGCTTATGGGAAAAAAAGAGATAGAGATGCTAAAGTCTATAGGAATAGAATCTGTAAAACTTGAAGGTAGAATGAAGGATGAACAGTATGTTTATGAGCTTACTAGTTACTACAGAGATTTAATAGATGGAAAAGATAGAGAGGAGAGAGTATCTAGTATATTCAACCGTGGATATGGAAAAGGGTATTTTTATGAAAAAAATAATATTATAAATAAAGAGTATTCATCAAATTTAGGGAAACAGATAGGGATAGTGAGTGGAAAAGAGGTATTGCTTTCAGACAGTTTAAAATTTGGAGATGGGATAACATTTCTTTCAAAAACTTATGAAAAACTGGGTGGAACAAATGTCAGTAAAATAAGCGTAAAAAGAGATGGCGTAAGGTATAGAAGTAGCGATGCGGATAAAGACAGAGAAGCACTTCCTGGCGATACAATTATTATGATGGATCTTCCTGTTGGAACTAGATATATTTTCAAAAATTATTCAAAAGAGTTACAAGATATTATAGACAGAGAGCGTCATAGTGCAGAAAAGAAAATTTCAGTAGATGCTGAGTTCTCATGCAAATTAGGAGAGTTACCAAAACTAACATTTAAATATAAAAATTTAAATGGAAAAATAGTTGAAGTAACTAAATTTGGAGAAAAAAATAGTGAAGAAGCAAGCAAAAGAGGAGCAACTTCTGAAGATATATTTTCTAAAATTTCAGAACTAGGGGAAACTACATTTAAAATAAACACTGAAAATTTAAAATGTTTAATTGATGAAAATCTGTTTATCCCAGTTTCTATTATAAAATCTTTAAAAAGAGATGTTGCAGAAGAGTTAGCAGAAGAGATAGTAGATAGTTATAGAAGAGATAATAGTGATGTAGTAAAGAGTTTAAAAATAGTTGAGGATACAGAAAAAAAACTTGAAATTGTAGGGATAGTAAGAACTAAAGAGCAAGAAAAAACTTTAAAAGAGATAGGGATAAATAAAGTTTATTATAGTGGGCTTCAAATTGTAACAGAGAAAAATTTAGGTTTAAATAGAAAAAATAAAGGGCTGGCTTATAATTTTTATGATATAATGCAAGATCATAATCTTAAAATGATGACTCATTGGAGTTTTAATGTGACTAACTCTTATACGCTGAATTTTCTTGAAAAAATTCCAAATATAGAGAGTGTAATGCTGTCACCAGAACTTTCTTTTGAAAAGATAAAGCTACTTACAAAATCAACTCTAAAAAAAGCTTTATTGATATATTCAAAGCCTAAAGTTATGCATATTGAAACTAAAATATTAGAAAAGAACTCTTCTATAATAAATGATATGGGGGATGAATTTAGTATATTTATAAATGAAAAAGGAAATTCAGAGATTCATTTAAAAAAAGCTTTAGATATAACAGATAGAATGAAAGAGATAAAAAAGTTAAATGTGGATGAAGTTGTACTTGAGTTTTTTGATGAAACAGTGGGAGAAATAAGAGATATTTTTGCCGGGATAAGTGATGAAAGATCAGAAACAAAAGAGAGCGCAGGGTATAATTATTGGAAAGGAGTGTATTAATCATGAAACATAGCACAGTAAAAAATCTAGGAACATGGTTTGGGCTTGGAGAGATGAAAAAAGCTCCAGGGACATTTGGAACATTAGGTGGAATACCAGTTTTTATCTTGTTAAGTTACATAAAAAGATTTTTTCCTAATAATATGGTCTATAATTCATTTTATTTTATTATGCTTATGACTTTTTTTATGTTAGCTGTGTATATATCGGATATTTGTGAAAGAGAGATATATAAAAAGAAAGATCCACAAGAGGTTGTAATAGATGAGGTCTTGGGTTTTTTAACAACGCTTTTTCTTATTAATCCTGTAGGGGTATATCAAAATTTTGTAGCTATTATTTTAGCTTTTATAATATTTAGAATATTAGATATAACAAAAATAGGTCCTATATACTACTCTCAGAATATAGGGCATGGAGTTGGTGTAGTTTTAGATGATTTTTTAGCTGGGATGTTTGGAAACTTTATTTTAGTCACTATTTGGTGTTTTATATTTTAAATAAGAGAGGGTTAAAAAATGAAAGCAATTTTAATAATGGTGGGAACAGAACTGCTCAATGGTGGATTTATTGATACAAATAGTATTTTCATAGGGGAAGAGTTAAATAAATACGGGATTGAAATAGAGAGCAAAATAGTTGTCAGAGATTTTAAACATGAGATAATAAAAGGCTTAGAGTATGCTAAAAAAAATGCCGAGTTAGTTATTGTTTCAGGGGGAATGGGACCTACTTTAGATGATATAACAAAAGAGAGTATTGCAGATTTTTTTAATAAACCTTTAATTATTGATGAGATAGAGCGTTGTGAGTTTGTAGAAAAGTTTAAAAGAAGAGATACTAATTATAAAATTGTAAATTATAAAGAGGTAGAAAAACCAGAAGGTGCAATAAGTTTTTCTAACGATGTTGGTATGGCAAATGGGATTTTTGTTGAGGGAATTGCAGTTTTCCCAGGAGTTCCAAGAGAGTTATACAATATTTTTCCTAAATTTTTAAAATGGTATAGAGAGAATCATATGCATAATATAGATGAAATATATATAAAAGACTTAATTACAGTTGGGGTACCTGAATCTCATTTAGAGGAGAGAGTAAAAAAATATTTCTTGTCAGATGATGTATATTACGAATTTTTAGTAAAGGATTATGGTACTCTTATTAGGCTGCAGTCTAGGTTGTCCCATAAAAAGGTAGTAGAAAAAATTATTGAAAACTTGTATAATGAGTTAGGAAATTCTATATACGGTGAGGATGAGGAGAGACTTGAAACCCTTTTAATAAAAAAACTAAAAGAAAAGGGGATGGATATCTCTGTAGCTGAATCTTGTTCAGGAGGGCTATTATCTTCAAGAATAGTTAGTGTATCAGGAGCTTCAGAAGTTTTTAAAGAGGGTCTAGTTACTTATAGTAATATATCAAAAATGAAAAATTTAAATGTAAAAGAATCCTCTTTAAAAAAATACGGTGCTGTAAGTGAAGAAGTTGCCAAAGAGATGGCACAAGGTTTAGATACAGACTTTGGTATTTCTATAACAGGGATTGCAGGACCAAATGGTGGAACTGATAAAAAGCCAGTTGGGCTTGTTTATATAGGTTTTAAAATAAAAGATGAAGTAATAGCTAAGAGATTTATATTTAGAGGAAATAGAGATAAAATAAGAGAAAAATCAGTTTTACAAGCACTTTACGAAAGTGTAACAATTTTAAGAAATAGCTGAGCAAGTTTTAGGGGGATATAAAGTGAAACTAGAGATAAAATTTTTGAATTCAATACGTTTTACAAAACTACTAATAGCAGCAAGCAGATGGTTATCTAAGTATTCAGATGTTTTAAATGACCTTAATGTATATCCCGTGCCAGATGGAGATACAGGGACAAATATGTCTATGACATTGCAATCTGTAGAGAATGAATTGATAAAATTAGATCATAAAATTGATATGGAAGAGTTGGTAGAGCTGGTTTCAGATAGTGTTATATTAGGTGCTAGAGGAAATTCTGGTATAATTTTATCCCAATTTATACAAGGTTTTTTAAAAGGGATAAAAGGAAAAGAGGAAGTTACTATTGCAGATGTTGCTAAAGGGTTTGATTTAGCTAGAGAGCATGTTTATAGAGCAGTTGAAAACCCTGTAGAAGGAACGATGTTAACAGTTATAAAAAGAGTTGCTGAAGGTGCTTTAAATTATAAAGGTCCTAAGGATGATTTTATCCTTTTTTTAGTGCATGTAAAAAATATAGCTCAAGAAGCTGTTGAAGAGACACCTAATATTTTATCTAATTTAAAAGATGCTGGGGTAGTAGATGCTGGAGGAAAAGGTATTTTTTATATGCTAGAAGGGTTTGAAAAATCAGTAACAGATCCTGAAATGTTAAAAGATTTAGAAAGAATAGTAAAATCTCAAGAAAATAGAAGAGAGAGATTAGAGAATCAGAGGGTAGAGAGAGTTTGTGAGAGCGCTAGAACAGATTACTCTGTGGAGTTTTTAATTGCATGTCAAGAGATAGATATGGACAGCTATAAAGATGAACTTTCAAAATATGGTGATTCGATAATTTGCGTGCAAGCTGCTAAAAAAATAAAAACTCATATACACACAAATAACCCAGGAATAATTTTAGAAATAGGGCTAAAGCATGGAGCTTTAAGCCATATAGTGGTAAAAAATATTGATGTAAAGTGCCAAAATATGGAAGAAAATGATAATAGTGAAAAGAAAGAAGAATTAGAGGAGAATAGCATTGCTAAGTATATAAATGAAGTTAGCAATGGCTCAAGAGGTTCTGAGATAGCTATAGTTACAGATTCATCTTCAGATTTGACAAAAGAGTTAATAAAAGATTTAGACATAACTATAATTCCATTAAAAGTGAAACTTAACAGCGAAGAATATTATAGAGATGGAATAGATTTAGATAAAACTGTATTTTGGAAAAATATAACAGAAAAAGGGGTAATGCCTAAAACGTCACACCCTTCTCCAGGAGAATTTAAAAAATTGTATGAGGAGCTATTTGAGAAAGGGTATAAAAAGATTATCTCTATTCACTTGTCTTCTAAGCTTAGTGGAACTCAGCAATCTGCTAAAGTAGCAAAAGAGATGCTGGAAAAAAATGAGGAAAATGTAATAGTTATAGATTCTAATACAGTAAGCATAGGATTAGGTTATCAAACTCTATGTGCAGCTAATATGGTAAAAAACAATTTATCAATAAAAGATATATTAGCAGAGCTTGAAGTTATTCAAAGTAGAGAAAAACTATATTTTGTTGTTAGTGATATAAACTATTTACTTAAAAGTGGAAGAATAGGAAAAACTAAAGCTTTAATAGGAGATATTTTTAATTTAAGAACTATTTTAAAAATTCAAGATGGCGAGATATGCTTAGAGAGCAATCATATTGGTGAAAGTGGTGCACAAAAAGCATTGATAAAAATAATAAAAAATGAGATGTCCAAAGGGCAGATTGATTTAAGTCTGTCTTGGGGTGGAACTAAAAAAGAAAAAAATTCTATTTATAAAATAGAAAAAGGTTTAGAAGGGTTGAGTGAAATCAATGTTATTCAAAAATCTGAAATTGGCGGAACTATAGGGTCTCACACAGGTCCAGTTTATTGTGTGGGGATTATATCTAAAAAATAAAATAAGAAGATCTAAGGAGAAAAAAATATGGCAATATTAGTTTGTGGTGGAGCTGGGTATATAGGAAGTCATGTTACAAAACTTTTATTAGAAAATGGAAAAGAGGTTATTGTTTTAGACAATTTACAAACAGGACATGTAGATGCTGTTGATCCTAATGCAAAACTTTTTTTAGGTGATTTAAGAGATGAAGAGTTTTTAAATAGAGTATTCAAAAACAATAAAATAGATGGAGTTATAGATTTTGCAGCTGATTCCCTTGTAGGGGAGAGCTGTGTTGATCCTATAAAATATTATGAGAATAATGTTTATGGAACAGCTTGTCTTTTGAAAGCTATGAAAAAACACGGTGTTGATAAAATTGTTTTTTCTTCAACAGCAGCAACTTATGGGGAACCTAAAAATATTCCAATATTAGAATCAGACGAAACAATTCCCACAAACCCATATGGTGAAACTAAATTAGCTGTGGAAAAAATGCTGAAATGGATAGAAAAAGCCCACAATATAAAATATACAGTTTTAAGATATTTTAATGTAGCTGGAGCACATTCAAATGGCAAAATAGGGGAGGATCACACAGTAGAGACACATTTAATCCCTCTTATTCTGCAAGTACCTTTAGAAAAAAGAGAAAAAATAAGTATTTATGGAGAGGACTACCCAACAGAAGATGGGACATGCATTAGGGATTATATACATGTAATGGATTTAGCTGATGCTCATATTAAAGCTTTAGAAAGGCTTTTTAATGGTGGAGAGAGCAATACATACAATCTAGGTAATGGAGAGGGATTTTCAGTAAAACAGGTTATAGAGTGTGCTAGAAAAATAACAGGACATAAAATTCCTGCAGAGATTTCACCGAGAAGAGCTGGAGATCCAGCAAAACTTGTGGCAAGTTCAGAAAAAGCCATGAAAGAGTTAAATTGGAAGCCTAAGTACAATACAATTGAGCAGATAATAGAATCTGCTTGGAATTGGCATAAAAATAATCCTAATGGATACGAAGATTAAGTGATATGGAGAATATAAGAGTATTTAGATTTGATGAGATAGATTCTACAAATAATTATTTAAAAGAATTAAATCCAAAATATAATTTAGATTTAGTGATAGCAAAATCACAATCTATGGGAAGAGGTAGAAGAGGGAACAAATGGGTATCAGAAAATGGTGCTGCTTTATTTTCTTTTTTATTGGAAGATAATAAGAATATGGAATCTTCTGAGTATATAAAACTCCCTTTAGTTATGGGGATTGCAACATTAAAAGGGATAAAGAAATATTTAACTGATAATAAAAATTGTGAATTATCAAAGAATATTTCATATAAATGGACTAATGATGTTTATTTATATGAGAGAAAGATTTCTGGAATTTTAATAGAAAAAGTCAACAATTTTTTTGTTGTAGGAATTGGAATAAATATCAATAATACAATTTTAGAAGAGTTAAAAAATTATGCAACATCTCTTTATGAGTTTACTAAAATTGAAAACGATATAGAAAAGATTATTTTTGAAGTTATCTCTCAAGTAGAATATTATTTTAATAAATTTCAAAAGGGAAAGTGGAGTGAAATACTTGAGGAGATTAATAGTTATAACTTATTAGAAAATAGAGAGATTGAAGTACATTTTAATGATAAAATTAAAAAAGGAAATTCTGGGAACATTCTGGAAAATGGGTGCTTAGAATTTTTTACCAATGAAGAAAGAATGGAACTTTCAGTTGGTGAAGTCCATTTAAAAATATAATGATAAAACTTATTTCGGGGAGTAAAATTTTATGGTAAAGAAAATTCCAGAACACATAGCGATTATTATGGACGGGAATGGAAGATGGGCTAATAAAAGATTTTTGCCAAGAAGTGTAGGGCATAGTGAAGGTGCTAAAAATTTAGAGAAAATACTTACATATGCTAATAAAATAGGGATAAAATATTTGACTGTTTATGCTTTTTCTACTGAAAATTGGAAAAGATCAGAAGAGGAAGTATCAACTTTAATGGGTCTGTTTAAAAATTACATAAAAAATGAAGAAAAAAATTTCATGATAAATAATATAAAATTTATGGTTTCAGGAAGAGAGGAAAATATTCCTCTAGACCTTCTAAAAGCTATAAGAGCTTTAGAGGAAAAAACTTTTAATAACACAGGGATAGTATTAAATTTAGCTTTTAATTATGGTGGAAGAGCTGAAATAATTGATGCAGTTAACAAAATAATCTCTAGTGGAGAAAAGGAGATAACAGAAGAGAATTTTAAAAAATATCTTTATAAAGATATCCCTGATCCAGAGCTTATGATAAGAACAAGTGGGGAATACAGAATATCAAATTTTTTATTGTGGCAAATTGCTTATTCAGAGCTATATATAACAGAAAAACTTTGGCCGGATTTTGATGAAGAGGAGTTAAACAAAGCTATATTAAGTTATACTAAAAGAGACAGAAGATTTGGAGGGGTAAAATAATGCTTAATAGGATATTAGTGGCTATTTTAGGAATTCCAATCTTAGCGTATATCTATTATTATGGTGGGATACCACTACTAATTTTTGTAAATTTAATAGTTGGAGTAGGTCTTTATGAATTTTTTTCTATGGCAAAAAAATCAGGTAAAGAGGTCTATTCAAATTTTGGAATATTAACAGCACTAACTATAGTCAATATGACATACTTTGGGAATAGAATTTCTGTTAAACATGATGAGATGACAGTGCTAACAATAAGTATTATAATCATTTTGTTTTATAGGGTTTTAAAAAACCAAGTTGAGAATACATCTGCTTCTGTAGGGTTAACAGCTTTAGGAATAGTGTATGTAGGAGTATTTTTCTCTAAAATGCTGTCTATAAGTTTTTTACAAAATGGAGGAAAGTTACTGCTTACTCTACAAGTGTTAGTTTGGCTTTGTGACAGTTCAGCATATTTTGTTGGGATCTCTGTTGGAAGGAAGATTTTTAAAAATGGATTTAGCAAAATAAGTCCTAAAAAATCTATAGAAGGTGCTATAGGGGGTGCTTTTTTTACAACATTAGCACTATATATAATTAATAATTATTTTAGTGTGTTTCCAATGGTTCTTTCAGTGGGAAGTATTATAATAATTGGAATATTAATAAGTCTCTTCATACAGATTGGGGATTTAGTTGAGTCACTATTCAAAAGAGAGTTTGGAATAAAAGACTCTGGAAGGATATTGGGAGAACATGGTGGAATTTTAGACAGATTTGATAGTTTAATATTTGTTCTGCCACTGGTTAATTTTTTCTTCTCTTTTTTTATAAAATAAGTTAAATATATAAAATAGAGTCTAGATGGAAGAATAAAAGGGTGTTTCGAAACTAGTTTTTGACACCCTTTTTTTAAGGGGGATTATTAAATTGAAAAGAATTGCTATTTTAGGGTCAACAGGAAGTATTGGAGTAAACGCTTTAAATGTAATAAGGGAGTCTAGAGATAAATTTCAAGTATTAGCTCTTTCAGGATATGGGAATTATGAACTTTTATTGGAACAGATAGAAGAGTTCAATCCAAAGTACGTATCAGTAGGAACAGATATTGGATATGAAAAAATAAAAGAAAAATTTCCAGAGATAACACTTTATTTAGGGGATGCAGGGCTAAAAGCTATCGCTTCTTTAGATGATTATGATATTTTACTAACTGCTGTAAGTGGTGCTGTAGGGATTGATGCTACAGTTGAAGGGATAAAAAAATCTAAAAGAATAGCTTTGGCAAATAAGGAGACGATGGTTGCGGCAGGAGATTATATAAATGAGATTTTAAAAGAGTATCCTAAAGCAGAGATTATACCTGTTGACAGTGAGCATTCAGCAATATTTCAATCTATGCTTGGTGGAAAAAAAGATGAAGTTTCAAAAATAATTATAACAGCTAGTGGTGGAACATTTAGAGGTAAAAAAATAGAGGATTTGAAAGATGTAAAAGTGGAGGACGCTCTAAAACATCCAAATTGGTCTATGGGTAAAAAAATAACGATAGATTCCTCTACTTTGGTAAATAAAGGGTTAGAAGTGATTGAAGCTCATCAACTTTTTGGGGTTTCTTATGATGATATTGAGGTTTTAGTTCATCCTCAAAGCATAATCCATTCTATGGTAGAGTTCAAAGATTCTAGCGTAATTGCACAGTTAGGAGTTCCTGATATGAAGCTTCCTATACAATATGCATTTACTTATCCACAAAGAGAGGCTAATATAGTATTGGATAAATTAGATTTTAAAAAAATATCATCTCTTACATTTGAACAACCTGATAATGAAACTTTCAAAGGGATAGAGTTAGCTTTTAAAGCAGGAAGAACAGGGGGAACAATGCCCGCTGTTTTCAATGCTGCTAATGAAGTAGCAGTTGAACTGTTCTTAAAAGGGGAAATTAAATTTTTAGAAATTTATGAAATAATTGAAAAATCAATGGAGATCCACAATGTAAAAACTGTTAAAAACGTGGAGTGTGTTAAAACAGCAGATAAAGAAACAAGAGAGTTTGTATATAACTCTTATTCTAAAAAATAGAAGAGGTAGAAAAAATGGGAAAAATAATTGTTATAGAGGGGACTGATTCTAGCGGAAAACAGACCCAAACAGAGATTTTATTTGAAAAATTAAAAAATAAGAGTTTGAATGTAAGAAAATTATCATTTCCAAATTATGAAAGTCCTGCATGTGAACCTGTAAAGATGTATTTAGCTGGAGAGTTTGGAAAAGATCCAAAAGTAATTAATCCTTACCCAATTTCTACTATGTATGCAATAGATAGATATGCTTCATATAAAAAAGACTGGGAATTTTTTTATAATAACAATGGGATAATAGTTACTGATAGGTATACTACTTCAAATATGATTCATCAAGCTTCAAAAATAGATGATGAAAAAGCTAAAAGTGAATATTTAAATTGGTTAGAGGATTTGGAATATAATAAAATGGATATTCCTAGACCTGATATAGTTATATTTTTAAATATGCCTCCAGAATCAGCATTAAAATTAATGGAAGGCAGAAAAAATAAGATAACAAATGAAACAAAAAAAGATATTCATGAATCAGATAACGAATATTTAAAAAAATCTTATTATAACGCCTGTGAAATAGCTAAAATAAGTGGATGGAAAGAGATTTCCTGTGCTCAAGGAGAAAAAATTAAAAATATTGATGAGATAAGTAGTGATATTTATAATTTATTGGTAAATGAGGGGATAATAAAATAAAATTAAATTTTAATTATTATATTGAAGTATATTAGAATATTGAATATAATATAATAATAAAATTAAAAAAAGAGGTAAATAAGTGAATATAATATTGGCATTATTAGTTTTAGGGATAATTGTATTAATTCATGAGTTTGGTCATTTTATAACAGCGAAATTTTTTAAAATGCCGGTTCAAGAGTTTGCTATAGGGATGGGGCCTTATATTTATAGTTATCAAGGTGAAAAAACAGTGTACTCTATAAGATCTATTCCCATAGGTGGTTTTGTAAGTATAGAAGGGATGGAAGTTGATAGTAAAGTTGAAGATGGGTTCAATAGTAAGCCACCTATACAGAGATTTATTGTTCTATTTGCAGGAGTAGCAATGAATTTTATTTTAGCTTATATTCTGATACTCTCTCTTTTACTTATAAATGGTAAATCAATTCAAAATCCTAATGCAGTAATAGGAAATATAAGTAAAGATAGTAAATCTATAGAAAAAATATTTCCCCAGGATAAGATTACAGAGATTAATGGAAAGAAAATAGAAAAGTGGGAAGATATCAGCAAAGTAATTGACGAAGTTGCTAAAAGTGATCAAAAAGATACCCCTATGAAAATCTCTCTAGAAAGAGGCATTGAAAAGGTTAATTTAGAAATAGGGCTAACTTATAATGAAGAGGATAAGAGATACTATTTAGGAGTAATTCCAGAATTTAAATTAGAAAAATATGGATTTATAGAAGCAATCAAAGATTCAGGGACAGTCTTTAACAGAATAATAGAAGAAACTTTGTCTGGAATTAAACAGCTGGTCACAGGAAAACTAAAAAGGACAGATATGAGCGGACCTATTGGGATTATAAAAGTTGTAGGAGATGCAAGTAAAGGGGGATTAGAGGTCCTTACTTGGCTGACAATAATGCTCTCTGTTAATATAGGAATATTTAATTTATTGCCATTTCCAGCTCTTGATGGTGGAAGGATAATTTTTGTTATTTTGGAGATAATTGGGATAAAAGTTGATAAAAAATTAGAAGAAAAAGTTCATATTGTAGGGATGATGCTTCTATTTGGAATGCTCATTTATGCAACTGGGAATGATATTATGAATATGATGGAGAAATAATTATGATGTTTCAAAGAGTTGAATTATTACTTGGAAAAGAGTGTGTTGAAAAACTTAAAAATTCCCATGTAATAGTTTTTGGATTAGGTGGTGTTGGAGGGTACGTAGTAGAAGCTTTAATAAGAACTGGTTTAGGTGAAATTACTGTAGTTGATTTTGATACTATTGATATAACTAATTTAAATAGACAGATAATAGCAACTCAAAATCAAGTTGGTAAGTATAAAGCAGAGGTTATAAAAGAGAGAATACTATCTATAAATCCCCAAGTGAAAGTAAATTCATACATAGAAAAGTTTGAAGAAGAATCAGCAGATAAATTTTTTAATGAAAATACTAAATATACTTATGTGGTTGATGCTATTGATTTAGTAAAACACAAATTAAAAATAATAGAGCTGTCTAAAAAAATGGGATTTCCTGTAATTTCATGCATGGGAACAGGGAATAAACTCAATCCAGAGATGCTGAAAATATCTGATATCTCAAAAACATCGGTTTGTCCCCTTGCAAGAGTTATGAGAAAAGAGTTGAAAAATAGAAGAATATCAAAAGTAAAAGTACTTTATTCTGTTGAAATTCCTAAAAAACCAAAAAATGAAAATGGAAGCAGAGAGAAAAAAGTCAATGTGGGGAGTGTATCATTTGTTCCCTCAGCAGCGGGACTAATAATAGCCAGCCACGTAGTAAAAGAGATTTGTGGAGTAGAGTAATAAAAAATATTAAAATTCATTATTAAAATTTTTTGTTATTGCAGGAGGTAAAATTATGGAAATTTTTCACGACAAAGATGAACAAAAGTTTTATATGAAAAATCGGGATATTTATGCAGAAATATGTTATTCAGAGGCAGGGAAGGATACTATTTCAATTGATCATACTTGGGTAGATGAGGAATATAAAGGAAAAGGGTTAGGAAAAATGCTTATGGATGAATTGGCAGGTTTTGTAAGAAGAGAGCATCTGAAAATTATTCCAGTATGTCCATTTATAAAAGTATTGGTAGAGAGATATCCTGATGAATACCAGGATTTAGTAAAATAGAAAATGGAGCCAAAAATTATATTGATTTATAATTTTTGGCTCCATTTTTTTTATTGTTAAAATTAAATTATATTTTTAGTTCCATTTATTAAATAATAACTTAATTGTTCTAATACTTTTGTTTTTTCAGCAATATTTTTAGTAAAAAATAATTCTATTCCCATATAATGAGAGATACCTATTAAAAAGTTACTTAGTAATTTTTTTTGTTCATCATCATAGTCTGTATCCTCAAAAGATTTTAAGTAAAGATTTTCTAAATTATTAAAATACTCTTTTGATATTTCACTAGAAACAAATTCAGATTCTCTAATTATTTGATATCTATATGGAGATTTTTCAAAAAAAGCTATCAATAAAAATAGATAATTAATGTGCTTTTCCAGAAGATTAGTGATATTTTTACTGTTAAAATCCAAAAAGAAGAGTATTGAGTTAGAAAGCTGTGTTGTAATCTCCTCTAAAAACTGTTCTTTTTTTTCAAAATAGTTGTAAAAAGTACCTATTGCCATATTTGAATTTTTTGTAATATCAATAATTTTAACATTATTATATCCATATTCCCCAAAAAGTTTTTCCCCATGGTGTAAAAGCTGAGTTTTTCTATTGTTAGGATTAAATGGGATTATAGTATAAAGTGTTTGATCTTGAAGTTTAGAAAAATCTAAACTCATATTGTTGAAAATACCATTAAGTATAATTTTACTTAAAAAATCAATATTAGGTTTCAAATTAGAAGTAGTATAAACAACATTTATAAAACGTATTCCAGACATTATATAAAGGTATTGTACCCCACTTATTTGAGTATTGTAAATATTTTCAATGGCACTTATGTAAATTTTTCTCAATTTTTGCTCATATTCAATAAATTTATATTGCCCCTCTCTATAAATTTTAATAAGGTCATACTCTTTTTTTGCCATATATAAATTGATTTCGATAAAATTTTTTAATTTTTCTTCTAAGTTATTTCCACTAATTTGAGAAAAAGCTTTTTCCAGTCTAACACAAGTCTCTTCTAATAAAAATTTAAAAATCTCCTCTTTCGATTTAAAATAGTTATATATAGTCCCATTTGAAATTTCAGCTTCTATACAAATTTGGGATAAAGCTACCTCTTCATAAGGGAGTCTAGAAAAAATAGAAATAGAAGTGTCTATAATTTTATTTAAAGTTTGTTGCTTTTTCATAAAGTAATTGCCTCCAAGTGGACAAAAGGATATTTTTTATATTATAAAACTATAAGGTTAAAAAGTAAAATAAAATATATAAAAAAACAAAAAAATGAATATATTCCCATTTTTATAACAATATATCACCCTTTAATCTCAATTGCAACTGATAAAAATTTAAATTTTCAATTATAATCCCATCTATTTTTAAAAATATAAGAAAAAAATTAGAGCACGATATGTACTTTTTTTATACCAAAAGAAAAAAAATAAAACGTATTACTAAAAAAGATTGAAAAAAAAATAAAAATATGGTTTAATGTTATAAATAGAATCAGTTCTCATTTATTATTATAAAAAAATTATTATGAGAGAGATATGATACTGTTTTAGCTATAAGGAGGAAATATTATGAAGTTTGCAGAATTAAAAATAGGGATGACTGACTATGTAACAAAAACTATTACAGCAGAGGATATAGATAAATTTGCAGAGATTAGTCTAGATAAGAACCCAGTACATTTGGACGAGGAGTATGCATCTAAAACTATATTTAAGAAGAGAATTGCACATGGTATTTTAGTAAGTGGGTTAATCTCAGCAGTTTTAGGAACAAAGCTTCCAGGTGAGGGAGCTATTTATATGGGGCAGGAGCTAAAATTTATGGCACCTGTATTTATCGGTGATACAATAACTGCAACAGTTGAAATAATAGAACTTATAGCAGAAAAAAATAGAGTGGTGTGCAGTACTATCTGTACAAATCAAGATGGGAAACAAGTAATAGTTGGAAAAGCAACACTGTTACAAAAGTAAAGTTTGTAAGTTAATAAAAAAATATAAATAAGAACGATCTAGGAGGAAAAAATGGAGTTTATGTTAACTAAATCTCAGGAGCTATTAAAACAGATGATAACAACATTTGCACAAAATGAAGTTAAACCTTTAGCTGCTGAAATAGATGAAGAAGAGAGATTTCCAGTAGAAACAGTAGAAAAAATGGGGAAAGCTGGGATTTTCGGAATTAATATTCCTGTACAGTATGGAGGAACAGGAGCAGACCAAATAATGTATGCTACAGCCGTTGAAGAGTTATCTAAAGTATGTGGAACAACAGGAGTTATATTATCAGCACATGCTTCTTTAGGGGTTTCTCCAATATTAGAGTTCGGTACAGAAGAGCAAAAACAAAAATACCTTCCAAAAATGGCAACTGGGGAATGGTTAGGAGCTTTTGGACTTACTGAAGCAGGAGCTGGAACAGATGCGGCAGGGCAACAGACGTTTGCTACATTTGATGAAGAGACAAATGAGTGGGTATTAAATGGTTCTAAAATATTTATAACAAATGCTGGATATGCACATGTGTATGTAGTATTTGCAATGACTGATAAATCACAAGGATTAAAAGGGATTTCAGCATTTATTGTAGAAGAAGGGACACCAGGGTTCTCAATTGGAAAAAAAGAGAAAAAATTAGGTATAAGAGCATCGGCAACATGTGAATTAATATTTGAAGAGTGCAGAATTCCAAAAGATAATATTTTAGGAGCTGTAGGAAGAGGGTTTAAAATTGCTATGATGACTCTTGACGGAGGAAGAATAGGAATTGCATCTCAAGCCTTAGGAATTGCTGAAGGAGCTTTAGAAGAGACTATCAAGTATGTAAGTGAAAGAAAACAATTTGGAAAAGCAATTGGAAAATTCCAAAATACTCAGTTCCAAATAGCAGATATGTATGCAAAAGTAGAATCAGCTAAATTATTAGTAATGAAAGCAGCTTGGAAAAAACAATCTAAATTACCATATTCATTAGAAGCAGCTACAGCAAAACTATTTGCAGCTGAAACAGCAATGGAAGTAACAACTAAAGCAGTTCAACTTCATGGAGGATATGGATATACAAGAGAATATCCAGTTGAAAGAATGATGAGAGATGCTAAAATAACAGAAATTTATGAAGGAACTTCAGAAGTTCAAAGAATGGTTATTGCTGCAAATATAATGAAATAAGAATTAAAGTAAAAAAACTCAAAGGTATTTAGGAGGATAAATAGATGAATATTGTAGTGTGTATTAAACAAGTTCCAGATACAACAGAGATCAGATTAGATCCAGTTACTGGAACACTGATCAGAGATGGAGTACCAAGCATAATAAATCCTGATGATAAAGGTGGATTAGAAGAAGCGTTAAAATTAAAAGATAAATTTGGAGCTCATATAACAGTTATCACAATGGGACCACCTCAAGCAGATTTAGCTTTAAGAGAAGCAATAGCTATGGGTGCGGACAGAGCGATATTATTAACAGATAGAAAATTTGCTGGAGCAGATACTCTTGCAACATCACACGCTTTATCAGCAGCAATTAGCGAATTAAAATATGATTTAGTAATAGCTGGAAGACAAGCTATAGATGGAGATACTGCACAGGTAGGACCTCAAATTGCAGAATTTTTAGGATTACCTCAAGTTTCTTATGCTAAAGAAGTTGAGTTTAACGGGAAGGATACATTAAGAGTAAAAAGAGCAATTGAAGATGGATATTATTTATTAGAAGTTCAAACACCAGCTTTATTAACAGTATTAGCAGAAGCTAATAAGCCAAGATATATGCATGTTGCTGGAATTGTAGAGGCTTTTGATAGAGAGGTAGAGATTTGGGATACATCAAAAATAACTATCGCTGAGGAAAAATTAGGATTAAAAGGTTCTCCAACAAAAGTTAAGAAGTCATTTACTAAGGGAGCTAAGCAGGCTGGAAAATTACATGAACCTCATGATGCTAAAGAAGCAGCAAGATTGATAGTAGACAAGTTAAAAGAGAAGTTTATTATTTAAAAATCTAATAGATAGGGAGACGAAACTATGAATTTAAATGAATATAGAGGAGTATTTGTTTTTGCTGAACAAAGAAACGGAAAAATAGAAAATGTAGCTTTAGAATTAATAGGAAAAGCTACAGAGTTAGCAGCAACATTAGATCAAAGAGTAACAGCAGTTCTTTTAGGGGAAAATACATCTGCACTTGCAACTGAATTAGTTGAAAATGGAGCAGACAGAGTTATAATGGTGGATAGACCTGAACTAAAAAATTATGATACTGAAGCATATACTCAAGCAATAACTGCTATAGTAAAAGAGTATAAACCTGAAATATTATTAATTGGAGCAACTACAATAGGTAGAGATTTAGGACCAAGAATCTCTGGAAGATTAGAAACAGGATTAACTGCAGATTGTACATCTTTAGAGATTGGAGAGAATAGAGAGTTATTAATGACTAGACCTGCATTTGGTGGAAATTTAATGGCAACTATTATTTGCCCTGATCACAGACCTCAAATGTCTACTGTAAGACCAGGTGTTATGTCTAGATTAGATGTGGTTTCAGGAAGAAAAGGGGAGATCATTAATTACGCAGTAAATTTTGATAGTTCAAAATTTAAAGTAAAGCTTCTTGAAATTGTAAAAGAGGGTGGAAAGAAAATAGATATCACTGAGGCTGGGGTATTAGTTTCAGGAGGAAGAGGAATAGGTAATGGAGACAACTTTAATAAATTACAGAGTTTAGCTTCTGAAGTAAATGGTGTTGTTTCTGCTTCAAGAGCAGCAACAGATGCAGGATGGATTCCACACGATAGACAAGTTGGACAAACAGGAAAGACTGTAAGACCAGCAGTTTATTTTGCAATGGGAATCTCTGGAGCTATTCAGCATTTAGCAGGAATGGAAGAATCTGAATTTATTATTGCAGTAAATAAAGATAAATATGCACCTATTTTTGGAGTAGCGGATTTAGGTATTGTTGGAGATGCAAACAAAATAGTTCCAGCAATAGTTGAAGAGCTAAAGAAAGCTAAATTAGAAAAATAAAAAAATATTAAAAAGTAAATAAAAGTAGTTTTTAAATGATAAAAATCATTTAAAAATGATAACAAAGTAACAACCCCGTTAAGGTTTCTTAGTTGCTAAATTAAGGGATTCACAATGGGGTTGTTATAATGTTAATTATGTTAAATAATATGAAAAGTAATAATTTAGATATTATGGAGGGAATAAAATGTCAAAAGTATATATAGTATCATCAAAAAGAACACCGGTAGGAAGTTTTTTAGGGAGTTTAGCAGGAGTGTCTCCAGCTGAATTAGGTGGAGTTGTAATAAAAAATATAGTGGAAGAGACTAAAATAGATCCAGCTAATATAGATGAGGTAATTGTTGGAAATGTTTTACAAGGTGGTCATGGGCAAGGAATAGGTAGACAAGTATCTATGGCTGGTGGAATCCCAATGGAAGTACCGGGATATGCTATAAATATTCTATGTGGAAGTGGAATGAAAGCTATAATGAATGCATATAGTGAAATTAAATCAGGAGAATCTAACCTTATTATAGCTGGTGGAGTAGAATCAATGTCACAAGCTGGATTTGTTATTTCTGGAAAAACAAGATTAGGGAATAAAATGGGTGATATGAGAGCTGTAGATTCTTTATTAATAGATGGTCTAACAGATGCATTTCACAATATTCACATGGGAGTAACAGCAGAAAATATAGTAAAAGAGTACGGATTTACTAGAGAGCAGTTAGATACTTTTGCAATTAAATCACAGGAAAAAGCTATAGCAGCTGTAGACTCAGGAAGATTTAAAGATGAAATTGTACCAGTTATAATCAAAGGTAGAAAAGGGGATGTTGTTGTAGATACAGATGAATATCCAAATAGAGGGACATCTTTAGAGAAATTGGCAGGGCTAAAACCAGCATTTATAAAAGATGGAGTTGTGACAGCAGGAAATGCCTCTGGTATAAATGATGGAGCAAGTTTTGTACTGATGGCATCAGAAGAAGCTGTGGCTAAATACAACTTAAAACCATTAGTAGAGCTTGTAGCAGTTGGACAAGGGGGAGTAGATCCTACTGTAATGGGGTTAGGACCAGTACCAGCAGTTAAAAGTGCACTTAAAAAAGCAGAATTAAATTTATCAGATATAAGTTTAATAGAGTTTAATGAAGCCTTTGCAGCTCAAGCTTTAGGAGTAATGACTCAGTTGTCTAAAGATTGTGGAGTTACTATGGATTGGTTTGCCGATAAAACAAATGTGAATGGTGGAGCTATAGCTATAGGGCATCCATTAGGTGCATCAGGAAATAGAATTACAACAACACTTATTCATGAAATGAAAAAGAGAGGTTCAGAGTATGGACTTGCTTCATTATGTATAGGTGGAGGAATGGGAACGGCTATAATTGTCAAAAATATAAAGTAATATAATAGTATGATTATATTTTATACTGTTGTTTAATTCTATTGACATAACATATAAAATATGATATCATTATATAGATTTGCGCATAAATTAAGGTCTTCAGCAACCTTCTTTAGCGTGATAATAAATTCTTAGATTTTTTCTAAGGATATATAAACCATTTTTATGGTTTAAGAAACAATTTTTTTATACTTATGGAGGTGTTGAAATGTACGCAGTTATTAAAACTGGTGGTAAACAGTACAAAGTTACAGTAGGTGAAGTATTAAGAGTTGAAAAACTAAATGCTGAAGTTAACGCAACTGTAGAACTAGGTGAGGTTTTATTAGTATCAAATAACGGAGAGATCAAAGTTGGAACTCCTGTTGTTGACGGTGCTAAAGTAGAAGCTACTGTTGTTGCTCAAGTAAAAGGGGACAAAGTTGTTAACTTCAAATACAAGCCAAAAACTGGATATCATAGAAAAAAAGGTCACAGACAAAATTTAACTGAGATCAAAATTACAGCTATAAACGCTTAATTTCTATGACTAAAATTGAAATTTTAAAAAAAAACGGTAGAATTGTAAAATACAAAGCTACTGGACATGCAGAATATGCAAATCATGGTGAAGACATTGTCTGTGCTGCGATATCAACTAATCTTCAATTTCCACTTGCAGGGTTAACAGAGATTTTAGGACTGATACCTAAATTTGAAATTAGTGATGGCAATTTAGAAGTTGATATTAGAGGATTAGATTTGCAAAATAAAGATAGAGAGGTCTCTATACTTTTAGAAAGCATGCTCCTTATGTTAAAAGAGTTAACAAAGGAATATCCAAAATATCTAAAGCTTGTTGAGAAGGAGGAAAATTAAATGTTATTTACTTTAAATATACAATTGTTCGCTAAGAAAAAAGGACAAGGTTCTGTTAAAAACGGAAGAGATTCAAACCCTAAGTACCTTGGTGTTAAAAAATATGATGGTGAGGCTGTTTTAGCAGGTAACATCATAGTTAGACAAAGAGGAACTACTTTCCATGCTGGAAACAATATGGGAATGGGAAAAGATCACACTCTTTTTGCTTTAATTGATGGTTATGTTAAGTTCGAGAGATTCGGAAAAGACAAAAAGCAAGTATCTATATATGCTGAAAAAGCTGGAAACTAATTAATAGATAAAAAAATTTTAGAGAGGGAATATTCCCTCTTTTTTTATTTTTTTAGATTTTTATAATTTTATGAGGTATAATCAATATAAGAAACTAGATATGGGGAGGTCTTTATGAATATCAACGAGAATATTTCATTATTATGCAACGGACAACACAGATCAGCTTACTACTACTTAGGTGCACACCCTCACAGTGAAGGTTGTACCTTTAGAGTATGGGCTCCTAATGCTGTGGCTGTGTCAGTTATAGGAGATTTTAACAATTGGAATAAAGATGCTCACTACATGAATAAAATCGATTCTAAAGGGATTTGGGAGTTAGATATAAAAAATTTAAAAAAATGGGATTTATACAAATTTAGTATTCAGGATCAAAATGGAAAGATTCATGAAAAAGCAGATCCATACTCATTTTATTCTCAATTAAGGCCTGGAACTGCATCAGTAATTTATGGTGTACCAAATTTTGAATGGAGTGACTCTGATTGGTTAAATAGCAGAGCAACACATCAAAAAATGTGTGCCCCGATAAATATATATGAAGTACATTTAGGATCATGGCATAGAGGTACTCATAATAATTTTTTAAACTATCGTGAAATTGCACATAAACTATTAGAGTATGTTAAATATATGAATTATACACATATAGAGTTATTACCAATATGTGAATACCCTTTAGATGATTCATGGGGGTACCAGATAACAGGTTATTATTCAGTTACAAGCAGATATGGAACACCAGAAGATTTTATGTATTTTGTAAATTATTTTCATACACATGGAATAGGTGTAATCTTAGATTGGGTCCCAGGGCATTTCTGTAAAGATGCACAGGGTTTATATAATTTTGATGGAACAGCTGTTTACCAAGATGCTAATATTTTGATTGGAGAAAATCCACAGTGGGGGACTTGTAATTTTAATTTTAGCAGACTGGAAGTTTTAAGTTTTTTAAACTCTAATGCACTGTTTTGGCTAAAGGAGTTTCATATAGACGGGATAAGAATAGATGCAGTGGCAAATATACTATATCTAAATTTTGGAAAAGAAAATAATTTTAATTTGAAAAATATCCACGGTGGAGATGAAAATTTAAGTGGAATCAATTTTTTAACAAATTTAAATAAGATTATAGAGGAAGAAGTGCCAAGGGCATTAACTTTCGCTGAGGATTCAACGGATTGGCCTTTTGTTACAAAAAATACAAAAGAGATGGGGCTTGGATTTACATTTAAATGGAATATGGGGTGGATGAATGATACTTTAGAATATATGAAATACGACCCAATATTTAGAAGTTGTCATCACAATAAATTAACATTTTCCTTTATGTACGCATTTTCAGAAAACTATATTTTGCCATTATCTCATGATGAAGTAGTTCATGGAAAATCATCTTTGCTCAATAAGATGCCAGGAGATTTTTTGCAAAAATTATCTAATATGAAACTTTATATGGCTTATATGTTTGCACATCCAGGAAAAAAACTTAATTTTATGGGAAATGAAATTGCACAGGGATTGGAATGGAGATTTAGTGAAAACCTTGAATGGCATGTTTTAAACAATGATTTTAATAGAGAATACCATAATTATATGAGATCATTAAATAAATTTTATTTAGAAAATCCAGCTCTTTGGGAAAGGGATACTGACAATGGAGGTTTAACATGGTTGTCTACTCATAGAGATGACAATACACTTTCATTTTCCAGAAATGATAAAAATAATGACTCTGTAATAACGTTTTTTAATTTTTCTAATCAATCCTACACAAATTATAAATTGATTGTTCCTAAATTAGGGGTATACCATGAGGTATTTAACAGTTATTCACCAACTGCAATAAATTGTGGTGACTTAATATCTGAAAAAAATAAATTTGGAGATGGAGAATATTGTTTTGAAATAAAAGTTCCACCTCTTTCAGCGCTTTTTTTTAAAGGGAATTTTAAAAAATAAATTTAAGATAATATTATAAAAATAAAGGAAATATGAGTTGCTTATAGAAAAAAAATTCAATTAATATTGATTTTTTTAAATTATGATGAGGTGTTGAAGATGGGAAAAGAGATTATGGCAATGATTTTAGCAGGTGGACAGGGGAGCAGATTAGTACCATTGACGGAAAAAATAGCAAAACCAGCAGTACCTTTTGGTGGTAGATTTAGGATTATTGATTTTACAATAAGTAACTGTGTTAATTCAGGTATTGACACTGTTGGTATATTAACTCAATATGAACCCCATGTTTTAAATAAGCATATAGGGGATGGGTCACCTTGGGATTTAAATAGAAAAAAAGGTGGAATAACAGTTTTGCAGCCTCATACAACTATAGAGGGTGGAAAATGGTATCTTGGAACCGCTGATGCAATATTTAAGAATATACAATATATTGATGAATATGATCCAGAGTATATACTTATCCTTTCAGGAGATCATATCTATAAAATGGACTATAGTGCTATGCTAAAATTTCATAAAAAAGTTGGTGCAGTTGCTACTATTTCTGTTTTAAATGTGCCTATCGAGGAAGCTTCAAGATTTGGTATAATGAATACAAATTCAGATTTTTCAGTTTATGAATTTGAAGAGAAACCTAAAAATCCTAAAAGTAATTTAGCTTCTATGGGGATTTATATATTTAATTGGAAAATGCTAAGAGAGGAGTTAATAGAGGATAATATAGATACAAATTCAGATAAAGATTTTGGTAAAAATATAATCCCTAAATTAATAGAAAAAGGAATGAAAGTTTATGCATTTCCATTTGAAGGGTATTGGAAAGATGTTGGAACTATCAGCTCTTTTTGGGAAGCTAATATGGATCTGATTTCAGGAAAAGATAGTTTAAATTTATACGATGAAAAGTGGAAAGTATATACAAAACAGGAGAGTTATCCACCTCAATATATCTCTTCAGAAGCAAAAATAACAAACTCTTTAGTTGATGAAGGGTGTGAAATTTATGGTGAAGTAGAAAATTCTATAATATTCTCAGGTGTAAAAATAGGAAAAGGTGCAAAAATATATGATTCTGTAGTAATGAAAAATGTAGTAATAGATGAGAATGTAGTAATAAAAAAATCTATTTTGGCCAGCCAAGTGATTGTAAAAAGTGGAAGTTACATAGGAAAAGATGGGGAGATTGAAGTTATTGCCCCTGGAAAAATTGTAGGGGAGGGGAACTAATTATGCTAAATAACTATATGGCACTTTTAACACTTCATAAACCTTTAGATGATATGAGTTCACTTATAAAATATCGGAATCATGCTAGTTTGCCAATTGGGGGAAGATATAAACTTATTGATTTTCATCTATCTAATGTAACTAATGCAGATATAATAAATGTGGCAATTGTGGGAAATGAACTGAATAATAATACTCTTGTTGATCATGTAGGAACTGGTGCTTCTTGGGATTTAGATAGAAAAAATAATGGGGTAACTTTTTTAGATAAATATAAAGAAAATTCATATAATGATAGAATTGAAATTTTAGAAAATAATTTAAAATATTTTTTTAGATCTACACAAAAGAATGTTGTTATAGTAGATACATCAATGATTTATAATATTAATTTAAAAGATGTTATAAAGGCTCATGAATCTAATAATAGTGATGCAACAATGGTATATAAAAAAGTCAGTGGAGAAAGCTATTATCAAAGAGACATAGTTATAGTTAATTCAGAAAATAGAGTTATTTCTGTTAGCAAAAATGCAAATTTTAATGAAGAGTTTAATCTATCTTTAGGAATTATTATAATAAGCAAACCGTTAATGATTAAATTAATTGGAGAGGAGATAGCCAAAAATAATTATTCAACTTTTAAAGCGGCTATTTTTGATAATATTCAAAATATAAATATAAGTGCTTATGAGTTTAAAGGGGCAGCTGCAAGTATAAACTCTGTCATAGATTATTATAAATTTAACTTGTCACTTCTTGATCCTAATATAAAAAATGATATATTTAATAGTGAAAGACCTATATCTACAAGAAGGAAAGACACACCTTCAACATATTATGAAAAAGGGTGTGAAGTGAGTAACTCTTTAGTTTCTAATGGTTGCCAAATAAGAGGAAGTGTAAAAAATTCGGTGTTGTCAAGAAGAGTAAAAATAGATAAAGGGGCAACAGTTGAAAATTGTGTAATAATGCAAAGATGCCATATTAAAACAGGAGCTAATTTAAAAAATATAATATTAGATGTTGGAAATGAGATAGCAGCACATGAAACATTAGTATCATCTCCAACTTATCCTTTTGTTGTAACTAAGGATAATACATTGACTTCTGAATTATGGAGTAAACTTATGAAAGGTGATATTGAGGAATTTATAAATAAGATTTAGGCGGTGTAATTAATGGAGACTAAAAAAGTTTTATTTGTGGCTGGAGAGTCGTGGCCATTTATAAAAACGGGTGGATTAGGTGATGTGGCATACTCTTTGCCTAAAGCGTTAAAAAAAGAGGGTGTAGATATTAGGGTAATTTTACCTAAATATTCTAAAATCCCTGAAAAATATAAGAAAGAGATGAAATTTATAGGGCATAAATCTATTCAGTTAGCTTGGAGAAATTTGTATCTAGGAGTTGAAGAGTTAGAACTAGATGGAATTATTTACTATTTTATTGATAGTCAGCAATATTTTTTTAGAGATAATGTCTATGGAGAATCTGATGATTGTGAAAGGTTTTCATTTTTTTCTAAAGCAGTAGTGGAAATTTTTGATATAATTAATTTTTATCCTGATATTGTCCATTGTAACGATTGGCATACAGGGTTAGTTCCAGTATATTTAAATGAAAAAAAGAGACAGGGGAAATATAATAATATAAAATCGGTATTTACTATTCATAATTTGAGATTCCAAGGACAATTTTCATACAATGAAATCTATAATACATTGGGTTTAGATCCAAGTCATTATTATAATGAAGAAGGGATAAAATTTCATAATGGAATCTCTTTCATGAAAGCTGGAATAAATTTTTCAGATATAGTTACAACAGTTAGTGAAAGTTATGCCCAAGAGATAAAGACCCCATATTACGGTGAAAGTTTAGATGGGTTGTTTATCCATAATAATAACAAACTGTATGGTATAACTAATGGGATTGATTATGATATTTTTGATCCTAAAAAAGATAATGAAATAGTTTCGAATTTTGGAAAATCATGTTTAAAGAAAAAAGAGTTAAACAAAACTTATCTGCAAAAAGAGTTAGGGTTGGCTGAAGATTTAAAGGTTCCAATAATATCTGTTATAACAAGATTGGATAGACAAAAAGGGATAGACCTTATAATTGGAGTTTTTGACAATATAATGAACGAAACAGATTCTCAATTTATAATTTTAGGAAACGGTGAAAAGCATTATGAAAACTTTTTCATAGAGATGGCAAATAAATACCCTAATAGAGTACATGCACATATAGGGTTTAATAATAAACTTGCTAAGGAGATTTATGCAGGTTCAGATATGTTTTTAATGCCATCGCAGTTTGAGCCTTGTGGTTTATCTCAATTAATTTCACTAAGATATGCCACTATTCCTATAGTAAGAGAAACAGGTGGATTGAAAGATACAGTTATTCCATATAACGAATATGAAATAACTGGAAATGGGTTCAGTTTTAGGAATTATAACGCACATGAGATGTTGCATATAATTAAGTATGCAAATATTATTTTTCATAAAAAAACTGTTTGGAAAAAGATAATGTCTTCAGCAATGTCTTCAGATAATTCATGGAAAAAATCAGGAGTTAGATATTTAGAACTATATAAAAAACTTTTTTAAATTGACTATTTTAGAGACAGTCCCAAAAAAGGGCATTCTCTCTAAAATGACTAAAAATAAAACAAAATACCATTGACACAAACATAAAAATAATGTTATTATAACTACAACAAAACAAATAATTTTTACTCATATATCCCCATAATATGGTTGGGAGTCTCTACGGTTGACCGTGAATTAGCCACTAGGAGTGAAATATAATAAACCTTGTGAAAAAACCTAAGATATGTAATGTTTTAGGTTGTTTTGACACATGATTAGTTGTGTAGTCTGTAATGACAAAGGGGTATTTTCTTTCACTTATTAACAAAAAGGAGAAAGGATATATCCCTTTTTTTTTATAAAATATTTTATTTAGTAAAAGGAGTTATTTTAATGGAACTTTTAAAGGAATTTATTCGAAAAGAAGGAAAAGTAATAGGGAATAATTTAGTTAAAGTTGACAGTTTTTTGAATCATCAAATAAACTCAGCCTTAATTTATGAAATAGGAAAAAATTTTAAAGAGCACTTTTCTGGAAAAGGGGTAACAAAAGTTTTAACTATAGAGGCATCGGGGATACCATTAGGTCTTACTACCGCACATGAATTGAATGTCCCTCTAGTGTTTGCTAAAAAAGTAAAACCAGCAACGATAAGTAATTATTACACTACAAAAGTTAAATCTTTTACAAAAGGTGTAGAGTATGATATCTGCGTATCAAAAGAGTTTGTAAAACCTGGAGATAAAATTCTTGTAATTGATGATTTTTTAGCTATGGGAGCAGCAGCATTAGGTTTAAAAGATATAGTGGAGCAAGCTGGAGCAGAACTTGTGGGAGTAGGAATTGCTATTGAAAAAGGGTTCCAAGACGGTGGAAAAACATTGAGAGATGCAGGTATAGACCTAAAATCTTTAGCTATCATAGATAAAATTGAAAATGGCATAGTAACATTTAAAAATTAATATAAATTCAGGAGGAGTAAATGAAAAAAAATAGTATTGTTATTCTTGATTTTGGTTCTCAGTACAATCAGCTTATAGCTAGAAGGATCAGAGAAATGGGAGTTTATGCTGAAGTAGTACCATATTTTGAACCTTTAGATAAAATTATTGCGAGAGAGCCTAGAGGAATAATTATGTCAGGTGGGCCAGCTTCAACTTATTTAGAAGGATCACCTACAGTAGATAAAGCTATTTATGACGCAGGAATTCCTATTTTAGGAATTTGTTATGGGATGCAACTGACTAGTAGATTACTTGGTGGAAAAGTAGAAAGAGCAGATATGCAAGAGTTTGGGAAAGCAGAACTTATTATAGACGATGCAGAATCAAAACTTTTTGTGGATGTTCCAAATAATAATATAGTTTGGATGTCACATGGGGATCATGTAAGTATCCTTCCTGAAGGGTTTGAAGAGATAGCTCATACAACTTCATGTATAGCGGCTATTGCAAATGTAGAAAAAAATATTTATGGAATTCAGTACCACGCAGAGGTAACTCACTCTGTTTATGGTAAACAGATGTTTGAAAATTTTGTCTTTAAAATTTGTAAATGTGAGAAAAACTGGTCAATGGGGAACTACATTGAGCAAACAGTTGCAGATATAAGAGAGAAAGTTGGAAAAGAAAAAGTTATGCTTGGACTTTCAGGTGGAGTAGATTCCTCTGTAGCAGCTATGCTTATACATAAAGCTATTGGAGATCAATTGGTTTGTATATTTGTTGATACAGGGCTTTTAAGAAAGAATGAAGCTAAAAATGTAATGGAGATCTATGGAGAGCATTACCATATGAATATAAAGTGTGTTAATGCAGAAGAGAGATTTTTAAAAGCTTTAGAAGGAGTTTCAGAACCAGAAGCTAAAAGAAAAATAATTGGAAAAGAGTTTATTGAAGTGTTCAATGATGAAGCTTCTAAACTTACAGATGTTAAATTTTTAGCTCAAGGTACAATTTATCCAGATGTTATTGAGTCACAATCTGTAAAAGGTCCATCACAGACAATAAAATCTCATCACAATGTTGGTGGATTACCTGAAGATATGAAGTTTGAGCTTTTAGAGCCATTAAGAGAGCTATTTAAAGATGAAGTAAGAGAGGTTGGAAGAAAGTTAGGAATACCTGATTATATGGTTGATAGACACCCATTCCCAGGGCCAGGGCTTGGAATCAGAATATTAGGGGATGTATCAAAAGAGAAAGCTGATATATTAAGAGAAGCAGATGATATATTTATTTCTGAACTTAGAGCAGAAGGGCTATATCAAAAAGTAAGCCAAGCTTTTGTTGTATTACTACCTGTAAAATCTGTAGGAGTTATGGGGGATGAAAGAACTTATGAGTATACTGCAGTTCTTCGTTCAGCAGATACAATAGACTTTATGACAGCTACATGGTCAAGATTACCTTATGAGTTTTTAGATAAAGTTTCAAATAGAATTATAAATGAAGTTAAAGGGATAAATAGAATGACTTATGATATCTCTTCAAAACCACCAGCAACTATTGAGTGGGAGTAGTTAAAACAAAAGGTAAAAGCTTATAAAACCAATGCTTACAGAGGTTGAAAACCATCAACTGGAACGAAATTGGGTAAAAAAGTTTTTTAGAATAATAAGATAAATAATGCCAAGTGGATTGCAAATAGGGACACCATAGAGATCTTGTTAAAAGAATCTATGGTGTTTTTTGTATTTGTATTTATATTTATCTTATGAATATAAATACATTTCTAAAGGTATCGAATTCGAGACGGTTAGAACTCGAGTTATGGATTTGCTTATGAAACACTTTAACCCCATCGAATTCGATGGGGTTAAAATTGGATCATATACTTAGTATTGAATTATTTTTAAACTAGTCGATTTCGACCAGTTTAAAATGAGGTTATATGTTTATAGTGCAATAATTATTTTTTCAATCTAGACTTCTTAGGATATGAGAGCTTCCAATCCTCAAATTCTTCATCTGTAATTTCTCCGTTATAGTGTTTTTTTCTAATTTCATCCCATTCAATTAAAAAATCATTTAAATTCATATCATGGGAAAGCAGCCCTATTGTAGAATCTTCTACTAGGGGTCTGATTTTTAACTCTTCCTCATAATCAAAAAGAATTTGCATAAATTCAAAATTAGAAATAGGAGTATGGTCAATTAAGGCAGATACATCACAGTCTAAAACTTGGGCTATTTTTATTAATTGATCCTTATTAGGCGAACGATAACCCAATTCATAATTCCTTATAGCAGAATCTGTAAGTCCTGATTTTATAGCCAATTCCTTCTGTGTCAATTCTCTAAGTAATCTTAACTTTTTTAACTTTTCACCTGAAATCATTTGGAACTCCTTTAAAAAGTATTTTTATTTATTCTATCATAAAACATCATCAATAGCAACAAAAGTGAACTATTACAAAATCAAGCAAACCCATTGTAATACAAGAAATAAATTCAAGTTATAATAAATAAAACTTGACAACACGGAACCGTGCTGATAATATATAATTAAATAGCACGAAATTGTGCTATAAATTACAAGGCAACCAAATTGATGCTCGTCATTTATTCATTGATGAGAAGCTTATAAATAAAAACACAAGGGGGAAGAAAAAAATGAATAAGATTTTTATGAACGCAAAAGAAGTTCAGGATTTTTTAGAAGTTAGCAGAACTACAGCCTATCAAATAATAAATGAAATGAATGGAGAACTACTTGAACTAGGCTATAGGGTTCAAAGAGGCAAAATTAATAGACAATATTTCTTGGACAAGTATTGTTATCAAGTAAGAAAGGAGGCCTAGTAGTGGGAGCTTATAGGGATGAAAGTGGAAATGGGACCTGGTTTGCCAAATTTACCTATAGTAATTGGCGTGGTGAGAAGATTAATAGGAAGAAAAGAGGATTTAAAACAAAAAAAGAAGCTCTAAAATGGGAAGAAGATTTTTTAAGAGAGCAAGCTGGAAATCTTGATATGACATTTGCTGAATTTTTTCAAGTATATAGAAAGGATATGCGACCAAGATTAAGAGAAAACACCTGGAGAACTAAAGAACAAATAATAAGGACAAAGGTTATTCCCTATATAGGAGATCTTCAAGTTAATGAAATTACTAAAATGACAATAGTTAAATGGCAAAACATATTAATGAAAGAGGAAGATGATAAAGGCAAAAAATATTCCCAGACCTACTTAAGAACAATACATGCTCAATTAAGTAGTGTCCTAAATCATGCTTGCAAGTACTATAACCTAAAATCTAATGTTGCAAGGGATGTTGGCTCTATGGGAGAAAAGGAAGCTTCTGAGATGAAGTTCTGGACTGAAAAAGAGTATGACAAATTTATAGAGGAAGTTAAAGACAAACCTTTATCCTTCCATGCTTTTCAAATTTTGTATTGGTGTGGACTAAGAACAGGAGAATTACTAGCTTTAACCAAGGAGAAATTTGATTTTACTAACAATACTATTAGAGTAAACCAATCTCTACAAAGAATAGATGGAGAAAACATTATTACAGAGCCTAAGACTAAAAAAAGTATCAGAACAGTTGTTATGCCAGACTTTTTGGCAGAAGAAATAGAAAAATATATGGCTGGAATATACAAGCTAAAGGGGGATCAGTTATTATTTCCAATTACTAAGTCCTATCTACACCATGAAATGACTAGGGGAAGTAAAAAGGCTGGAGTTAAAAGGATTAGAGTCCATGACCTAAGACATTCCCATGTATCTTTATTAATTGAATTAGGATATTCAGCAATAGCTATAGCAGATAGACTAGGTCATGAATCCATCGATATAACTTATAGATATGCTCATTTATTCCCAAGCAAACAAAATGATATGGCTAACTCCCTATCCACTATAAGAAAAAGCAACTTAGATGATGAATGGGAAAAATTATTGGAGGATGAAGATGAGTAAGGAAATAAAAAAACAAGTTAAAAGAAAGAGAAATAAGATAATTTCTTTTAGGGCAACAGAAAAAGAAGCTGACCTATTAGATAAGAAAGTAGAGATAAGTGGACTTACTAAGCAAGATTATATTATTAGTTCATTAACTGCCTCTACTGTGTCTATTAAGGCTGATTATAGACTTGAAGATAAATTTGCTCTAGAAATATTTAGACTAGCAAAGCTTGTAAAGAAATATGGAAGATTAGAAGAGGAAGATCAAGAGATTTTAAGGTTTTTAATAGAGATTTACTATGAAATCAAAAAAGAAAAAAACCTTTAGCACAAAGGCCAAAGGCACACCCCATTTGGAATGTTTCTACCAAATTCATTTTACCATATGGGGTCTGTTTTGAACAGCATAAGGAGGTAAAAATGAATGGGAAAATATAAATATCTACCAGAAGAAATGAAAAATTTGAAAAGATTTGTAGGTTGGAGAAAGGAAAATTTAAATGGTAAAGTAGCAAAGCTTCCCTTTTCACTAATTGATGGAAAAGCTAGTGATTGGAATCATCCAGAACGATGGATAGATTTCAATGAAGCTAAGACAAAGAATAAACCTCTAGGATTTGTTTTAGTAGAAGAAGATAGGATTATCTGTATAGACCTAGATCATGCAATTCAAGGTGGAAAGCTAACTCTTATGGCCAAAGAAGTTGTAGAGAACTTTGCAGGAACTTATATGGAAGTATCTCAATCAGGCAAGGGAATCCATATTTTTGCAAAGGGAACAATACCAAACAACCTCAATTTATCAAGTAGAGGAATTGAGATATATAAGAATAACCGATATATAGCTCTTACAGGCAATATAGGAGATGGATCCTTCTTTCCGAGAAGTAATAATCTCTTAGACAAAGAAGATGAATTAAAAAGACTTTATAAGAAATGGACACAGGAGAAAACATCTACCTTAAAACAAATTAGAGAGTATAGGTATGAGCCTTTAAACAAGTTTTCTAGACTTGAGGACCTAAGCCTAGATGAAATACTAGCCACAATGGAAAGAACCAATAGAAAGGCAAGTATTCTTATCTCAGGGGCTAGTCTAACAGGTGACCATAGCAGGGATGACTTTACCTTTCTAGTACTTGCTAGAAACTATACAGATGGAAATCGTAACTTAATGAAAGAACTCTTTTTAATGACGCCTTTAAATCGCTTAGCCACCAATGAAAAAAGAAGGGATGATAGAAAGTATCTTGACTATGTAGAAAAGACCATAGAGAAAGTTTTGGGCCTTGGAAATTTTGTGGCCTTTGACTGGAGTAGACATTTTGAATACAAAAGAAGGACTAGGGCCTATGAAAGAGTTTAAACTAGCTTTTCCTGAAATAGACCAATCCTATTCTTTAATTGATTTACAGAAAACAGTAAAAAGTAATGTAAAGCAAATTACAGGAAATATTGTTACAGTACTTCTTAATCCAAAATATTGTAAGGCTAAGAAAATATATGAAGGACAAATTTTCTATGATAAATTTACCAATGAAATTAAATTTCAAGGTAAGATTATAGAGGAAAAAGGCATAAAGCCAAACCAAATTAGACTATGGGATGACTCACTAAATAACAGGCTAGGACTTGAAATAGAAAAGCATTTTGGACTTAATTACAATGCTAATAAAATGTGGGATGCAGTGCGTTTTGTCGCCCATCAGTATGAAATAAGTCCACCAGAACAGTATCTAAAAAACCTTACTTGGAAGGGAGATAGAAATGCAATAGCTAAACTCCTACCAACTTATCTAGGAGCTAATGATACAGAACTTAATGCTTGGATTATGGAGCATATGATTTTGGGTTTGATTAAAAGAGTATTTGAACCAGGATCCAAGTTTGATGAAATGATGGTCTTAGTAGGTGGTCAAGGAATAGGAAAATCTACTTTTGCTAGATATTTGGCTATAAGAGATGATTGGTTTTGTACCATTGAAAATATTCAAGGCAAAGATGCAGTTATGAATCTAATGGGAAAGACTGTAGTAGAAATTGAAGAGTTTGTTGCCCTAAGAAATGCAAAGTCTGCCAATGAAGCAAAATCATTTTTATCTAAATTAAGCGATAGGATAAGAATCCCCTATGAAAAATTTTCAATCGATGTTCCTAGGACTTGTATTTTAATTGGAACATTAAATGAAAGAACTTTTTTAAATGACCATACTGGAGAGAGAAGGTATTTGCCAGTAGAATGCTTTAAAGAAAAAAGAAAGAAGGCTATTTACTCCGACAAGGATTATCAAGGGAGGCAATCAGAAAAAGATTATTTAGATTCTATTAGAGAGGATTTTAACCAAGCCTTGGCCTATGGATACAAACTTTATAAAGAAAAGAAACACTCCTGGACCCTACCAAAGGAATTACTAAAAGATTTTTACCAAGAGCAAGAAAAATTTAAGTATCTCAATCCAGATGTGGAAGATATTAGGTATTTTTTAGAGGAGTATAAGCCAGGAAGTCAAGAGCCTAACCTAACTTGCTTCAAGGAATTGGCCATGCAAGGCTATCAAATAAAATCAAAATCCTTCTCTGAAATAATGGACAACTACTTCCCAGAATGGAAGGCTATCAGATCATCAAAGACTAAAAGGATTACTCCTAGTGGAGTATCTATACCTGTAAAACTTTATTATAAAAAAGAGGAAAGTATAAAAGAAGGTTTTGTAGAAGTAGATAACGCTGATACACCAAAAGAATGGCAGTCAGAACAAATAATAATAGACACAGGTAGGAATAAAGATATTAAAGAATAATTGTAACTGTGTAACCTTGTAACTTGTAACCGAACTTTTAAAACCATTAGGAATGCTCTAATAGAAATTGAAGCCTAGTAATATCAAGGCTTAGTGAGGTCTTATAAAAAAGACATTCCTTATTTGAGGACTTTTGAAATCCTAGGTTACAGTTACACTCCCCTGTGCCTATTAAAACTTTAGTAGCAAGCACAGTAAGTGTACGGACACTTACGAGAAAATAGAATAAAGCTGACCTTAAGGTTCTCTTTATTCTATTCAATTTTCTACTTGTTCTTATCTGAAAGATTTAGGGGTAGCCCCTAAGACCCCAGTTGAAAATATAAAAGTAAAGGAGAAAAATATGACTAATAAATATAGGAATGAAAGGATTGAAATCAAATTAACCAAGGAAGAAAAGGAACTTTTCAAGAAAAAACTTGAACTTAGCAAATCAAAATCAATGGCTCATTTTATAAGGAAAAGTATCCTTGAAGCCCCTATACTTGTAATTGATATGAATGTTTTTAGAGAATTACAAAGCCTTATAGGAAAGAACTCTAATAACCTTAATCAAATTGCAAAAAGAGTAAATAGTACAGGAATAATTTACAGAGAAGATATTGAGGATTTAAAAAAAGAGAATGATAATATATCGAAAGAGATAATGAAGATACAAAATATCTTGGTGAGGAAATATAGTAGCAACTCTTAGTGTAAAATAATTGTAGACATGTTTAGTAGACTGATAGTAGCTTATGAAGTATGGGAAGAGGAAAAGGCTGAACATGCTGAATACCTAATCAGGAAGGCTACATTATCACAGGGAATAGCAGGAAAACCATTAGTATTACATTCAGATAATGGAAGTCCAATGAAAGCAGCAACCTTCCAAGCAACCCTTGAAAAACTAGGAGTCCAAAGCTCCTTCTCAAGACCAAGAGTAAGTAATGATAATCCCTACTCAGAAGCACTTTTTAAAACAATGAAATATAGACCCAAATATCCATTTAACGGATTCGAGAGCCTAGAGGAAGCCAGAAAATGGGTAGAAAAATTTGTAAAATGGTATAATAAAACTCATTTACATAGTGGGATTAACTTTGTAACCCCTTATCAAAGGCACTATGGATTAGATAAAAAGATAATGGAAAATCGCATTAAAGTGTATGAAAAGGCTAAAGCAAAACATCCAGAAAGATGGTCCAAGGATATTAGAAATTGGGAATTACCAGAATATGTATCACTTAATCCCATGGCTGAAGAAGAAGTAAAAGATTTATTAAATAAAAGTAATTAACAATATAGTGCTAGATTTGGTGTTAGCGAACCATTGATATGGAGAAGCCTATATGGTAGCCTCTGAAGAAGGCAGTACCCTTATATAGCCATGCCTTCAGGTACCAAAGTCATATAGGTAGAGGCTCCATGTCAATGGCAAATCGGAAACAAAGGAATAAAATGTTTTTATAAGAAAATGCGACAACTTACTTGACAAACACCGATATGTATACATATATAACTGCAACTCATGAGAAAATTACATTAACTAAATAGCCGCTATAGCTTTCTAGTGTTATATTATGTTTGGAAATATGTTTTTTTTTCTTACAAAAAGACGCCCTAAGGCGTCTTTTTATTTTCATTATTGTAATTCTATAGTTCAAGAATTTAATGAATAGTATCAAGCTTTTTGATTCACTAAATGCTTGATGATCTCCCCGCTGTAGATATCATATCAACTAAATATCCCTCTATAAAAGCTAAGGTGTTACTTTTTTTATATTATAGTATTACTTTCTTTCTATAAAAAGTTTGCAAGTATACCTGCAAATACAACTGACCCTAATGTCACTGTTGTAAATCCTCCAACTAACATAGTTGGTATCATGGAATTAGATAAGTAGTCTCTCTCTTCATCAGTTTCAGCTAAAGCTTTTATAGCTTCATTTGTCAATAGAAAGTTTACAGGAAAGCCTATTAAACAGTTTAATGCAATTGCAAAAGACATCTCCCAATTATTACCTAAAATTCTACCAACTATAATTCCACCTATGCCCATACCTACTATTCCCATAGCAATTAAAGCTGCCATTGGACCTATTAAAGATAATATTTCGCTTGGTGAGCTGTTTACTAATCCACCCATAACACCAATTAGTGATGCTACTACAAAAAAACCAAAAGAGTTAGCTTTTTGTAAGCTTTTTCTTTCTAACAATCCAATCTCCCCTGCTATAATACCAAACATTAAGCCAAATATGGTAGGTGAGATGCTAAAGTTAATACCCATTGCTGTAAATAACTTACCTGATAGTATATTCGCAATTATTGCAAATAGTCCCATAAGTCCTAATAAAAATAAGTATATAGATTCTGTCTTGTAGTCCTCTGGAAGTTCAGGAAATCTTTTTTCTTTTTCTTCTATATTACTAGATTGAACTACATCTGCTGTTCCGGCTCTAAAAGCTTCCAGTCTTCTTGTTCCTTCCTTTTTTAATAGACTTGGAAGTATTAAATAAACAGGAAATTCTTGCACAGCAAGAAGTAATAATGCAATAGTAGACAGATGAGGAAGCCCTTTTGCAAGTGCTGCCTTTGACATTTCAAAAGCTGCAACAAATCCACCTGCTATTGGAGGTGCCGCTATTACTGCAGTTTCAAAGTCAAATAACATAGATCCTATAGGTATAATAACCGCTGCTATTCCTATTATTGCACCAATTCCTATAAGTACTGTCTTCCATTCTGTTTTAAGTTCCTTTACGCTTAGTGAACTTCCCATATTAACAACTATTATTACCATGATTACATCTGTCAATTCGTCAGAAAATCCACCTAGTTGAATAATATTTTTTGGTAAAAGGCCTGTCCAAACAGATGCAAGCAATAGAGATAAAAATATTAGTATTGAAGGTACTACTGCTTTTGTCTTAATTGATATAAATTCTCCTACTGCTAAAAAAGCCATTAAAGCAAAAAATGCTAGTGCTGGATGCATAATATCTCCTCCTGGAATATTTTTAGTTTAATTCTTTTAATATATTAACTAATAGATTATATATCTTAATCGTTGAAGAAACACTTACTGATTCGGATGGAGCATGAAGGTTCCATGTATTAGGTCCTAAGGATACTGCATCCATATCTTTTATCTTTGAGGCAAAACATCCACACTCAAGTCCTGCATGTAGTACTATAGCTTCCATTACTTCTCCGTATTTTTTTTCATATATTTCTAGTATTAGTTCTCTTAGATCTGATTCTGGTAAATAAGTCCAACTAGGATATTTTGCAAAGTATTCAATATCTCCATTCATCAGTTTAGAAATAATGCACAGTTTGTCATAAATATATTCTCTGCTTGTTTCATAAATCGCTCTTATTTCATAAATAAAGAAAAGCTTATTATCCTTTAGATATACTTCTCCTAGATTAATAGAGCTCTCTACAACATCTATTCCCCCAAGCATCTCACTTATACCATTGGGTGATATCAAAATAGTATCGATGGCTTTAGAAGTGCTTGCTAAGTCAAGACTGGCTTCATTAAAATCAGACTCTTTTAACTCTACAGTTAGATTTGCTTCTATCCCCTCATATCTGTTCACAAACTCTTTAGACAACTTATCGATAATATTTTGAACCTTTCCTAAGTCATTTTGTCTTATATTTATCTTACAGGTAGATTCTCTAGGGATTGCAAGTCTAAAGTTCCCTCCTTGGATTTGACTTATTAATAGCTCACATTCCTTTCTAATTTCATTTAAGAGTCTAGCTAACAATGTATTAGAATTAGCAAGGCCTTTATCTATATCTTCTCCTGAGTGCCCCCCTTGCAAGTCTTTCACAGTTAAATCAAAGCTTTTATATTTATTTTTGTCAACATTTGTATGCTTTACCGGAACGGAAAGTTTAACACCTTTTCCTCCAGCACTTCCTGTTATAAGCTGATTGTCTATAGAGTTGTCTAAGTTTATAATTCTATTTGTTCTAAACCATGAAGGTTCAACATTAAGTGCTCCACTCATATCTTCTTCTTCTGCCACAGTTAACAAAACATCTAGCTTTGGATGGCTTAAACTATTACTTTCTAATATTGTCATAGCTATAGCTACACCTATACCATTGTCGGCTCCTAAGGTAGTCCTACCCCCTGTCGATAGTATATCTCCATCTAATACTAGATCAATAGGGTCCTTATCAAAGTCATGGTCAACTTCTGGGTGTTTCTCACAGACCATATCGGTATGAGCTTGCAAAATTATCGGTCTTTTACCCTCGTAGCCTTTGCTTGCAGGTTTTGAGATAAGTAAGTTTGAATATTCATCTTGAAGTACCTCTAAGTCTAAGGATTCTGCCCATGACTTTAGAAAATCACTAACCTTTTTCTCTTTAAAACTCGGACGTGGTATTTGGGATATCTTATTAAAATTATTAAAGATCTCATTTGTAAGCAATTCATCCAAGTTATTGAAAAGTTTTTCTTTCATTATATTCCTCCTTTAATAAAGTCTGGTGTTAACGTTTTCATATGCTTGTTTTAGACTATATAGTAATCGCGATTATTTGTCAAGAAAAATCTAAACCAGCATTTATTTATCCAACAATTCAATTGTATCCTTTAGAAATACATTAAATTGTTTCATAGATTTTTCAGTATCTGCTCCCTTATGTATTAGTTCATATAAGTAAGATGAATGAACTCTTACTGCTATATCTATCAGGTAATTAACTTCAATTTTATTGAATATTCCTTTTACTAAAAAAAGTTTTGTTAACTGAGTGTCTCTATTTATTATATCACCCTGCCTAAGCATTAGATTTATTTCATTTTCTTCCTCATTTCCTAACTCCTCAGGAAACAATATATAATATTCCTCTATAACCCTTTTAGTATGTTTTGATTGAGGACCATAAAATAAGTTAAAATAAATTTCAGGGTTATTAAATGAGTGTTTATTAAAGACTTCATATACTTTTAGATATTTTTCCTTAGGCTCCTCTATATCCCTAATGGATGGTAAAAGCTCTTCGATATATTCTTTTAGATAGCTAATAGGTGCAAAAAGTAGCAATATGTCTAGACCTTCAAAATATTTATATAGTGTTGCACTATTTTTACCTATTTTATCAGCTATTTTTCTAATACTTATATCATCAAAGCCACACTCTTCTATCATACTTCTAGCTACTTTAATATAGTTCACCTTTTGTTGCCTTTCTCTTTCTAAATTATACATTTCCTTCCTCCAATCTATTGACAAATATAATTAAATCGATTACCATTAAATAATAATCGCGATTATTTTATTATCAATATGCTTTTAAAACAATTATATCAGCTTCTATGAATAATATAAAGGTGGTGTCTAAAATAGATAATAGAAATTATTTAGATGCAGTTATTTCAGCTATAATATTGGGCTCAATGCCTCTTTTGACAAATTATCTAAATGCACAGGGAAGTGACTCTATTAGTAATGCTTTTTATAGACTGCTCTTTGCTATTCCCCTGCTAGGATATACAACTATTATAAAGTATAAAATCAGTATAAAAATAAATAAAAAAGATGTTTTCATGCTATTGCTAGCTAGTTTAGCATTTGTCTCTACTGTAATCAGCTTATATACATCTTACAATTATATAAAGTCTGGTGTTGCAACGTCTTTACACTTTACATATCCTATAATGATATTTATATTGACCTCTATACTTAGCAAATCTAAGCCTTCTAAGGCCGAAACATTGAGTGTTTTGATATTTTCAGTTGCTCTAATGTTATTTTTTGACAGGTCTGAAGGACTAAAGATTAATGGTATCATCTTAGCCATTATATCTGCTGTATCTTATTCGCTATACTCAGTATTAGTACAATACTCCCGTTTAGCCAAGATGGATAATATCAAAATATTATTTTTCATTAATGTTTTTGGTTCAGTTATGATTTACATTTTTTCTAGCCTGACAGGCAATGGTATCTATACTAGTTTCCAAGGTTTAGAATGGGGTCTTGTTTTGGTCTTTTCTCTAATACTGGCTATGGCCACCTTTTTATATCAGAGATCAGTTCTAAAAATTGGTGCTAAATTAACAGCAATGTTCTCTTCAATCGAACCAATTACCAGTATAGTTATTGGATTCATGTTGTTAAATGAAACACTCTCTTTTATGCAATTGCTTGCAATAGTTCTAATCTTGCTTTCTGTAAGTATAATTATTAAAAAGAAATAATATTTGGGTTGTCCTATCTATATACTAGTGCTATTATTTATTGTCATAGTTTGGGCAGGTGAAATAATTATTCTTATTTTAATTACTCTTATGATTCTTATAAATAAAACCATGACTAATCAAAGATTGCTTGGTCATGGTTTTACAAATATAGTCCGCCCCTCTAGCTATTAATCTATTAATTTTCTATTTATATTTCAAAATGATTATCTTTATTTATATTTTATATATATTCCATGAAGATTTACACTATAGTCCATTTTGCCTTTCCTATTATCAGAATAAACATCAATACTCTCAAATACTACTAGCATTGATATATCTTCTCCTTCTAGTATCAAGTGCATATCTTCAAAGGCTACTTGAGTTTCTCCATACTCCCCTGTAGGATATTTAATCAACAAATCGGAAAGATATTTACCCATATCCTTTTCAATAATTAGATTTTCCTTAAATTTCGCTGTGATTTTAGGAGCCTTTTCAGGTTCACTTGATAACATAATTTCATAGATTCCATTTTTCCCTTTAAATTTGTTGAATTTATCTGTCTTCTCATTTGCGACCATATTCAAGCTTAAAGAATAGTCGCTTATATCTATTGCTTCTGTCCCTAGTCTAAAACTGACTGAAGTGTAATCTGATGGGTCTGGATATAATCCATAAATCTTTTCAAATCCCTTATATGGTAGGATAGTTGTCGTATAGAATAAATAGTATATAATAGAAATACGACAATAACCTAAGGAGAATGATTATGTCTAAAACTAGAAAGAAAAGAAGCTATACCAAAGAATATAAAGACTCTGTACTTAAAAGATTAGCAAAGCCTACAAATGACACAATTACAAGCCTTTCTAATGAATTAGGAGTACCTAGACCCACCATATATCAATGGATTAAAAAAGCTGAAACTGATAGCAAGGAAACTACAATTAATCATAAACCTGCCAACAAATGGACTTCTGAAGATAAATTTCATGTAGTACTTGAAACTGCCTCTCTTTCAGAAACAGAACTAGCTGAATACTGTAGAAGAAAAGGTATTTATGTTGATGATGTAAAAACATGGAGAAATCAATGCCTTAAAGCTAATCTAGAAGAAAAAGAAGACCCAAAAGAATTGAAAGACTCCTTAAAGGAAGAAAAAGATAAAGTAAAAGAACTTCAAAAAGAATTAAGAATTAAAGAAAAGGCATTAGCAGAAACAGCTGCCCTACTAGTCTTAAGAAAAAAAGCAAACGCGATTTGGGGGGACCCCGAGGACGAATGATCAGTGACTCAGATCGCGTGACAGCAGTAATGCTGATCAATGAGGCTAGAGAAAATGGTGCAAGATTAAAACCAGCCTGTGATGAGCTAAATATTAGTGAAAGAACCTATCAAAGATGGACTGAAGAAGGAGAAGTCAAGAAAGATCAAAGACCTTTAGTGAAAATACCTACCCCCAAAAACAAACTGACAGATGAAGAAAGGGAAGAAGTAATAGAAGTAGTCAATAGCCCTGAATATGCAGATTTAGCACCATCTCAAATAGTTCCCAAATTAGCTGATGAAGGTAGATATATAGCCTCAGAGTCAACAATATATAAAATCTTAAAAGAAGAAAAAATGAATGCTCACAGAGGTAGAACTAGTCCTCCAGTAAAAAGAGAACCACCAACACATATAGCTACAGCTTCAAACCAAGTATGGACTTGGGATATAACCTGGCTAAATGGAGTTATCAAAGGACAATATTACAAGCTTTATCTAATTGTAGACATGTTTAGTAGACTGATAGTAGCTTATGAAGTATGGGAAGAGGAAAAGGCTGAACATGCTGAATACCTAATCAGGAAGGCTACATTATCACAGGGAATAGCAGGAAAACCATTAGTATTACATTCAGATAATGGAAGTCCAATGAAAGCAGCAACCTTCCAAGCAACCCTTGAAAAACTAGAAGTCCAAAGCTCCTTCTCAAGACCAAGAGTAAGTAATGATAATCCCTACTCAGAAGCACTTTTTAAAACAATGAAATATAGACCCAAATATCCATGCCTTCAGGTACCAAAGCCATATAGGCAGAGGCTCCATGTCAATGGCAAATCGGAAACAAAGGAATAAAATGTTTTTATAAGAAAATGCGACAACTTACTTGACAAACACCGGTATAGACTATGAATACTTAAAGAAAATTATAAATTTACAAATTCGTATTCCAGAAATAGATAAATCTGTTTTATCGAATCTATATGCAACTTCTTTGAAAAAGTTACTAGCTATGTATGGTGAGAGTGAAGAAAATTTAAGTGATTATAATTCCTTTATTAGATTTATCTCTAATAAAAGATTAGATGTAAGAGATTTTAAAAGATTTATAAATTCAGCAGTTAATCTTAGCTTTAAGACTAGACATTTTTTATATAAAAAGGATTTATTAATAATGGAATATATAAAAATGTTCAATTTCCCTTTATATAAGGCCATACATGATAATAAAGAATATTTTATATCTCATGATCAAATGTATGACCACCAAGTTTACAAAGTTATTTATAATAGAGAAAAATTCAATTCTGAAGGAAAAGCCTTTTTGGAGGATTTATTTAGGAATTCAGACAATGAAAATTATAGAGAGATATTAGGGGAAATATTTCCATATGTAAATAAGTATAATAACAGTCAGGACTTAGTATATACTGGGAACATCATATCAAAAGATCCAGATTACATAATTATATCTAAACTAAGAAGAATATCTAGTGCAAAATATTTTGATTTATATTTCACCGAGACAAGCAATGCTTATACAGAAATAGGAAGTATAGTAGAAAACTTTATTAATAAAATTAATAAGCAGCAACCATTAATAAACAAGAATATATTATTAGAAGAGATATTAAGCTCAGTTCATTATTCATATCACAAAGAAATTTTTGAGAGAGTGCAATTATACGTGGATGATTTTGAGCAAGAAAATATATATGATTTTGTAAAGATACTTTTTAATAATGTTGAGGTTATAGATGATTCGCGAGAATTTATGGCTTTAAGTGCCAGAAGTAGGGTGGCAGTAATTATCCACGTCTTATTAAATAAAATTTCAAACCATGAATATGTGAATTTTTTAGAATCTATCATGAAAGAGTATAGTAGATTGAGATTTTTACAAGATGTGTCATATTGGTTCAGCAGTGATAAAGAAAACATTAATATTAATGGTAGAAAAGAATTATTGGAAGAAACTATCAAAAAAATGGCAGAAGATATATTGAAAAATAATATAAATTTGTATGAGGATATCAATTATATGCCAAAAAACATATGGGGCATATATCATGCATATAAAGAAGAACAAGACAAAATTAAGAGTTATATTAAGGTAATTATATGCGAAGCAAATATATTTAGGTTCTTGAATGATATGATAAATATATCTGTTGGAACAGGAGGTTATACATATTCTATTAGTAAAGAAAGTTTAGAAGCTTTCACTAGTAAAGCTGATGTGGATTTAATTTTGAAAAGAGTAGAAGCGAAAACGAGTGATGAGAAATTTGTATTAGAAGTATACAAAGCTTATGATGAAGATATTAAGGATATATGGGGAGACGCAGGAATAGCAATAAGCGAAGAAAAGAAGTTAACATTATAAGATTTATTTATGTAAATAGTTGACCGGAACTGGGACTGGAACGGGTAAAATAAATTATAAATGTATCCAAATCAGATGAATAGAACATAAATGAACTGTTAAATAATGTCTAAATTGAAGGATTTTGCATATAGATTATGATATGAAATGAAGAGTGGGAGTAACGATAAGAAACCCCTAAAACATTGGTAAAACAGTGTTTTAGGGGTTGTTTTTTTGTTTTTGACTGACTTTTGACTCATAAAATTATTTTTCTTGATTTTTCCATTTATATGTTGGTATTGTTTTTCCACAATCATCACACGAACTTGGCCAGTTGATTTTCCATTCGAAATATTCAGCCTTAGAGATTTTAGAGCTTTGTAATTCTTCTTTTCTAATTGCCCATTCATTCATGAAGTTGTTAACTATATTATAGCTCATAGCTATTCCTATTGGAGGGGAAACACTAGGGAAATTATATGAATTATATTTACCACTTACTATTACATTATCAGATTTATCGCTATAACGTTCTAATGGATATACAAAAAGTGATACAGAAGATAATTCCTCTAGCCAAAACAAATTCTGCATAGTTCTTTCTGCAGAACCTAAATCAGTTCCATCATATATAGATATATAATTGCATTTTAAAACTTTACTAATCTGTATAGATGTTTCTTTTTTGGGGACTCGTGTGTTTGACTCATATTGAGCAATTCTTATACCGGCATTTGATTCTGGGAAACCCAATTCAACCCCTAATTCTTTTTGAGTAAGATTGCGAAAATCACGTATTTTTCTTATTCTTTCGCCTATCGTCATTATTATCTCACCACCTTCAATAAATAATATGATTATATTATATCACTAATGATAATTATATTAAACAAAAAAGCTTGACTAAAACAAATTTGTTTAATAGAATAAAGACAAGGTGATTAAACAAAAAAGTTTAACTAATTGATGAGAGGAGAAAACAATATGAAAAATGAAACAAAAATTTACATTACTGCGAATGAGTTAGCTGAAATTTTAGGTATAAGTGTGGGGCACAGCTACAAAATAATACGAAGTTTAAATAAAGAGTTGGACAAAAAAGGTTATCTTACAATTGCAGGAAAGCTTCCACGTAAATATTTTTATGATAAATATTATGGACAGCAAGCATAAGGAGATGATTGTTTGAAAGCACAAAGAGATAAAGCCACAAATAAGTGGAAGATTCAATATTCATATACTGACTGGCAAGGGTATAGAAAAAAATCTACTAAGAGAGGATTTGATACTAAAAAAGAAGCTGAAGAATGGGTGAGAGATTTTTTGCAGACTAAGCAAGCTGATTTAAATATGAAATTTGAAGATTTTGTAGGCTTATATTATGCAGATATGAAAACTAGGTTGAGAGAACACACGATGAGAACTAAAAGGTACATTATTGATTTAAAGATTGTTCCATATTTCAAAGACAAAAAGATGAATGATATCAAGCCAAAAGATATACGTAAGTGGCAAAATGAATTAATTCAACAAGGTTATTCTCAAACGTATCTCAAGACAATTCATAACCAAATAAATGCTATTTTTAATTTTGCTGTTAGGTATTATGAGCTTAAAAGTAATCCTTGCTCTAAGTCAGGCAGCATGGGAAAAAATAATGCTGATGAAATGCTCTTTTGGACAAAACATGAATTTGTGAAATTCATTGATCATGTTATGGATAAAAGAATTAGTTATATTGCTTTTTCAGTTTTATATTGGACAGGTATAAGAATAGGAGAGCTAATGGCATTAACTCCTAAAGATATAGATTTTGAAAAAAGAACTATATCAATAACTAAATCCTATCAGCGATTAGATAAAAAAGATATAATCACTGAACCTAAGACTCCTAAGAGTAAAAGAATTATTAATATTCCAGAATTTTTAGCAATAGATTTACAAGAATATATAAATAGCTTATATGAGATAGATGAGAATACAAGAATGTTTCCAGTAACTAAAAGTTATTTAACTAGTGAAATAAAAAGAGGAATAAAACTAAGTGGTGTAAAAAGAATCCGACTACATGATTTAAGACATAGCCATACAGCACTTTTGATAGAGATGGGTTTTACACCACTAATTATTGCTGAAAGGTTGGGGCATGAAAGAATAGAAACTACAATGAATACTTATGCTCATTTATATCCAAATAAGCAAGTACAGATGGCAGATAAACTTGATGCTGAGTATAGAGAGGAACTAAAATGAGTGGTTTAGATATAAATAGATTTAGAAATAAAACCGTGACATTTCGTTTGTCACCAGAGGAATTTTTACTGCTTCATGCTAGACAAAAAATATCTGGAAAGCCTAAAGGACAATTTATTATTGAAGCTATTTTAGAAGGAGAAATAAATATTGTAGCAGGAAAATATGAAAGCGACAGATTGGCACTAGAAATAAAGAAACTGAATGAAAATATAGCAAATTTAAATTGCAAAAACATAAATTCAGAAGCTCAAGAAAAATTGTTAGAATGCAAAATATTTTTGGAATCACTAACTAAATTATTAAATCAGAAATTGGATATAGATGGCATAGTTTATGATTCTGATACGGAAAATTAAAAAAGCACTTGTATCTGGAAATACAAGAGCTTTCTACCGTGCCAAACAACTTATTTACTATATTAGTATTTTAGCACGGTAGACCTCCGTATGCAACTTTAAAAATAGATTAATGGAGGCAATATAATGCAAAAGCCACAGTTCAATCAATTAAAAATAATTGTTATGGATACGATTGAAAGAGAAGAAATAAAATGGTTATGGAAGCCATATATACCATATGGAAAAATTACAATAGTCCAAGGAGATCCTGGAGAAGGAAAGACATCATTGATATTAAAACTTGCTTCAGAATTATCTCTTGGAAGATGCTTTGGAGAAGATGAACTAAGAGAGCCAATTAATATAATCTATCAGACAGCAGAGGATGGATTAGCAGATACAGTTAAACCAAGATTAGAAGATTCAGGGGCTGATTGTAAAAGAATTATGGTTATAGATGATAGTGAAGATTCTCTTAGCATGAATGATGTTCGTATAGAAGCAGCTATAAGAACAACAGGAGCAAAACTACTTATATTAGACCCATTACAAGCTTATTTAGGGGATAAAGTAGATATGAATAGAGCAAACGAAACAAGAGATATAACAAAACGATTAGGGACAATTGCAGAAAAAACTGGATGTGCAGTAGTTTTAATTGGACATATGAATAAAGGCAGTGGAGCTAAAGCTGCTTATAGAGGAATAGGATCAATTGATTTTTTTGCTATAGCTAGAAGTGTTTTATTAGTTGCACGTGTTCCTGAGAATCCAAATATTAGAGCACTAGCTCAAATAAAAAACAACTTAGAAAAGGAAGGAAGTACGGTAGCTTTTGAGATTAAAGACAATATATTCAACTGGGTAGGAGAATATGATATCTCTATAGAAGAATTGTTAAGTGGATTTTCACAAGGTAATAAAAGTTTAAAAGCAGAATCATTTCTAAAAGATTTACTTACAGAAGAAGATTCTTATCCAGCAAGTGAGATATTTGCAAAAGGTAAAACTCTTGGGATATCGAAACGAACACTTGAAAATTCAAAACAGGAATTGGGAATAAAATCTATAAGAGTTGGAACAGGATGGCACTGGAAATTACCTTAACTTTTTTCAAGAACGTAACACCGCAATTGTACTAAGAAATTTTATTCAAGGCTGCAATCTGGGCTAAGAAACTTAATGTGTTACGTTCTTGAATTTTTTCAAAAGCTAATAGATAAAATATGAAAAGAGATTGAATGAAGGGAAGGATTCTTAAAATCTCGGTACTGGTTTTAGATATTAGCAAGCATATACTATTTGACCACAGTCAAATAGTAAGCTTGAAATTTGATAAATCAAATTTGTTTTTTTAGGGGATACCCCTAACACCCCAAAAGATAAAAGGAGAAAAGCAAAGATGAAAAATAAAGTAAATAGAAAGAATGATTGTACAGTTCACTTCATGGTAAATCAACAAGAAATGGATGAAATAAATAGAAGATTTAATCAGACAAGCTATAGAACTAAAAGAGAATTCTATAGGGATTCAATATTAAAAAATAGAATAATTTCCATTGATCTAGATGGAAAGATTGGAAATGAACTTAGAAAACTTAGCTCAACGATTAGCAGAAATTCTAATAACATAAATCAAATTACTAAAATAGCAAATAACATGAATCATGTAGATAGAGAAGCTTTAAAATTTTTTGAACGCTGCATCAAAGAAGAAGCAAAGTTAATACTAAATATAAGAGAAATGATAACTAACCATATAATAAATGAGGCATTTTTATAATGGCAATTACCAAAATTCATCCAATAAAAACTAACCTAAAAAAATCTATAGACTATATATGTAATGGCGAAAAAACTCTAGAAGAAATCTATGTAAAAACTAATCTATGCAGCAGAGAAAATGCTCACAAAGAATTTGAAATAACTAAAAAACAATTTCATTCTAAAACAAAGACTTTAGCTCATCACCTTATTCAATCCTTCCTTCCTGGAGAAGTATCATATGAAGAAGCTCATAAAGTAGGAAAAGAATTATGCGAAAGCATATTTGGACAAGATTATGAATATATACTAGCAACACATGTAGATAAAAATAATATTCATAATCATGTTATTTTTAATTCTGTAGATGTAAATCAAGGCAAAGTATATCAATCATATTATGGATCATACATGAAAATTAGAAATCAAAGTGATAGAATTTGCAAAGAACATAACCTCTCAATAATTACTCCAGAAATTCAAAAAGACATTGACTATCTAAAAACTCGTACATTTACAAATTGGTTTGATTGGAAACAAGATAAGCTAGGTAAAAGTGCAAAATCAAATCTTAAAGAAGTTCTATCTTCAGCAATAGATTTAGCAGATAACTGGAGAGAATTTTTAGATTTAATGATTAAATATGATTACGAAATAAAGCAGGGAAAACACATAGCATTTAAGCATAAAAGCCAAGATAGATTTATACGTGGAAAAACTCTCGGAGAAGCATTTGCAGAAGATAATATTAGAAAAGCAATTAGAACTAATTTTGCAAAGAGAAAAGATGAAAAACTCACTACAGGATTTATAGAGTGGCTAAATAATGAAAAAGCTAGAATAGAAAAAATAGAAGCTACTAAAGCTAATATAGCTAGTAGAATAGGAGAAATAACTAAAGTAGTAAAAAATTATAGCATAAGAGTTCAAAATCTATGTAGAGAAGAATTAGCAATAAAAAAGGTTACACCATATATAGAAACCTGCGTTAATAAAAGAGCCCACTATGAGGGCCATATTAAAAATCCAAACGATAAAATCTATAATCTAATAAACAAAAAAGACATCCTGGCATATCAAAACTCTTTCATAAAAGTAGAAGAATTCTTAAAAAGATATCCAAAATACAAAGAGCTAGTATTAAAAGGAATACAGGACAAAACCATATTTCAAAAACTAAAACAGCAGTACTCTAGAATAGATAAAGAAAAAGGAACAATATATAAAGAAACCATAAAGCTTGAAAATGAATTCGATATATTAGTACTGGAAAGAGAAAAGATAGAGCAATTAGAACAAAAAAATATTCCTAAAGAAAAAAATAAAGAAGAAACCTATGAAGAAGAAGTTGAGAGAGCTTTAGCAAAGAAAAGAGAGATGGCAGTGGACAAACCTAAGAAGAAGAAATCCAGAGATATGGAATTATAAGATTTAAAAAGGAAGATTGAAAAAGATTAAGATTGGAAGATAGATTACACTATACTCTATAAAATATCCTATTGAAACATCACAATTTAGAACATTAAGTAGTGAAGATGAGAGTTATCATGTTCGGTATAATTAGAGGCACATATATAAAGATAGCATAAAAACAGTTGAAAATTAAAATTCAAAATGCATGAATTTATATCATATACAATGGAAGTAGTGAGGTTTTTATTTTTAAACAGACTGACATGGAACTGCTTTTGCTTAGTCTAAGTTATTGGAAAATAAAATAAAATTCTCTAATAGCGAAAAAAAATAGTTGACATAAAAAAATTAGTATATTATAGTATATGTAACAGCAAATAATATACATAGTATATTAAGGTCTATTCCCACAAAATGGAGTGCTTTGCACTTGAGGAGTTTTAATACTCTACTTTATGGAGCGCGCATGTTCCGAACGACCCGAAGCACGCCGTGCCATAGCAACGCTGGAAAGGGAACTCCAGCGTTGCTCAATGGATTAGATAGGCTGTTCTGTATGCACCTGTCTCTTTTAAGGGAAAGGGGTTCAAGATAGCATTAGAACCTCTCAAAGGAGATGAAAAAATGAAAAACAAGCTGTCCTTACAGAACGGTCAAAAAACACCTCTTAAAACTGCACAAAGAACTAATAAACTTAGAAAAAATATCTTTAAGATTTTGTTCAAAGGATTAGAGTTCTTATGGTTGGTTATACAAATAGTAGAACGCCTTATGCAGTGGTTTCGTTAGAGTGATGGATTAGAAAGCCTATCTAATTTTGAATTTTACTAATTTAATTAGTTGATAATATATGAAAGGAGTAGCTAATGATTGGTGATGTTTTAAAAAGAACTAGAGCAATATATGGTCTAAAAGCAACTGAGATGAGTGAGCTACTCGAGATATCTAAAAGCTATTTATCTGAAATTGAAAATAACAAAAAAAAGCCATCACTCGAATTACTTGAAAAGTATTCAAAAATCTATGGCATAAAATTATCATCATTGATATTGTTATCAGAAGACTACGATGATGCTAAGAAAGATAATAAAGGAGAGACTTTTGTAAGGAATATGATGATGAGATTGATTAAAGGTATGTCAAAAGGTGTTGAGTAGATGAAGAATCCTAAATATAGGTACGAAATTAATCAATGTGCACTATATAAATGCCAATCGAAAAAAAAGATATGCTCCTTGTTGGATATTTCAGACTCTGAATTTAATACTTTACGTGATAGTGTTAAATATCATTGTTTCGAAATCTATAAAAAGGATAACAGCGATAAGAGAAAAATAACTGCACCTAATCAAAGATTGAAAATCGTTCAGAAACGTTTACTTCAACTTATACAATATGTTAAGAGACCAGATTGGTTAATATCGGGTGAGAAAGGGAAATGCTATATTGATAATGGTAAAGCGCATATTATGTCTCATTATGTTTTAACGATGGATATAAAAAATTTTTATGATAATTGTAATAGAGAATATGTATTTAGATTTTTTAAAGATAAGATGTTGATGGCTGGAGATATTGCAGGGTTTTGTACTGATCTTGTATGCTTAGAAGGGGGTATTCCGACAGGGTGTCCAACAAGTCAATTAATAGCATTTTATGCATATGAGGCGATGTTTTTTGAGTTGTATGAAGTTGCTTGTGAAAATAAATGTATATTTACGGTATACGTAGATGATTTGACTTTTTCAGCAGAAAATCCTTTTAATGTAAATTTATTAAAACGAGAAGCGGATATACGATTGAGAAAGTATGGTCATAGACCTAAGTATAAAAAAGTTAAGTATTATGGCAAAGATATCCCTGCGCCAATTACAGGAACGATTTTGATGCCAGATAACAAATTAAAGGTTCCAAATAATTTGCAAAAGAAAATTTATGATAATTTTCAAGATATAAAAAACCTTTGTGATGTAGAAGCTATTGATAAAGTTGACTTGAAAAAAATATATACTTTACAGGGACAAATACAAGCAGCTAGAAGTATTGAACCAGAAAAGTACAAAGAAATTGGTAGAATAAGTAGTGCTAAAGTACAAAGATGAAATGCTGGGATGTCGATTTAAAACTGAAAAAATGTTTTAAATCGACATTTTTATTGAATTATAGAAAAAATATGGTAATATATATGTATGTGTATATATATTAAAACGAATAAAGTGGTTTAAAGAGGAGATAGATGATGAGGATATTGAAAATAAAAGTTGAAGGTCTTAAATTATTTAAAGATGTTCTAGAAGTAGATTTTACAGCTATTCAAAGAGTCCGTAGTGGGAAAAATGAAATGTTATATGAAATATCTCCTCAAATAAGAACAAATAATGCGTTAGCCTTGATTGGGATTAATGCATCAGGAAAAACTACTACATTGAAAGTGATATCTTTTGTTATACAGTTGTTAAATAATCAATCAATTAACAATATAGAAAGTAGAGAAATTTTAAAAGGACTAAAAAAGAATGAGAAGATTGTAGTAGAATCTTACTTTTGTGTAGGAAAAGAATCGGTGAATAAACTTAAAACAACTATAATAAAATCTAAAAACTCTATTGATGGCGAAGATAAGTTTATAATTGATGAGGAATCAATGTGGAGCAAATCGGTGAAATCTGTAGATACAATTAAAAATTTATTCAAATTTGAAGAAAATGATATATCACAAATTAGGGATAAAAACGAAGAGTTTTTACCAGAAGATATAAGTATTGTTATTGCATTAAATAAAAAATATGGATTGAAGGTAAATTATATGGATACTTTAGATTGGACAAATGTAAATCTAATAAGAATATTGGGAGATTTTCCTAAAGAACTCATTAAATTCTTAGATCCAAGTATAGAATATCTACGTACTAATTTAAATGTGAACGATGAAAAGCTTGAAATCAGGTTGAAATTTAATGCAAAAGAAGAAATTTTGCTGTATTCACCTATGGAATTAGCTAAGTATTTATCATCAGGAACGATTAAAGGAATCAACGTATTTGTTAATGCAATGAGAGTATTAGATGAAGGTGGTTATTTGATAATTGATGAATTAGAGAATCATTTTAACAAAGAAATTGTTTCAACACTAATCAGATTTTTTATGAGTAAAAAGGTTAATAAGAAAGGTGCTGTAATTATATTTTCCACACATTATCCTGAATTGTTAGATGAGTTTGAACGAAATGATAATATTTTTATTATTCGAAATCATGAGGGGATAGAAGTTGATAACCTTTCAAGAATACTATGTAGAAATGATATTAAGAAAAGTGAAGTTTACCAAAGTGGATATTTACATGGAACAGTTCCTGCATATGAAGCATACATGGACTTAAAAAGAGTTGTTGTTGAATATGGAGGAGAAAAATGACTTTAGAAGGATATGTTGCCTGTATTTGTGAAGGAAACGCTGAGCAAGCGATTATGGACCGACTTTTGGAAAGTGATAAACTTGTGTTTGACACTACAATGTTGTTAGAGGGCGAAATAATTCGGTGTCGCAGTGCAAAAACTTTTGAAGATAGATACTTGAAAAAGGAGTTTAGTCAGAAAATATCAGTAGTTAGAATATTAGATTCAAGGAGAGAAAACTTCAAATTGAGTAAAGCATATAAAGATAAAGTTGAGGTAATAAACATCATAACTGCTCCAGAGATAGAGATGCTTATAATTATTAACGAAGGAAAGTATGATAAATTTAAGAAGTCAAAATTTCATAAACCAAGTGAATACTGCAAAAGTGAACTTAAATATGATTCTGTTAAAAGTTATGATTTTGTGTATAGTTATTTCTCTAACATAGATGATTTGTTGAAAAGCATACAAGAGTACAAAAGAGTATCAAAGATTGGGAAAGGAGAAAAGTCGCTGATGGACCTAGTTCGATAGTAGACTATCTTTTTTCTTGTACATGTGTTAAATAAATCATCTTTTGTATAGTTAAGAATCTAAACTTTTGGTATTAAAAAAATTGAACGATTGGAATAATTTTAATAAAATAATAAAAAGGATTATATAGAGATTGTAAAAAAAGTATCAGGAGTAACAATTATAAAAAAATTTTATAATTGGGCAATTGGCCTATTTAGATATAGGTATAGAGATATCAATTTACATGAACATGTATTGAAAAATTTGGATATGTTTTCTGGAGATACTAATAATATCTATTTTATCTCTTGTAATTTTTTTGTGTAGAATGGGCTTTATAAATATAGAGATAGAAAAAAAAGAAAAGATTGATAACTTAGAAGAAAATAATTTAAAAGAGTAAGCAAATATATTAATGCTTATAATCTAATAAGAATAATAACAACATAAGTTTTAGTTGGAACTGGTACTGGAACGGGTAAAAAAATCTAAAAACTATACGAAATTAAAGATATACACTAGAACTATTTGTAAAAAATATACTGATATTGCAATACTTTGTAAAGAAAAGACATAAAGATAGTGAAGAATGGGAGTAGTAAATCAAACCCGTGTATCCTTTTTAATAAAGGAATACACGGGTTTTTAATTTTCGTATTACACTAATAAGGTAAACTAGTTTGAAATGTGCGTATTAATTATATAATTTAAGAACCGATACAACAAAATTTATATTGTTGCATATGCACTGAGAAAACAGTATACTATCAGTATAGATGGAACAGTGGAGGATAATATGAATCACAAAGAAAAGATACTTAACTAAATCAAAAGGGACGGTTAGTGTGTAACAAAAATACACAAATGATAAAACAAACATAAATTAAGCAACTACAAAAAGGCATCGAGCCAAAATATAAATCTCCATGCCAAATAGATTAAACTAGCCTTTTTTTAAAACAAATATGTTTTGAAATTAAGGCTTTTTTTACGTCATATCTAACTTAGCATTGTAAGGCGATCTAGAACTAAGAATCATGTAAATATACACAAGTAATTTTCTAGCTACAGCAATGATTGATTTCTTTTGCCCAATTTTACCTTGATGAGACCAAAACCACTTAGCAATACGAGTATTACGAGTCCTTACAGCAGCCCATGCACACTGACAAAGAATAGATTTCACATAAGTATTGCCATGCAAAATCTTTTGAGATTTTTTCTTGCCAGCACTTTCGTTATTTCTAGGGCAAAGCCCAGCCCAAGATGTAATATTAGAAGAAGTAGCAAAAGAACTCATATCATCGCCAATTTCACCTAAAATATACAAAGAAGAAAGAACATCAAGACCAGGGATACTAGACATAATCTCAACAGACTCATTAAATGGCTCAGAAAGATTAATGATTTCAGACTTTAAATCAAGGAGTTCTTGCTCAAAAATAGCGAGAAAAGAAAGCATTCTTTTAAGGAGCTTGCGCTCAGCTAAAGAAAGAGTACCATTAAGAGCGTAAGCAATCTCCTGTGGAGATTTTTTAATCCTCTTGTCAATCAAATGAGCAACATCAGTGCATGAAATACTACCATTATCCGCTAAGTGATGAAGAAGCTTTCTTGAAGTAACACCAGTAATATCACTAACAACAGAAGAAAGCTTAAAACCATGGATTTGCAAAAACTTTTCAATTCTAGTAACTAACTGGGCTCTATTTTCATTTACTTTCTTGTAAAACCTAGTATATTCTCTAAGTTCACGAACAGCTTTACAAGGAATAAAACTAGAATTTAAAAGCCCAAAACGAAATAGTTCAGAAATCCACTGAGCATCCTTTACATCAGTCTTTCTGCCAGGGATATTACGCATATGATGAGCATTAACAACATATACAGTAAAACCTGAATGCTCTTGTAAAATATCATAAAGAGCCATCCAATAAATACCAGTACTTTCCATAGCAACATGAAAACAATCATTCATAACTAAAAAATCTCTTAACTTAAACAAATCCCCACGCAAAGTTGAAAAGCTAGCTCTAACAACATTAACATCATCAGAAGAATCTCCCTTTAAAATGCAAACTTCAATAATCTCCTTATGAACATCTAAACCAGAGCAAATATTAAGTAGAGCTTTCATAGCAATTTAAGCTCCTGTATAATATGATTAGCAGGAGAAGTTGTCTGAAAAAAAGAAAGATTAGTGTACGCTTTCAAAGAAGCAATTCTGTGTTCTCAAAGACAACAAAGTCATGTTCAAAAAACGGGGTATAACCGCCAAACCGTCCCTCGACTTTAACTCCTGCTACTTAAATTATATATGAAAACGCTAGGACAGTTACATGTATTCTGTGTGGCAAAGCTTGTCATGGTTGTTCTTTTTGATTCTAATTCTATCAATTATCAATCTAAGAATATAATAAAAGCAGATGAGAGTGGTCCAAAATAACCATCCCAAATGATTTGTCATAGACATCAATTTTTATATTGTTGATGTTCTATGACATTTTTATTTCTATATAAAGAATAATGTGTTTACTTCCGTACTTATATAATATAAAATATAAGCATAAAAGTAAACTGAGGTGAATTATATGGATTATCATAAACTTTTAGAAACTTTACTTCTTGAAAAAGAAGGAATGCTTTTAACTAAAGATATAATAGAAGCTGGAATTTCAAAACAGTTATTAAGCAAATATGTAAAAAAAGGATATATAGAAAGAGTTGCTCAAGGAGTGTATTTATCTAAAGATGCATTTGAAGATGCGATGTATGTTTTACAAGCGAGAAGTAAAAAGGCTATTTTTTCACACGAGACAGCACTTTATTTACATGATTTAACGGATAGAGACCCTTTACAGTATACAGTTACTTTACCATCAGGATACAATGCCTCCAATTTTAAAAATGATGGTATTTATGTATATTTTATAAAAAATGATCTATTGAATCTAGGTGTAGAATATGGGAAAACCCCATTTGGGAGAAATATTCGAGTCTATAATAAAGAACGTACTATTTGCGATATCGTAAGGAACCGAAATGTTATTGATTCTGCGATTATCAATGAAGGAATTAGAAGATATTTATCGGAGAAAGAAAAAGATATCCCAAAACTATTACAATATGCAGAAAAATTTAGAGTAGAGAAGATAATTAGGCAATATGTGGAGGTTTTGATATGAGGACATTAAGGCAAATTAAAGATTTGATTAATAATATAGCCAAGAAGAAAAGCATAAATCCTCAAATACTACTTAGAAATTATATGATGGAAAGACTTCTTGAAAGAATTGCTTTATCAAATTATAAAGAAAACTTTATTTTAAAAGGTGGCATGCTTATTAGCTCACTTATTGGTGTAGAAAGTCGTTCAACAGTAGATATGGATACTACAATGAAAAATAAAGCAGTAACTATTGATTCAATTAAGTTAACGTTTGAGGATATTATTACTATTGATACTGGAGATGGAGTTAAATTTGAAATAAAGAAGGTTGAAGAAATAAGAGATGAAGCAGATTATCCAGGTTTTAGGGTATCAATTGATGCAATACTTGAAAATGCTAAAATTCCAATTAAAGTTGATATTACTACAGGTGATGAAATAACGCCGAAAGAGATTTTGCATATGTATCAACTGTTATTAGAAGATAGAGAAATTGAGATTCTAAGCTATAATATAGAAACAATTCTTGCTGAGAAATTAGAAACAATTATTACACGATCTACAGCTAATACAAGAATGAGAGATTTCTATGATGTTCATATATTGTACCAGCTTCAAAGCGAGTCAATTGATTTAACTATTTTAAAAGAAGCTCTTATAGGAACAGGGAAAAAGCGCGGAACATTTCATGTTATTAAAAATGGTTATGATATTATTGAAGGTGTGTTTTCCAATGAAAATATGGCTTTGAGTTGGAAAAAGTATCAAAAGAAGTATTCTTATGCATCTGATATTAGTTGGGAACAAATTGGTATTTCAATTAGGAAGCTTTGGAAATCGATTGATTAATATTTATAATATTGACTCCATTTTGACTCCTAAAAGGTTAACAGACAACTTTTTTACTAACAATAGTGATAGTATGAACACTAAAAATCACTATTTATCAAAGAAAATCAAAAGGCATAAACTAATCTGTATCGAGTGGGAGTAATAAAAAAGTGCAATCTCTAATAAAATGGGATTGCACTTTTTTTATTATTTAGTTATCTATCTACATATCTCTAGTAACTACTATATCTACTCCTGTATTAAAAATATTTTCAAGAACTTTAGTTCCAACTTTTATTGGAGATATGACTTCTAAAGAGTTTAAAAGCTCCATGCATTCAAAAGTTAGCTCTTTAGGAATAGCTTCTGTTGTTTTAACAGGGATTCTATTATAAAGCCCTCCTTGAATTTTTATTGTTGAAGTTACAACTCTTTTAGGTGCTATTAATTCCTCTTTTCCATATACTTCCCCTTTAGGGCAAGTGTTTCCTGTTACTCTGTAGTCACTCTTTGTATCTACTTCTAAATGGCACCCTATTGGACAAACAATACAGATTAAATTTTTCATTTTATTTTACCTCCTGAAGCTCAATAGTTAGCTCCCTATTTATCTCATTTAGAAATTTACTTGGAATCATTATTTTTTCCATCTCTCCAGGAGCTAAGTGTTTTCTTGAATATCCAACTATCTCTTTATCGCCACATTTTACAACTATTCTTTTATCTTTATAAACGCCATTAACTCTCATAAAAACTTCGATATTTTGAGGTGCTTCGCATAAATTTATTACTTGTGGTACAGTGTAAGTTATTCCTGCCCCATTTGTTATGTTTAATTGGCATATTGTTTCTCCAACTAAACCTTGTATATACTCAGCTGCATTTTTTCCAGCTCTCTCCCCCTCAGCACTTACAAAATCTACTAAATCATGCACGTGAACTACATTTCCACAAGCAAATACACCAGGGATTGATGTTTCCATTCTGCTATTTACAAAAGGACCACTTGTTCTTCTATCTAACTCTGTTCCCATTTGCCTTGAAAGCTCATTTTCAGGAATAAGCCCTACTGATAATAAAAGGGTATCTACATCATATGTCTTTTCTGTTCCAGGGATTGGTTTTCTATTTTCATCCACTTTCGCTATTGTGACTCCTTCAACTCTTTTATTACCCTTTATATTTATTACTGTATGAGAAAGGTATAATGGAATATTAAAATCTTCTAAACATTGAACTATATTTCTTGTTAATCCCCCTGAAAATGGCATAAGTTCAACAACTGCTTCCACTTTTGCACCTTCGAGAGTCATTCTTCTTGCCATTATAAGGCCAATGTCACCACTTCCTAAAATTAAAACTTTTTTTCCTACCATATAACCTTCCATATTTACAAATCTTTGAGCCGCTCCTGCTGTAAATACTCCTGCTGGTCTGTCTCCTGGTATATTTATAGCTCCTCTTGTTCTCTCTCTACACCCCATTGCCAAAATAATAGATCCTGCTTCAATCTCTATATATCCATCTTGAGGGTTTATCATAGATATAACTCTTTTATCTGTAATATTTAGCACCATAGACTCTAACTTTATATCTATTGGAAGTTTTTTTATCATATCAATATATTTTTGAGCATATTCTGGTCCTGTTAACTCTTCTTTAAATTTATGTAAGCCAAATCCATTATGTATACATTGCTGGAGGATTCCGCCTAACTCTTTATCTCTTTCTATTATTAAAATGCTTTTTGCACCATTTTCATAAGCAGATTTAGCTGCTGCAAGACCTGCAGGACCCCCTCCTATAATTACCACTTGGTACTTCATACGCTTCCTCCCTGTTATCTCTTTGTTTCATTAGTTAAAATATATGATTCTTCTTTATCAAGTACAATTTTTTTCAACTCTATGCCTAACTCTCTTGCAATTATCTCTTGAACTCTAGGACCACAAAATCCACCTTGACATCTCCCCATACCTGGTCTGCATCTCTTTTTTATAGCATCTACAGATTTTCCAATAAAAGGTCTTTTTAAAGTATCTATAATCTCTCCTTCTGTTATCATTTCACACCTGCAAATTACTCTTCCATAGGCTGGATTTTCTTTGATTTTTATCTCTTTCTCTTTAGAGCTTAATTCCATAAAGTTAACTGGTTTTTCAAGCTTTATTAATGCCAATTCTGATTTTTTTTCAAAATTTAATTCCGATTTTTTTAACATTTCCACAATAGACAATGCAACTGCGGGAGCCGCGGTAAGTCCAGGAGATTTAATACCTGCTACATCATAAAACCCTTTACAATCTTCAGTTTCGCCAATTATAAAGTCTCCTCTGTCACTTTCTGCCCTTAGTCCTGCAAAAGTTCTTATAATATCTCTAAATTCAATATTTTTAGCTGACTTAATGCTTGTCTCTTTAACGTAATCCAATCTCTCTTGAGATGTTGAAATATCCTCTTTATCTTTAATCTCTTGAGAATCAGGACCTACTAAAAGATTTCCATGAACTGTTGGAGTAAGTAAAACCCCTTTTCCTAACTTTGTTGGACATTGGAATATAGTTCGGTGAATCTTTTCACCTTGTGTTTTATCAAGGACAAAATACTCCCCCTTTCTTGGAGTAATTTTAAATGTAGGTTTTGCAATTAAATTATGAATTTCATCAGCATAAATTCCACCACAGTTAACAATTTTTTTTGTTTCATAAGCACCTTTATCCGTTGTAACTTTAAAACCATCTGATATTTTTTCTATCTTTTTAACTTTATTTTCTAAAAAAAGATCTACTCCATTTTGTACAGCATTTTCAACAAGTGCAATTGTTAGTTCCCAAGGTCCAACAATTCCAGCTGTTTCTGAATATAGAGCACCGATGACTCCATCTTGAATATGAGGTTCTAACTCTTTTGTTTTTACCCTATCTATTATATGAAGTTTAGGAACTCCATTTTTTTGCCCTCTTTCATACAGCTCTCTTATATGCTCCATATCCTCCTCGTTAAAAGCTATTACTAAAGAGCCGCATCTTTTAAAAGGAACATGCAACTCTTTACATAAATCTTCGTACATGGCATTCCCCTTGGCATTATATTTTCCCATAAGAGTTTCAGGTTTTACATCATAACCTGCATGAACAATGGCACTGTTAGCTTTAGTACTTCCGTTAGAAACATCATTCTCTTTATCTAGAAGTGCAATTTTTAAATCGTATTTTGATAACTCTCTAGCAATTGTGGCTCCAGAGATCCCTGCTCCAATTATTAAAATATCATACATTTTTTTATCCTCCGAAATTTTTATTAATAAAAAAGAGAGTCTAAAAAACATTCTACAATATGTAGGATGTTTTTTAGCTCTCCAATCTCTTGCCAGTATCTATTTTTTATATTTTTAGTATACTACTTTATAATGGTTTATACAAGATTTTTTAAACCTCTTCATCCTCTTTTGCCCATTCCATAGCTCTTTTTACTGCTTTTTTCCACCCTTTGTACATTTTTTGTTGTTCATATGACTCTATTTCTGGGTTAAACTCTCTATTTATTTTCCAAGCTTTTTTGATATCCTCTTTAGATGTAAATAAATTTACACCTAATCCAGCAAGATATGCTGCTCCTAATGCTGTTGTCTCAACAATCTCAGGTCTTCTAACTTTTACACCAACTATATCTGATTGGAATTGCATTAAGAAGTTATTAGCACAAGCTCCACCATCAACTTTAAGCTCAGATAGCTTTATTCCAGAATCCTCTTGCATTGCATCTAAAACATCTCTTGTTTGATATGCAATTGACTCTAGTGTTGCTCTAATTATATGGTTTCTATTACTTCCTCTAGTAAGACCAACAATTGTCCCTCTAGCATACATATCCCAGTGAGGTGTTCCTAATCCTACGAAAGCTGGAACAACATAAACTCCTGCAGAATCTTTAACTTTTGATGCAAAATATTCGGTATCTTTTGCATCATTTATAATTCTTAATTCATCTCTTAACCACTGAATTGAAGCTCCTGCTATAAAAATAGAACCTTCTAAAGCATATTCAACTTTTCCATTAAGCCCTATTCCAATTGTTGTAAGAAGTCCATTTTTACTAGTTATCATTTTATCCCCAGTATTCATAAGCATAAAACATCCAGTTCCATAAGTGTTTTTTGCTTCTCCTTCATTGAAACACGCTTGTCCAAAAAGTGCTGATTGCTGATCCCCAGCTACTCCAGCTATTGGAACTCTATATCCACCTTGACCTCCAAGGTTAGCGTATCCAAATATTCCACTACTATTTTTAACTTCTGGCAACATTGATTTTGGAATTCCTAATACTTCCACCATTTTTTCATCCCATTTTAAGTCTTTAATATTGTACAACATTGTTCTAGAAGCATTTGTATAATCTGTTGCATGAACTTTTCCATTTGTAAGCTTCCAAATTAACCAAGTATCTACAGTTCCGAAGAGTAACTCCCCTTTTTCAGCCTTCTCTCTTGCCCCTTCTACATTATCTAAAATCCATTTTATTTTTGTACCAGAAAAGTATGCATCTATTACAAGTCCTGTGTTTTCTCTTACATAATCTTGCATTTCCATTGCTTTTAATTCATCGCAAATAGAAGCTGTTCTTCTACATTGCCAAACTATTGCGTTATATACCGGCTTCCCTGTATTTTTATCCCAAACTACTGTTGTTTCCCTTTGATTTGTTATTCCTATACCTGCAATATCATGAGTTGATATCCCTGTTTTTGCAATTACCTCTGTTAAAACTCCACTTTGCGTTGCCCAAATCTCCATAGGATCATGTTCAACCCACCCTTCTTTTGGGTATATCTGAGTAAATTCTTTTTGTGCACTTCCTACAATTTGATAATTTTCATCAAAAATAATTGCTCTTGAACTAGTTGTTCCTTGGTCTAATGCTACTGTATATCTCATATGAATTCCCCCACTTTTTATATTCTTTTTTAATATTATCACAAATGATTAACATAAATCGTTGTATTACAAATTAAATATATAAACTAGTATAAGCTAGTCCTCCTATTATTGCTCCTACAATCGGACCAACTACTGGAACCCAAGAGTATGACCAATCTGAATTACCTTTGTGTTTTAACGGCAAGATTGCATGAATTATTCTTGGACCTAAATCTCTTGCAGGATTAATTGCATAACCTGTAGGACCTCCTAAACTCATACCTATAGCCCAAATAAATCCTCCTGCTAGCATAGGTGCCATTGGTCCAGTGGCATTTTTGGCGTTACCTATTGCAAGTAATCCAAAAACTAAGATCATTGTTACTACCGCTTCTGTTATAAAATTCCATTTGTAATCTCTTACTGCTGGACCAGTACAAAAAGTTGCAAGTACAGTTCCATGGTCTTCAGTTTCATCATAATGTAGTTTATGAACTAAGTAAACTAAAATTTGCCCTGTCATAGCTCCTAAAAATTGTGCAACTATATAACCAGCTACTAATTCTTTTGCAAAAAGACCACTCATTGCTAAGCCGATTGTTAACGCAGGATTTAAATGTGCACCGCTTATCCATCCAGTTGCATAAGCTCCTATCATTACAGCAAATCCCCAACCTGCTGTGATAACCATCCAACCTGCATTTTCAGATTTATTTTTTCTTAAAATACAGCCTGCTACCACGCCATTACCAAATAAAATTAATAACATTGTTCCAATAAATTCTGCTAAATAAACATTTGAACCAATCATTTTTACCTCCATAGTTCAATATTGTTATATAAATACTTTTTAGAAATCTAAATAATCTTACAAAAAAATAGAGCAACAAAAAGAAGTCTTTTTTTTTTTGCAGCTCTCTCGGTCTCTTGCCACTTTATAAAATTATAATACATATATAACACAATAATTCCATAAAGTCAAACATTTTGTACGTATTATTTCCACAATTCTTTTTTTGTAGTTGAAATTGCTGCTGCACCTGAAGCAATCCCAGCTGTAATATCGTCACTATCATTTATTAATCCACCTGCTATAAGTGGAATTGTTATTTTTTCCGAAATTGTTTTTATTATTTTAGGCATTACCCCTGGAAGAATTTCCAAAGCATCAGGATTTCCTTCTTTTAACATTTTTTTACTATTCTCTAAAGATAGTGAATCTAAAATAAAGCATCTTTGTATTGATAAAAAACCCATTTTTTTAGCATGTTTTATGATTGTTGGTTTTGTACTTATAATCCCATCAGCATAACTGTTTTCTTTTAAAAAATCTATAATTAAAACTTCTTTAGAATCAAAACCGCTAATCATATCTAAATGTAAAAATGAAATTTTTCCAGCACTACGGATTTTTCTTGTAATCTCTTCAATGTTTAAAATAGTTCCACAGAGAAGAAAAATTATTTTACTCTTACATTTGAGAGCATAAGGAAGATCCTCAATTTTTTTTAATGCTACAATAATCTCTTCCTCTTTAAGAATTTTAAAAAAATCTTTTTTCATTTTTCTTCCTCACTTTATATTTTATTACTTTATATCAATTTCTTGATTTTTATTTATTTTTTTTCTTTGTAGAGTAAACCTTTAATTTCTAATTCTTTTTCAATAAAATCTAAAACTTCTTCACTCTCTGCTTCAACAGTGTGATAGTGAATATCAGATGTAAGATTTTTTAGAGGAGATACATTTCCAGAGTTTAGTTTTTTAATAAAATCCAAAACTTTTTTTCTAGAATTAATATTTAATTCAGCTTTAATATCTCCATAGACATCATGTTTTACGAATACATCTAAAACTGTTCCACCAAAATCAACAATAGAATTTAATTCTTCTTCTATTTTATGATCTTTATGTGAAATACAAAAAACTCTTCTATATTTTTTAGTATTTTCAAAGAGGTATCCTCTTGTAGTAGAATAGATATCATATTCTTCAGCTCTTAATAAAGCAATATCTTGTACAACTATCTGTCTACTAACTTCACATATTTTTGCTAATTCAGTTCCAGAGATAGGTGTAGTGGAATTTTTTATAAGTTCTAAAATTTTTTTACGTCTTTCTTTTCCAGTCAAATTTTTCCCTCACAATAATTTTATTTTAATATTTGAAGATATTTTAGAGAAAAATCTAAAATAGGTGCTGAATGAGTCAATGCCCCACTAGAAATATAGTCTACTCCAGTATCTTTAATTTTTTCTATATTCTCCTTAGAAATATTTCCTGAACATTCAGTTTCAGCTCTTCCATTTATAAGTTTTACAGCCTCTTTCATAAGTTCAGGGTTCATATTATCTAACATTATGATATCAGCCCCAGCTTTTATAGCTTCAGCTATCATTTCTAAATTTTCAACTTCAACCTCAATTTTTCTTACAAAAGGAGCATAATTTTTAGCTAATTTTATAGCTTCTGTAATACTACCAGCAGCGTCAATATGATTATCTTTTATCAATATTCCATCAGAAAGGTTGTATCTATGATTATATCCACCACCTATTTTAACAGAATATTTGTCAAAAATACGCATATTAGGTGTTGTTTTTCTAGTATCTAAAAGTTTTATATTGCTCCCTTTTAATAATTTTACCATATTATAAGTATAAGTTGCAATACCACTCATATGTTGAAGATAATTAAGAGCTGTTCTTTCTCCAGTAAGAATAGCTCTTACATCTCCAGAAATCTCTCCGATTACCTCGTTTTTTTCAATTTTTTCACCATCTTTTTTTTTAATAGAAAAATTTGCATTCTCATCTAATAATTGGAATACTCTCTTAAAAACTTCAATACCAGCTAAAATACCCTCTTCTTTGCAAATTAGGCTAATTTTTCCAATTTTCTTGTCTTTTATGATCGAATTAGTAGTAATATCTTCATTAGAAACATCTTCTTTTAAAGCCATTAAAATCAAATTATCTACATTTATTTTATTAGTTATTAAGTTCACGATATTTTCTCCTTCATTATCTTATCTTTTTCAATCTCTTCTAAAATATTAGTTTTATACTCTTCAAAGAGTTTATTATTGGAATATGAATCTAATTTTATATATTTCGAATCTATAAGGGGAATTTTATCAATTTTTTTATTTATATTTATAGCTGCTCTTTTTGAAAAAACTAAGATTTCCAAAAGAGAATTACTTGCAAGTCTATTAGCACCATGTACACCATTACAACTAGTTTCACCAACAGCATATAAATTTTCTAATGAAGTAGAGCTATTTAAATCAACCTCTATCCCTCCCATAAAATAATGTTGAGCTGGAACAACAGGAATACACTCTTTCATTGGATTATACCCCTCTTCCTTACATTTTTTTATAATATTAGGAAATCTTTTAGTAATATCAATCCCTCTTTCAATGATTGGTCTCATATCTAACCAAACAAATTCGCTTTTATCTTTTTGTACTTCTGCTAATATTGCTTTTGTAACAACATCTCTTGATTGTAATTCATCAGTAAATCTTTGGAAATTTTTATTATAAAGTAAAGCACCCTCACCTCTAACTGATTCAGAAATTAAAAATCTTCTTCCACTCTTTTTAGAATAAAGTGTTGTAGGATGAATTTGAATGTAACTCAAATCTTTCAATTTAATGTGATGTTTAATTGCTATTCCTAAAGAGTCACCTGTTATATGAGGAAAGTTAGTGGAATTTTTAAAAATTCCACCTATTCCTCCAGTTGCTAAGATAACACATTTAGAAGATATGATTTCTAAGTTACCTTGTTTATCATTTAAAATAACTCCAATACACTTCTTATCTTTTTCAATAATATCAATAACTTTAGTATTTTCAAGAAGAGTTATATTTTTTCTTTTTTTAACTTTACTTAATAATTTACTAGTTATCTCTTGTCCAGTTATATCTTTATGATATAGAATACGAGATTTTGAATGAGCACCTTCCCGTGTATAAAGAAGCTGGCCATTTTCTCTATTAAAATCTACATTATAATCTATTAATTCTTTTATAACTTCATTTGAAGAATTAATCATTACTTCGACTGCTTCTTTTTTATTTTTATAGTGCCCTGCCTTTAATGTATCTTCAAAAAAACTATTAAAGTCTTCTTCATCTTTTAAGACACAGATACCTCCTTGAGCTAAATAGGAACCACTCTCCTCTGCTTTTTCTTTTGTTACCATTAGTATATTTAATTTATCATCTAAGTGTAATGCTGAAAAACAACCAGCAGCACCAGTTCCAACGATAATAACATCAAATTTTTTCATGATTATCTCCCCAATTCTAACATTTTATCTAGTGGTTTTTTAGCTTGTTCAGCAATTATAGAATCTAAAATAATTTCATTTTCTTCAGTTTCTAAAACATGAATTATTTTATCTAATGTTGTTTTTTTCATATCTAAACATTCCATTCTTTTTTCAGGGGAATAAAAATTTTTATTAGGATTTTTAGTTTTTAATTCATATAAAATACCTACTTCAGTACAAATTATAAAATCATTATTTTGACTATTAGATACATAATTAATTATTCCTGTAGTACTTCCAACGTAATCAGCAAGATTTAAAATTTCTTGACTGCATTCTGGGTGTACCATAATTTGAGCTTTTGGATACTTATTTTTCAATTCCGTAACATCTTTTAAATTTACTCCATCATGTATAGGACAATATCCTTTACATAAAATTATATTTTTTTCAGGAAGTTTAGTTGCAACATAACTACCTAAATGTTTATCAGGAATAAAAAATATATTTTTATTTGGTAATTTTTTTACTACATCAACGGCATTGGCAGATGTAACACAAACATCACTAACAGATTTTAGATCAGCAGTAGAATTAACATAACAAACTACAGCTAAATCCTCATATTTATCTTTCATTTCTTTTACACTGTCAAGAGTTGCCATATGAGCCATAGGACAATCAGCAGATTTATCGGGAACTACTACTTTTTTATTTGGACTGAGTAGTTTGACGCTCTCTCCCATAAAATATACACCACACATAACTATTAGATTTTCTTTTAATTCTATAGCTTTCTTACTTAAAAAATAAGAGTCTCCAACATAATCAGCTACTTTTTGAACATCATCTTCTGTATAATAATGAGCTAAAATAACAGCATTTTTATCTTTTTTTAAATTGTTAATTAAATTTAATTTATTCATAACTCCCCCTTAGAATAGTCAATAGTTTTTACAACTGTCTTGTCAATAAAAGAGTGTAGCATATTAAGGAATAATTGACAAGCAAATGATTTTAATTTTAATGGTGATGTTTTATTCTTTAGAATATGATAAGGCTAAAGGAGAATAGGTAATTGAAAAAGGTGTACTTCATACTGAAAATAATTTTAGTAATTAAAATAAATTAAAAAAGAGTATGATCTACTTGATCATACTCTTTTAATTTTTCTATTACATGTTATAGAATAATGGAGCACCTGGACCGATAGGAAGACCTAAAGTGTACCAAATAATGAATACAATACTCCAAGAGATCAAGAATACTATTGAGTAAGGCATCATAGTTGATATAAGTGTTCCCATACCAGAGTTCTTATCATACTTTTGACAGAATGTAACTATAAATGCAAAGTATGACATAAGTGGAGATATTACATTTGTACAAGAATCACCAATTCTAAATGCAACTTGAGTAAGCTCTGGTGAGTAACCAAGTTGCATAAGCATTGGAATAAATACTGGAGCCATGATAGCCCATTTAGCTGATGCAGATCCCATAAATAGATTTATAAATCCAGTAAGCACAATAAATGCAAGCATTAAAGGTAAACCTGTAAATCCAACAGATTTAAGACCTTCAGCACCTTTTACAGCTAAGATAGTACCTAAATTTGAATATCCAAAATAAGCTATAAATTGAGAAGCAGCAAATGCAAGGGCTAAATATCCACCCATAGATGACATAGCTTTACCCATCATAGCACAAACTTCTTTTTCACTTTTAATTGTTTTAGCTACAACTCCATATGTTATTCCTGGAATTAAGAAGAAAAACATAAGAACAGGAACAAGTCCAGAATGCATAAATGCATTTAAATTTCCCTTTTCTTTTAAAATTGCAGTTTCAGGAACAGTTAACCAAAGCATGATTAAAATGAAGATTATAGTTGAAACTCCAGAAGCAGTTAACGCTTTCTTCTCAATAGGAGTTAAAGGGTGTAAATCAGCTTTTTCGTCACCTTTGTACTCTCCAAGACGAGGAATAACAATTTTTTCAGTTACAAAAGTGCCTGCAATTGTTATAAAGAAAGTAGATGCAGCCATAAAATACCAGTTTGCCGTTGCTAAAACAGTATAATCAGGATTTATAAGTTTAGCAGCTTCTGTAGAGATTCCTCCAAGTAAAGGATCTAAAGTACCGATTAAAAGGTTAGCAGAGAAACCACCAGATACTCCTGCAAAAGTAGCAGCAAGTCCAGCAATAGGGTGTCTACCAACTGATAAGAAAATAATAGCTCCAAGTGGAATTAAAACAACATATCCAGCATCAGAAGCAACGTTAGACATAATACCAGCAAAAACAAGAACTGCTGTTAGAGCTTTTTTTGGTGTAGAGTTAACAGTATTTTTAATAACTGCAGACATAAGTCCAGTTCCTTCACAAACTCCAACTCCTAGAAGTGCAACAAGTACAGTTCCAAGTGGTGCAAAACCAGTAAAGTTCTTAACCATTGAGTTTAGTATATATCTGATCCCTTCAGCATTTGCAAGAGATTTAGCAGTTACTGAAACCTCTTTTCCTTGTTTTATAAATGATACAGTAGTACCATCAAAAATTCCAGAAATCACAATTATAGTTAAAGCTAATAACGAAAATAGTGTTACTGGATGAGGTAAAGCATTTCCACCAACCTCAATGAAATTCAAAAATTTGTTAAAAAAACCTTTTTTTTGTTCCATGTTTAATTCTCCCCCTATAAAAAATTTAAGTTTAATTGTACTAAGATTGTACAATTGAAACTATATTATGTCAATGATTTTTTTCGAGGTCTAAGATGAAATTGTCATAAAAATAAGGTTTTATAAACTGGAAAAATGAAAAAGGCGTTTCATAACAATTGTTAATAATGAACACGCCTTTTTTAAATTTGGGAATTATTCTTCAATTAAGTTATCAGAATGATAAACATTCTCGTTTAATTCACCTAGAGATTTAGCAGTGACAACTCCAGCTGTCATAGATCCACTTACATTAAGAGCAGTTCTACCCATATCGATAAGAGGCTCAATAGCTATTAAAAGTCCTACAAGACCTACTGGAAGGTTCATAGATGAAAGTACGATGAGGGCAGCAAATGTAGCTCCTCCACCAACTCCTGCAACTCCAAAAGAAGAAATAGCTATAATAACTATCAATTGAATTAAAAATATAGGGTTAAGAGGGTTAATACCAACAGTTGGTGCAATCATGACAGCAACCATTGCAGGATAAATAGCTGCACACCCATTTTGACCTATAGAAGCTCCAAAAGAAGCGGAAAGATTAGCTACACCTTCAGAAACACCCAATTTTTCTACTTGTGTCTCTACATTTAATGGGATTGTTCCAGCACTTGTCCTAGATGTAAAAGCAAAAGTTAGAACAGGTAGACTCTTTTTAACAAATTGAATTGGTGACAACCCATAAAAAGAGATAAGAATTAAATGTACTATAAACATTAGTAGTAAAGCAACATATGATGCTAAAACAAAATTTCCAAGTTTTAATATTTCAGAAACATTTGAAGTTGCAATAACTTTTGTCATAAGTGCTAAAACACCATAAGGTGTAAGCCTTAAAACAAGAGTAACAATTCTCATAACAATATCATGGAATGAGTTAACCATATCTTTAAATACTTCAAAGGAGTGTGGTTTTTTCTTCTGAATTCCTAAAGCTGCAATCCCTGTAAATGCAGAGAAAACTACAACAGCTATAGTTGATGAACTTCTCGCTCCAGTCATATCAAGGAAGACATTATCAGGGATCATTTCAACAAATTTACTGATAAATGAAGTGACTGTTGCTTCACCCAATTTCCCTTCAAGATATGCTGCACGAGCTGTTTCTTGAGCACCTAATTGTAAACCTTCAGCTGTTAAACCAAAAATCAGAGCGCAAATAACACCTATGATAGCTGCAATAACCGATGTTCCAACAAGAATTCCGATAATCATTCCACCCATTTTACCCAGTGTTTTGCCATCTTTTAAGTTAATAATTGCTGAGGTTATAGACACCATTATTAAAGGCATAACTATCATTTTTAACAACCGTATATACCCAGTTCCAACAACATTAATATATGTTAAAGATTTATTCACCGCATCACTGTTTAAACCATAAGTCATTTGTAAAAATATTCCAAAAGCTACAGCCATTATTAAAGCTGTAAATACCCTTTTAGAAAAAGAAACGAATTTTTGCTGCATAATGTATAAAATTCCCATTAGAACTGACATTAGTACAACATTTAAAATAATGTTCATAAAAATCTCTTCCCCTTTTAAGTTTATTGTGCTGTTGTTGGCTTTGTTTGTACAGGGTTCATCATATTATTATGATGAGTCTCTTGCATCATTTTAGTTTTTACTTTTGCCATTATTTCAGCATTTTTTCTGTTTAACTCTTCAATTTTTTTCCAATCTGGATTTTCTGATGTTTTTAATTTTTGAATCTCATCTCTATTTTTTTTAAAATCTACTTTTTCTGAATCAGTAAAATATTTTGCCATCATACCACCATCAGCCATCATTTTACACTCACCATCAACCATCATTTGGCTCATATCCATATTGTGCATATTTCCATTCATCATACCATTTCCACTTGACATATTGTTGTGATTCATCCCTGCGGGCATTGTTGCAGTTTTTGTATCTGTTGTTGCACTAAAAGCTGTCACCGATAATAATGTAGCTACTGCAGTTGCTAATAATAATTTTTTCATAATAAACACTCTCCTGTTATATTTAATTTACTAGGAATTATATTAATTCCTTTTTATAAATGTATAATATAACTATTATGTGTCATTATGATGTTAAAAATATTTAGTATAAATATAAATATAATATATTGTTAAACTTATAATTATATAAAATAGACAATAATTTAAACAAAATGTTCTTTTTTAATATAAAAATGCTATTATAGATATAATAGTGTCACATGATAAAGTTTCAGAAAATCATAAATAAATTTACTAAGAACTAACTGAAATAACTGGTTTTTTTATTTTAAATAAGGTTGTACAAAGCTTAAATATAAGGTACAATATATCATTTACTATAAAAATATAAATTTTTTAACATAAATGACTAAATAAAGGCAGAGGGTGAGAAAATGAAAAATTTAGGGAAAATTGGTGTTTTTGATTCAGGAGTAGGTGGAATTACTGTTCTTAAAAGGATAAGAGAGATCTTTCCAAATGAAGGTGTTGTATATTATGGGGATACATTGTATTCACCATATGGAGAAAAAACAAAAGAAGAGATACAACAAAGATGTTTGAAAATAAGGGATTTTTTCATAGAAAAAGGGTGCAAAGCTGTTGTAATAGCTTGTAATACTGCAACAGTTGCAGCTTTAGAAGAGTTAAAATTAACTTCAAGTATCCCTGTTATAGGAGTGATTCATCCGGGAGCTCTTACAGCAGTAAATGGAACAACGAATAATAGAGTTGGAGTAATCGCAACGCCTTTTACAGTTAAAAATTTAGCATATACAAAAGAGATAAAAAAAATAGATGAAGAGATAGAAGTTTTTGAGGCAGGGTGTAAATTATTCTGCTCTATGATAGAAAAAGGATGGGAAACTTTTGACGAACGTTTTACTCTTTTAGAAGAGTACCTGTCTCCAATACCTAATGATATAGATACTTTAGTTTTAGGTTGCACTCATTACCCTTTGATTTTAAATGATATCGAAAAATATTTTAAAGGAAGAATAGTTGATCCAGCCTTTGAAACTGCAAAAGAATTAAAATTAAAATTAGAAGAGCTATCATTATTGAGTGACGCAGATGCCGATGCTACAGTAGAGTACTATGTAAGTGGGGATAAAGAGGTGTTTAAAAGTATAGCTGAATCATTTTTAGGTGACAGTATAGAGAGTATTGAAACAAAAGTAGTATAAAAGAAAACCTCCTCCTAGATTGATACCAGGAGGAGGTTTTCTTTTATAAATTTAAAAAATCATCAGGGATAGGTAATTCAAATTTTAGGTTATATTTTTTTATATCTAAGTAATATGAGTGAAGTAGCATCTTTCTTGTTTTAGTTTTAGGGTTATATTTTTTATCCCCCACAATTGGGTACCCCATAGATGAAAGCTGAACTCTAAGTTGATGTGTTCTTCCGCTATCTAATTGCCCTATTAAAAGGGTTCTGCTTCCAATAATTTTTACAACTTCAAAGTGGGTAATGCTCTCTTTGGCTCCCTGTTCATAGCTAGATAATTCAATTACTCCAGTTTCTGTTTTCTTTAAATAACTACTCTTTGTAAATTTTTTATTCTTTACAACTCCGTCAACTAATATATAGTATCTTTTATCAACTCTATTCTCTCTAATCTCTTCAGATAATTCCCTTGCACAAGGGAGAGTTTTAGCAGCAATAACCATACCTGAAGTCTCTTTATCTATTCTATTAACAAAAGCTAAATTTGGATTTTTGTAATAAGATATAAGCATTTCATTTAAACCATATTCATGACCAGAACCTGTGTGCATAACTATTCCGCAGGGCTTATTAAATATTACAACTCTTTCATCTTCAAAAATTATCCCTTTTTTTATCATCTCTAAATCTTTATTGGATAATTCGATAAAATCAGTTTTAAGCTTTTCAAGATTCTCTTTTTCTTCTAAAGAAGCACCAGAAAGTTTAAAAATCTTAATTAAATCTCCTTTAACTACTCTAGCATTTTCTTTTGCTTTTTTTCCATTAAGTTTTATATTTCCTACTCTTAAACTTTTAAAAATTTCAGTTAAAGGTGTATTAGGAAGCATCTTTCTTAAAAATCTATCTAATCTGACCCCATCATAATTTTCATCTATAATATATTCCATAATATAGGATTAGTTTACCTAACCCCCCACCTCCATTTAAATTTAATGTTAATCAGTTATATTATTTTACCATAAATACATTATAAAATATATAATTATGATATATAATTTATATTTTTATATTTTAAATAATAGTTATAAAATATTATTAATACTGTAAATGTTATTTAATCGAAAAAAATGTTTTAAATAAATACTATAAAGGGGGAAAATTAGCGAATAAATACTTCGTTAAAAAAATATTATGAAAAAAGCGTATGTTCTATTAGCCAATGGTTTTGAATTAATTGAAGCTTTGACTCCTGTTGCGGTATTAAGAAGAGGAGGAGTTAAAGTAGCAACAGTTTCGATTTATGATAAGCTAGAAGTAACTTCTTCAAATCATGTCACTATAAAAGCTGATACTATTTTAGATTTAGAAAAAATTAAAGACGGTGATTTATTAATTCTTCCTGGTGGATATCCTGGGTATGAAAATTTGTCACTGGATAAAAGTGTTGTTAAGTGTGTAGAGTATTATTATGAAAATTCTAAGTATATAGGTGCCATATGTGGAGCGCCAACAATTTTAGCAAAAAACTTATTATTAGAAGGGAAAGATTTTACATGCCATACAGGAGTTTTAAGTGAAATATCTCAAGGAAATTATATCAATGAAAAAGTTGTTGTTTCTGAAAAGATAATAACTTCTAGAGGTGCAGGAACATCATTAGATTTTTCTTTAAAGCTTTTAGAGATATTGGCAGATAGCGCAACTGTTAAAAGAGTTAAAGAAGAGATGCAGTGTTAATATACTGCATAATATAGTAGGGGGTAACAATGATATTAGTTTTAGAAAAAATTTTAAAAACATCGTCATTAATTTGTCCAGAAAATGCAAAAAAAATAAATAAGATAATTGTAAAAGCTTTAGGAAAAAATGAAAAAGTCACTATAGATTTTTCTAATATAAACACAGTTTCTATTGCTTTTTTATATCTTTCATTTAAAGATTTAAAAAAATATTATAAAAATAGTTTAAATTTAAATGAGATGATAACCATTAAAAATCCAACTTCTTTTCTGTATGATGAGATAGAATATTTGAAAAAGAATTATAAGGAACTGGCCAAGAAGTTAAACAAATTTGAAAATGAAAATGAATATGTAATGGCATAAAAAAAAGAGCTGTCAACAAATTTCTTTGTTGGCAGCTCTTTTTTTTATTTCTCTTTTTTCTTAAAACTTATGTTTAAAAATTTCTTACTAAAATCCTCAACATATTCGTAAAGAATAGGTATTACAATAAGAGTTAGCATTGTTGAAAATGTCATTCCAAATATAATTGCTACTGCCAGACCACTATATATTTCTGAACCTTCTCCTATTCCGAAAGCAAGTGGAAGCATTCCTAAAACAGTAGTTGATGTTGTCATAATAATTGGTCTCAATCTTGTAAAACAACCTTTCAATATAGCTTTATCTCTAGACAGACCTCTTTTTCTTAAAATTTCTATATAATCTATAAGAATAATTGCATTATTTACAACTGTACCAGCAAGCATTACAATACCTGTCATAACCATTACATCAAATGAAGAGTTAGTAACAATAAGTCCGAAATAAACTCCTATTAAGGCAAGTGGAATTGAACCAATTATAATAAACGGTAATATAAAACTCTCAAACTGTGATGCTAGTATTGCATAAACTAAGAATATTGAAATTCCCAAAGACATCATAAGTTGTTCTGAAACTTCCTGAAGACTTTCAGATTCTCCTCCCCATGAATAACCTATATTTTTAGGTAGATTTAAATCTTTAAAAGCTTTTAAGAATGCCTTTTGAATTTCTCCCACTCCTATACCACCATCATTTGCACTTAGAGTAACACTATAAATTTTATCTATTTTTTTTATTTCTGAAGTTGCTTCTACTATGCTAAGTTTACAAACATCCGAAACTTTTATAAATTCACCTGTTGATGTTTTTATATTTAATTGCTCTAATTTTTTTACATCTCTTCTATCCTTTTCAGAAAGTCTTACTAAAACATCAATCTCTTCAAGTCCTGTTTTAACTGTAACAGTTTGACCTTGAGTTTTATCTCCACCAAGGAACGAATAAGATAGCTCTTTACTAAGCTGTGCTGGATATATTCCATAAGTTTGTAATTTATCTCTATCAACTTGTACTCTTAATTCTAAACTTCCTGATTCAGAACTTGAACTAAGATCTACAATCCCTTTGTTTTTGGAAATTTTATCTTGAATTTTTTTAGAAATATCTTTTACCTCATCCAAACTATCTCCTGTAATAGAGAACTCTATACTCTTTCCTGCTGAATCACTTTGGAATTGACTAACTACGGAAAGTTTTATATCTGGGATACCTATTGCTTTCACCCTAACTTGGTCTTGAACATCAAAAACAGATATTTCTCTAGTATTTTTAGGACCTATATCTACATTAAATATAATTTTTGATTTATCTAAAAGTTCTGTATATGTCTTTGTATGCTTATTATTTACTATTATACTTTCCATTTTTTCCATAATTTCCATAGATTTATCTAAAGAGGCACCTTTAGGAATTTCAGCAATTAAAGCATATTTTCCAAAATCTTGCTTTGGCATAAATTCACTCTTAACTACTTTTGTTCCTATAACTAAAGTAGCTATAAAAACAAAAAATATACCTATTAAAGTTTTCTTCTTATTTTTAAATGCTAAATTTCTTAAGAAAAGATACGTCTTTTTTATCTTTGTAAATATTTTCCCTGATTTTTCTATATTAATGTCACTTCTTAGATATCTACTTGCTATCATTGGCATCAGAGTTAAAGACACAATAAGAGCAGCTAAGTTTGAATAAATTATTGAATATGACATATCTCTAAATATTTCTCTTGCTAATCCAGGTATAAGTAAAATTGGCACAAATACAATAATAGTTGTAAGTGCTGAAGCTATTAAGGATAAACTAACCTCAGATGCACCCTCTTCTGCAGCTGTCATAACATCTTTTTTCAACTCAGTAATATGTCTATATATATTATCTATAACAACAACTGAGTTGTCTGTAAGCATTCCTACTCCAATAGATAATCCCATAAGTGAAATTAGATTAAGTGTAGTCCCTTGAAAATAAAGAAATACAAAAGTAAACATTATTGAAATGGGTAAAGATATCGTTATTAAAGAGGTTGTTCTTAAGTTCTTTAAGAAAGCAAAAAGAATGATAGTAGCAAAAACAAGACCTGTTAAAGCACTGTTTTTTACCCCTGCAATTGCTGACTTTATATCTCCGGAAGAATCCATTATAATATTTATCTTTGTATTTGACGGCGCGTAAGACATCAATAAATTAAATTGTTTTTTTACTTCATTATTTATCTCAACTGTATTTCCTGATATTGATTTATTAACTCCTACAGATATAGCATTAACTCCATCCTGTTTTGTTATAGACTCTGGGTCATCTGTTGTTAATATTACCTGTGCAACATCCCCTAATCTTAAATTTTTACCTCCAGATTTTAAAATCAAATTCTTGAATTCATCAAGTTCTGTAAGTTCGCCCATAAATCTAATGATAACTTCTTGCTTTCCAGTATTTATAACCCCCATTGGAGCATTTAAACTAGATTGATTAATAAGTTCATAAAGTTCTACAGGGGTAAGGTCGTATGCTTTTAATTTGTCTGAATCAAATTGTATTTGAATCTGTTTGTCAGTAAGCCCAAAAATATCAATACTTCCTACACCTTTTATTCTTTCTAATCTTGGCTTCACATAATTTTCTACAAAAGAGGTAACTTCTGTAAAATTATCTCCTGATATTACAGCTTGTAAAGTAAGAACTCCAGATCCTACAAGAAGTTTTTTTACTCTAGGGTCATCACTTGTATCAGGAAGATTACCCTTTATAGAGTCTATTTCCGTTTGTACTTCACCTTTTTTTCTATCTGTATCAAAACCATAATCAAATTCAATAACTATTGATGAATTTTCGAATGAAGAGTTTGATGTAATTTTTTTTATACCTTCTATATTAGGTAATATATCTTCTATTTTTTTAGTTATTTGACTTTCAATATCCTCTGATACAGCTCCGCTCCAAAAAGTATCTATTGTTATAATAGGTGGATTTATATTAGGTAACATCTCTGTTCTTAATGTCAATAAGGAGATGATTCCTAAAAAAATCATTGCTATCATTAACATTGTTGTTGTTACGGGCCTTTTTATAGCTATTCCAGCTAGCGACATTTTTTTATCCTCCTATTTTGTAATTTCTATTACTTTATCTCCATCATTAAGACCGAATGTTCCTTCAGAAACAACCTTATCTCCTGGTTTAATCTCGTTAGAAATCACCTCTATAAAGGGTTCATTTATTAGCCCTCTTTCTACAGAAACTTTTTTAGCTATTCCATCTTTTACTACATATATGTATGATATAAAAGATTTTGTAAGCACTGAACTTTGTGGTACAACTAACCCCTTTTTATTTTCAAAAGCAATAGATACTTTTGCATACATTCCATCTTTTATTTCAGAAGTATTATTTTTAATAGAAAGTTTCATTTTAAATTTTTTAGTTTCAGGATTTGCAACAGGATTAATTTCAGTTACAATTCCTTCGAAAATTTTATTTTTTAAATCAGTAATCTCAACTGTTACTTTATCTCTTTCATTTATATTATTATATAAATTTCCTGGAAACTCTACATACCCTTCCATAGCTGATTCGTTAATTACAGTAAATAAAATTTCATCTTCCGCGACATCATTTCCTTCTTTCAAGAAAAGATTTCCTAACTTTCCATCTAATAAAGATACTCTTGTTAATTTATCATATGTATCTTTTTTATTTTCAAAATTAGCTTTTTGTGCTAAATAATGAGCCTTAGCATCACTAAAATCTGTTTTAAAATTTAAAAAATCAATTTCAGAAACTAATCCCATTTCAAAAAGTTTTTTATATTTTTCATACTTATTATTTGCTGCATCTAATAGTATTTTTGAAGATTCTAAATTAGCAAGAGCTGACTTGTATTCTGATTCAACTTCTGCTTTAGTTAGTTTTATAACTATCTCGCCTTTTTTTACCAAGTCACCGTTCTTTTTTAAAATAGAGATAATAGTCCCTTTTGTTTCTGTTTTGTGATCAATTTTACTTTTTGGTGTCATGATAATATCTGATTGATAAAGGTTATCTAAACTTCTATTTTCAATTGGTGTAGTATATACTCTTTTTGCTTCAGATTCTGCATTTTTAACATCTTTTTCACTCTTCCCACACCCTATTATTCCTGCCATAATAGCACCTATAAAAGTAATTTTTATTAGATTTTTTATATTCTTTTTTCTATTTATATTCATATTTTCCCCTCTCTATCTAACTAGTTTTTATATAAGTAAAGTACGATATTTTTCCCACGCAACATAATAATCTTTTAATATTTTATTATATTCTACTTCAGCTTTTATTGATGAATTTTCAGAAGTTAAAAAATCAACAATTGAGATTAAATTTGCTTCGTATTTATGCTTATCCATAAAATAACTCTCTTTAGCTGCTATCATTCGTTGATAGATTGCTATTTTTTGCTCTTCAATTTTAATAATGTCTGTATAAGCTCTAATTAGATCAAGTTCTATATTATCCTGAGTATCTTTATCTTTTAATTTTTCTTTTTCTAGTTGTACTGTTGCCCCTTTATAATTATCGTAATCTTTTCCAAAGTTAAATACATTCCAAGAGACCGCTACTCCACCTCTCCATTCAGCATTTTCCCATGAATTATCATAATCTCTTTCCTCTATTGCATTATTTCCATAGCTTGTAAAAGCATCTATTTTAGGCATCATTTCACCTCTTGAAACATTCTTTTCTTCAGTTGAAATTTCAAGATTTTTCTTAGCTATTAATGCTCTTGTACTTTTTGTTTTAGCCTGTTGCAAATCATCTTTAAAGTTTATTCCTTTACTTAAATTCTCTGGAATTGTAAATTCTATAACTTCAATATCTAAATTTTTAGGAAATCCTATCTTTGTTTTTAAATTTTCTTTCTCTACTTTTATCTCACTTCTTAATCCAATAATATCTGCAATAGTGCTACTAAGTGTACTTTCAGTTTTTAAAAGGTCTGATTTTGTAATAATTTTCATCTCTAACTGAACTTTTTGCCTTTCGTATCTTTTTAACATCTCTGCTTTTGAACTTTCGTATACTTTTAATTCTCTTTGATTTTGAAGAATTGTAGAGTATATTTCAATTATCTCTAAACGGGTAGCTTTCTTTTCTTCTAAATACTCAAAAAAAGATTTTGAAAGTGTTAATTTTGCTATATTAATTCCACCTATAATAATCCCACCCCTAAATAATGGCTGTGTTAATGTTAATCCTTGTGAATAACTTATTTTTTCATTTTGATTAAAATCTTTTCCCATGTCTCTAGTATATTCTCCAGCTGCATAATTTCCTTCATATTTAATAGAAGGAAGAGCCTCTTTAAAGGCAGAACTTAGCTTATATCTAGAATATTCTATTTGTTTCTCAGATACTTTAATATTAATATTATTATCAATTCCTAAGCTAATAGCCTTGTCAATAGAGACAACATCACAAAATGAAATTTGAAAAATAATTAAAAATAACACAATAACTTTATTCATAAAAACTCCTTTTAGTTTAATTAATTCCGATATTTTCATAATAAAATATGAAATAAAAACGATATTTAATTTTTTTTATATTGACTCTTTCATTTTAATTTTTTTAAGAGTATAATAAATTATAAACTATATACTATGCTATACAGTCAAGGAGAAATTTTTATGAAAAAGTTTAAAATATCTGACGTCGCTAACCTTTTTGGTATTACAAGACAAACTCTTCTTCATTATGATAAAATTGGACTTTTCAAACCATTGATTATAGATAAAGAGACATCTTATAGATATTATACTGAAGATCAATTTTTAGACTTAGCTTTTATCATAGGTTTGAAATCTGCTGATTTTTCCTTAAAAGAAATTCTAGAATATTTTGAAAGTAAAAACAGCATAGAAAGTTTTAACTATCTTCAAAGAAAGTTAGATGCTATTGATGAAAAAATAGTTAATTTGAAAAAGGCAAAAAAATTAATTAACAACAAAAAAGAAGAAATTGGACTTATAATGTTTGACGGCATTGAAAAACCTCTAATTGAAGAAGTTGAAGAAAAAAGGGGAATAGTTACAGAGATTCTTCAGCCTAAAGATGATTTCTCTGTTTTTTCAGCTGATGCGAAACTGAAAAATATCCTTAAAGAGAATGATGTGAATAACTCTTCAAGAATTTTTATCGAGCCCTCAGATAATATAATTAAAGGAATATATTATCACGGAGATCTTCTTGCTGCAGAAACAAACAAAGGAGATACACTGATCATTGAAAAAGGTCTTTATGCAACTATGTACCATAAAGAAAACGATATTGAATTAAGTGAAAGTTGTGAAAAATTAAAAGCATATTTAACCTCTATTGGTTATAAAATAGTTGAAAAAAAACGATCTTATTATGAAGTTTCAGTAGCTAATAGAGGTATCTGGAAAGGAATTCTTATTAAAATTTATATACCTATTCGTAAAAATTAATATTCATTGCGCATTTTTGCTTATCTTCAAGTAGAGAAAGGGTAATATGTAAATGAGGTAGATTAGTAAGAATAAAAAAAAGAGGCTATAGCCTCTTTTTTTTATTCTTTTACAGAATTTGATTTTAAAAATTCAATCATTTTTTCATTGTTAGCTTCAGTAGCAATATCTAAAGCCCCTTTACCATAAGAGTTATAGTTCGGATTAACCCCTTTTTTATATAATTGTAATATAATATTAGGGTGGTTATTAGCAACAGCTTTTAAGTAGACTTCCCCTAGTATATTCTCGTTATCTGAGTTTACCTCATTTATATTATAATTAAATTTAAGGAGTGAGTTTATTTTATCCTCATCACTAGCATAGTATATTGGGTAGTTTCCTTTGGAATCTTTTGTTAGAGGTAATCCTCCTTTTTTCAGAATTGAATCTAAAATTCTTTTATCTCCAGTCATTGAAGCCCAGAATAAAGAGTTCCATCCATTACTGTCCCTAGCTTTTATATCAGCACCTTTTTCAATTAAAAAAAGTGAATATTTTGTGGGTTTTTTCTTTATATAATCTATTAAAAGAGGATCTCCCACCTCGTTAACAATGTTTAGATTTGCACCATTTTCTATAAAAAAAGTTAATGCTTTTATACTTTTAACCTTAAAAATAGTGTTATTTTTTTCGTAATCTGCCCCTTCACTTAAAAGTAAATCAATACTTTTAAGTGAATCTTTCATAACTGCATAGTCTAATAGGGAGATTGAATCTCTGTTTTTATAATTAATAGGGAACCCTTCTTTTAAAGAGTTAGAAAGAGCAACATTATCATCAACCAAAATATAGTTATATATATCTAGTGCATTAATTGTCTTATTATTCTGGCTATTACTACAGCCAGTTAGAAAAACTAAAACGATGATTATAATTAACGCTGCTCTTTTAATCATAAATTACCCCTTTTTCTCAGCTTTTTTTCTGTCATTATCATTTAAGAATCTTTTTCTTATTCTAATGAAATTAGGTGTTACTTCTACTAATTCATCATCAGCAATATATTCTAAGGCTTGCTCAAGAGTCATTTTTCTTGGTGATGCAAGCTTAATAGCGTCATCAGAACCAGAAGCTCTCATATTTGTAAGTTTTTTCATTTTACAAACGTTTACAACTAAGTCATTCTCTCTGTTATGCTCTCCAATAACCATACCTTCATAAACTTCAACACCTGGATCATGGAACATAATACCTCTATCTTGTAAGTTTCCTAATGCATAAGCTATTGTTTTACCAGTTTCTAAAGAGACTAATACCCCTTTATTTCTTGCAGGGATATCCCCTTTGTAAATTTCAAAATCATAGAAAGAGTGATTTAAAATTCCAGTTCCTTTTGTGTCTGTTAAGAACTCACTTCTATAACCTATAAGTCCTCTTGCAGGTATTTTAAACTCTAAACGAGTATACCCGTCAGTACCTGGATTCATCGTTACTAACTCTCCCTTTCTTTTTCCTAATTTTTCGATTACTATACCTGTAAAGTTATCATCAACATCAATTACTGCTAATTCGATTGGCTCAAAAGTCTCTCCATCAATCTCTTTGAAGATAACTCTTGGTCTAGAAACTGCAACTTCATATCCTTCTCTTCTCATATTCTCTAAAAGTATAGAAAGTTGAAGCTCTCCTCTACCTTTAACGATGAAAGCATCTGCAGATTCAGTAGCTTCTACTCTCATACTTACATTACCTTGAAGCTCTTTTTGTAATCTATCCCAAATATTTCTAGATGTAACTAATTTTCCATCTTTTCCAACAAATGGAGAGTCGTTAACCATGAAAGTCATAGCAAGTGTAGGTTCATCTATATCAATAAGTGGTAATGCTTTTGGATTAATAGGATCAGCAATTGTTTCTCCAATATCAATATTTGGAAGACCAGCAATAGAGATAATATCCCCAGCAGAAGCTTCAAGAACTTCAACTTTTTTTAGCCCTTCGTAACCATAAATTACAGATACTTTACCTTTAACTTGTTTTCCGTCTCTTTTTATTAAAATAACTTCTTGGTTCTTTCTAACAGTACCATTATATACTCTACCTACTGCTATTTTACCAACGTAGTTATCATATTCAATATTAGCGATTAAGAATTGTAAATCTTCATCTTTAGAACCTTCAGGATCTTGAACATGCTCTATTATAGTTTCAAATAATGGTTCCATATTATCACTAGTATCATTTAGATTCAGTTTAGCAAATCCACCTCTACCAGATGCATAAACAACTGGGAACTCTAATTGGTGCTCATTAGCATTAAGCTCTAAGAATAAATCGTAGATAGTGTATAGAACTTCTTCAGGAGTTGCATTAGGTCTGTCAATTTTATTAACAACAACTATTGGTCTGTGACCTTGCTCTAAAGCTTTTTTCAGTACATATTTAGTTTGAGGCATTGTACCTTCAAAAGCATCAACTAATAAGATAACAGAGTCAACCATTTTCATAATTCTTTGTACTTCTCCACCAAAGTCAGCATGTCCTGGAGTATCAACAATGTTTATTTTATAATCTTTATAATGAACAGAGGCATTTTTAGCAAATATAGTAATTCCTCTTTCTTTTTCAATGTCATTAGAATCCATTACTCTCTCTTCGACTTTTTCAAGCTCATGAGCTCCAAATACTCCAGCTTGTCTTAAAAGACAGTCAACTAAAGTTGTTTTTCCGTGGTCTACGTGAGCTATAATAGCTACATTTTTAATTTTCATTAAACACTTCCTTTATTTTAATTTTTTTTTTATTTAAAAATATTTATAAGCCTGTAATCTATTTCTTGTTACATTTCCAAGTCCAATAAATTCATCGTTATAATATATTGAATAATAACCATTATCTTTTATGTAAGAAAAGCTGTTACCATTTTTATAATATTTCAGCTGTTCATCATTCAAAATCTCTAATTTAGGATAATTGAAATACTTTTCAACACTAGATATAAAATCGAAGTTTGAATTTTCACACAAAGTTTCAACCTCTTCTAAAGTATAACATTTTGAAATGGGAGTATCCCCAACTCTTGTTCTCATAAGATCTGTTAAAGTTGCATAAACTCCAAGAGTTTCACCAATATCATAAACTAATGAACGGATATACGTTCCTTTAGATACAGAACAAAATAAATTGCCAGATCTGCCGTTAAAATCTTGTAAATAAAGAGAGGTAATCTTAACATCTCTCTCTTTTCTTTCAACAGTAATCCCTTCTCTAGCTAAATCATAAAGTCTTTTTCCATCAACTTTAAGAGCTGAGTACATAGGTGGGACTTGTTTTATATCCCCTTTAAAAAGTTCTAAAACTTCATTTAAAGTTTCCAAAGGGATAGAATCAAACTCTTTAGAAGCTACAACAGTCCCTTCTAAATCATAAGTGTCAGTTTTATATCCTAGTTCAAAACCAGCGATATAATCTTTATCTTTGCCTTCTAAGTCTTGTACCATTTTAGTTGCTCTTCCAATGCAGATAATCATTACACCTGTAGCTAAAGGATCAAGAGTACCAGTGTGTCCTATTCTTTTTTCTTTTAATATTTTCTTTAATTTTCTAACCACATCAAAGGAAGTAATCCCTTTAGGTTTATTAATGCAAATTATACCATCCAAAAATACCAACTCCCAAAAAAGTACATATACAATATTATAACACGATACATAGTTTTTTTGAATATCTTTTATTGAACAGTTATAATAAAAAAATAAAGAGGTGTATAACCTCTTTATTTTTCTATTCTTTCAATTAAAATATGTAAAATTAATTTGCTTTTTCAAAGCTATATCTGTTACTTGCATTCCAAAGAATATACTCTTTTTGTCCTAAATCATTCAAAGCTTTAATCTGAGTGTTAACTTCTTTAATACCATAGTTGATATACCCTTTAACCCAACGTGCAGTAAAGTCTTGTATCCAAGTTCTTACAACAGCAGGAGTATCAATATTGTGATTTCTATTTAAAGAGTCTCTAGTAGAGCCGTAAACTGTTTTATATGGCTCTGCATCAGGAATCTTTGTACCATAAGTACCATTTGCGTAGTGGCTTGGATAAACCATAGGACAGATATAGTCAACAGCATTAGAAGCCGCTTCCCAATATTGCCCAAGAGCCATATCATCAGGGGATGAACCTACTTGACCATAAACATCCGCAGCAGTATAAACTTCTAATGGAGATAGTTGTTTATAAGCCTCTTTTAAATATTTTTGAATTGCAACAGGTTTACTCTCTCCATTTGGATTTCTATAATCTAAATATGGATCTAATTTTCCACCATTAGAAGCTGGGAATCTAACATAGTCAAACTGAATCTCATTGAAACCAGCTTTAGCAGCCTCTTTTGCAACATCTATATTATACTGCCATAACTCTCTATCATGAGCTGAAACCCAGATAAGCCCATCAGCATTAGTGAATGGTTTACCAGTTCTTTTATCTACTATTGTTCTATTATTTTTTGTTTTAGCATAAGTTGGATCTTTAAAAGATACGATTCTTGCTATTAAATAGATATTATTTTTTTTAAGTTTCTCTATAGTAGGGGCAATATCTTTAAATGGTGCTCTATTATCTGAAGGGATACCATGTTTAGAAACTACATTAGGCATTTTCCATAAAAGGTGTCCATCATCATTTTTTACATCAACAACAAAGGCGTTAATCTCAGTTTTATTTGCCAGATCAATAAGTCTGTCTAAGCTTTTTGTAACTGATAAAGAAGTTGCAGATACATAAATACCTTTAACGACTACTCTAGGATTGCTTGTATAATTTTTTTTAGGCATTGGCTTTAAATCAATTGCAGACCAATTTTTAGGTAAAATATCAGTGGCTTTATTTGTTAAAGCATCGCTTTTTATCCACCCTGTTGTAACTTTATTATCTTTTTTATATTGTATTTTTGAGTATTTTACAGGTTTAGAATCCCCAATAGTTTTTTCTTCTAAAACAGTCACTCTTGTATTAATTCTTAAAAAATCTGATTTTTTGTCAGAATTAGGTGCATCAGTGACTTTTAAATTATGAACTTTAGTAAAGTTATATTTAGAGTCAGTTGTATTAGATACAGTTGGATTTTCAGGAATCTCTTTTTCAATAGGGTCAGAAGTAGCAATAAGCTCGCTGTTAACAGTATTTTCAGTAGAAACTACTGTGCTTACAGGTTCAGGGGTTGCCACAACACTAGGAGCAGGAGTTTGCTCTGGAGTGCTTGGTTCACTATTTTTTATGCTAACTACCTCATTTGGAGTGGGGAGAGTTTTTTCTGTAGAATTTAAAGAATTTTTTTCTTCAATAATTTTTCCTTGGATAACCTTTACTTCTGTTACATACTCACTGCTATAAACACTTAAGTTAATTAAAACTAAAAGAGTAGCATATAAAATTTTTTTCAATTAAATACCTCCAAATAATATAAATAAATTAAATTTCTTGACGACCTTCTAAAGCTCTAGAGATTGTAGCAGAATCAGCATGTTCAATATTGCCACCAATAGGGATTCCACTAGCTATTCTAGTAATTTTTATATTAAATTCTTTCAATAATTTATAAAGATATAAAGTTGTAGTTTCCCCTTCTAAATCAGGATTTATAGCGATTATAATCTCTTTGATAGAACCAAATGATACTCGTTTTAATAGAGACTCTATATTAAGCTTATTAGGAGTAATACCTTTTAAAGGTGCTAATTTACCACCTAACACATGATAAACCCCTTTATATTTTCCAGTTTTCTCAAAGGAGATAATATCTCTGCTGTCCTCAACAATACAGATAATTGATTTATCTCTGAACTCATTGCCACAAATTGTGCATTCGGTTTTTTCTGATAAATTGCCACAAGTAACACATTTTTTTATATTTCGTTTTGCTTCTAAAATTGTATTTGAAAATTTTATAGCATCTTGCATACTAATATTAAGCATATGAAAAGCAATTCTTGTTGCACTTTTTCTTCCAATACCAGGCAGTTTATTCAGTTCATCAATCAGTTTCTCTAAAGAATTACTGTTCATAATATTCAAAACTCCTTTTTAGTTTTCTGTATTTTTATATTCGATGTTATCTTATATTAAAAAACAGAATAAAGCAATATCAAATAAAAAATAACCTGCACTGTTTAAGTGATCAGGTTATTTCTTTATTTATTTTGCTAAAACTCTAACAATATCATAATCAGCTTCAAGAGAAGTTTCACGTGTACCTTCCCATGCATAAGAGATAGGGTGAGTAATAATTTTATTATTTTCAATTCCAACCATTACGCCACTAATTTTTTCATCTAATAATTGAACAGCTTTAACTGCCATTTTTGTTGCTAAGATTCTATCAAATCCAGAAGGGATCCCCCCTCTTTGAACATAACCTAAAACAACACTTCTTACTTCTGATGACATTTTTTGTTTCAAAAATTCTTCAATATCAGATACTTTTCCAACACCTTCGGCAACTAGAACAATATCATGAAGTTTACCATTTCTTCTACGCTCTTTAATTTGAAGAGGCAAAAGCTCTATAGAGTTTTCAATTTCAGGGATTAAAAGACCATCTCCACCACCTGCAAGAGCAGAGTATAATGCTAAATCACCAGCATTTCTTCCCATAACTTCAATTAAAATAGTTCTTTCATGAGAAGTTGCAGTATCTCTAATTTTTGAAATTGCATCTAGTATAGTGTTTAAACAAGTGTCAAACCCTATAGTAAAATCCGTTCCAATTATGTCATTATCAATAGTTCCAGGGATACCAACCACATTGATACCATGCTCTTTATAAAGCAGGTCAGCACCTCTATAAGAACCATCCCCACCAATGACAACTAACCCTTCAATCCCTCTTCTTTTAAGGTTTTGGGCAGCTATAGTTCTAAATTTTGGTTCTTTAAATTCTAAGCATCTAGCAGTGAGAAGTTTAGTCCCCCCTCTATCAATTATTCCAGATACATAAGATTCTTCCATAAGAAATATTTCATCATTTAGCATTCCTAAATAACCTCTATTAACTCCGTAGACATGCATCCCTAAATTCATAGCATATTTAGCAGCAGCTCTTATTGCTGCATTCATACCAGGGGCATCTCCACCACTAGTTAAAATTGCAATTTTTTTTATCATAAGTTACCCCTCTAAAAATCGGTTAATGAGTATAGTATAAATAGTAAAAAAAATATTAATTTATTTTTAGAAAAACTTTCCTATACTTCTGAATTTAGTGTAACGGTTTTCCAGTAAAGTTTCTACATTAAGTTTTTCTAACTCTGAAAATGATTCTAATATGACCTTTTTAAGGTTATTTGCTATACATTTATGATCTCTATGCGCTCCACCAACAGGCTCTTCTATAATTCCGTCAATGATATTTAAACCTACTAAATCAGCAGCAGAAATTTTAAGACTTTCAGCAGCTTCAGGAGCTCTTGATGCATCTTTAAAAAGGATTGCTGCACACCCTTCAGGAGAGATTACAGAGTAAACTGCATTTTGTAACATATAAATTTTATCAGTTACTCCAAGGGCTAAGGCTCCACCACTTCCACCTTCACCAATAACAACAGAAATCATTGAAACTTTAATTCCAGCCATCTCCATTAGATTTTTAGCAATTGCTTCTCCCTGCCCATGCTCCTCAGCTTCAATACCAGGATAAGCACCTGGAGTATCAATAAGAGTTAAAATAGGGACATTAAATTTTTCTGCCATTCTCATAAGTCTTAAAGCTTTTCTGTACCCTTCAGGATTTGGCATTCCAAAATTTCTATGAATTTTTTCCTCTGTAGTTCTACCTTTTTGGTGACCAATAACCATAATGTTTTTTCCATCGATTTTACAAAGTCCACCTACAATAGCAGGATCATCTTTAAATAGCCTATCTCCATGAAGTTCAACAAAATTTGTACCCAATTGCTCTATATAATCTAATGTATAAGGTCTTTCAGGGTGTCTAGCTACAAATATTTTATCCCAAGAAGTAAGTTTAGAATAAGTTTCTTTTAAAACTTCATCCCTTTGAACAGTTAATTTTTCTATTTCAGATGATAGGTCAATTTTTTTCTCTTCTGAAAATTTAATTAAAGCTGCTAATTTTTGCTCTATCTCTTGAACTTTTTCTTCAAATTTCATAATTCCTCCTACATTGTACAACTTAAGAAGTTGTATAAAGTTTGTTTCATATCCTCTCTTTTAGCGATTACATCAACCATACCATGCTCTTGTAAAAATTCACTTCTTTGGAACCCTTCAGGGAGTTTTTGCTTTATAGTCTGCTCGATTACTCTAGCACCAGCAAAACCTATTAAAGCTTTAGGTTCACTTAAAATTATATCTCCAAGCATTGCAAAAGAAGCCGTAACACCACCAGTAGTAGGATCTACAGGAATAGCTACATAAGGGACCCCTTTAAGCTTTAACCTTTCAATTGCAGCAGAAGTTTTAGCCATCTGCATAAGAGAGATGATCCCTTCATGCATTCTAGCTCCTCCAGAAGTTGATACAACTAGAACAGGGATAGAAAGTTCAGCTCCTCTTTCTATAGCACGAGTTATTTTTTCACCAACAACAGACCCCATACTTCCACCTAAAAATCCAAAATCCATAGAGGCAATACTAACTTTTAGTCCGTTAATAGTTCCAACACCAGAGATAACCCCGTCATTAAGACCAGTTTTTTCAACAGTATCTTTGTATTTTTGTTTGTATTGTGGGAAATTTAGTGGATCATCAGATTTTAAATCTTTATCCATCTCTTCAAAACTACCATCATCAATTAAAAGAGCAATTCTTTCCCATGCACTCATTGAAAAATAGTGATCACAAAGAGTACATTTTCTCATGTTATTATCGATATCATTTTTGTAGACCATCTCTTCACAACTTGGACATTTTATCCAAAGTGTAGAAGATTTATCAGAGGTATCTTTTAACTCCTCTTCATTATTGATTAAATTATTATTTCTATTTAATTCTTTTTCGATTTCTTCATTTTTTACAGTTAAAGTTGCATATTTTTTTCTTTTAATAGAAAAGAAACCCATAACTTTCCTCCTTAAATAAATTTACAGTGCTATTAATTTTATAAAATTTATTCTTCATTTTCAATAAAATCTTTATTTTTCTTTTTTTTTGGTGTAATATTATTAAAATAAATATGTTGTATTGTGGCAGATAATGCCCAATAAAAAAGTATATATAAAAGTTTTATTATAAGATATTATACTATATTATTTATATAAAAGGTAGGAGTTTTATGTTAAAGCTTAAAGAGTTAAGAGATAAAATAAATAAAATAGACTTAAAAATATTAGAATTATTAGAAGAGAGGGCTGAAATAGTCAATCAAGTAGGAATACTAAAAAAGAAAAATTTAACCCCTTTTTATATACCTGAAAGAGAGATAGAAATTTTAGAAAAATTATCATCTATGTCAAAAAAAATGCATAAAGAATCTATTAAAGGGATTTTCAAGGAGATTATCTCTGGATGCAGAGCTTTAGAGAAGAGTTTCTCTATTTTATCTTTTGGAGAGAAAAGTTTGTTTGTAGCTTTAAAAATATTTGGAAATAGTGTAAATTTTGAATTTGAAGAAAATGATAATACTCTTATAGAAAAAGAGTTTTTAAGTGAAATAAATAGATATAAAAACTATGATTTTATTATTTTAAGTGAAGATAAATTAGAAAAACATTTAGAAAAAAATATTATTTTAAAAGTTGAAACTGAAATTTTTAATAAAGAGAAAGAGTATTTTTATGTAATATCTTTTGATGAGTTATACAAAGGGGTAGCAATTTGTAATATAAAACTATAAGGGGGAGATTAATGAAAAAAAGAATAAACAAGTTTATTTTAATTGTAATGAGCTTATTTTTATGTAGTTGTGCAGCACTAGATAATATAGGGAAAGCAACAACTGACTTTTTAGAACCAGTTCCTCAAAATGTAAGAACAGAAGCTATGTCTAAAGTTAATTTAGAAACTGAACTTTATGGGATAGGATCAGCACCAATAACAGAGAGTGGGATCAGCTTTGCATTATCTAAAGCTTCTGCAGATGCAAAAAATAATTTGAAAGAGGCAATTGCAAAGGAATCAGGGATGGTGTACAACTCTTTCATTATAGATATGGAGGCTTATATGAAAAAAATATATACTCCAGTTATTCCTGATTTAACAAGTTATACAGTAGAGAAAGTTGCACCAAGATTGTCAGAAAAAGGGAATTGGAGTGATGAAAAAAGAGCTTATGTTTTGGTAACTGCTCCACGTTCTGAGGTACTTCAAGAATCTAAAAATGCTTTAACTAAATATACTGTATTATTGCAGGAACAGTTATCTAAAGTAAAAGGAGCTATAAGTGGAGTTTCACTTCCTGCAAATAATAGTTCAAGAGATATGCAAAGTAGTGGTTCAACAAAAAATATAGAAGATTTTAATATAGATGATGAAGATGACAGTTCTAAAGATACATCAGTAACTTATTAATAAAATTGAGGAGAAAAAATGAATTCGGTAGAAAAAGTAAATTATAAAAATAAATTTGAAATGCAAGATTTAAGATTATTTTTGAAAGAGAATGAGCTTAATTTTGATGAAGATTGTGACTATACAATTGTTCTTAGAGATTCAGAGGATAGGATAGTTGCTACTGCTTCAAAAACAAAAAATATACTGAAATGTTTTGCCATAGATTCTTCAATGAGAGGGGAAGGGGTATCAGGAAAAATAGTAACTGATATTTTAAATAAGATGTTCAGTGAGGGGTATGATAGTTCACTAGTTTTTACTAAAGTTGAAAATTTAGAGTTGTTTATAAATATGGGGTATAAAGAGA
>JAGNZR010000001.1:20455-34682 GCA_017984315.1 Fusobacteriaceae bacterium | reverse complement strand
GAAGGGGTATCAGGAAAAATAGTAACTGATATTTTAAATAAGATGTTCAGTGAGGGGTATGATAGTTCACTAGTTTTTACTAAAGTTGAAAATTTAGAGTTGTTTATAAATATGGGGTATAAAGAGATAGCCTCTACAGATCGTGTTTCTTTATTAGAAATAGGGGTTAATAATATAGGAAAAGTCATTGAAGAGATAAAAAAAGAGTATGGAATAGACAATATTACAAAAAAAAGTATGATTGTAATGAATTGCAACCCATTTACATTAGGACACCAATACCTTATAGAACAAGCTTCAAAAGAGAGTGAAGAGGTTATTATATTTATAGTAGAAGAGGATAAATCAGTTTTTCCTTTCAATATAAGGTATAAATTAGTTAAAGAGGGGTGTGCTCATTTAAAAAATGTAAAAGTTATTCCAGGGACTAAATATATTATATCAAGTGCTACTTTTCCAAATTATTTTTTAAAGAAAAGTGATGATGCACTTCTTGAATATACAAAATTAGATGTCACTATAGCAGGGAAAATATTTTGTCCAGCATTTAATATAACTAAAAGATATATAGGTGAGGAACCTTTCTGCCAAATGACTGCTAAATATAATGAAAGCATAAAAGAGATTTTTCCAAGGTTTGGTGTTGAAGTAAGAGTAATACCAAGAAAAGAGATTGAAAATAGAGCTATTTCAGCCACAGAAGTTAGAAAATGGTTAGCTAAAGGGGACTTTGAAAAATTAAAAGGGCTTATACCAGAGGTGACATATAAATTTTTATCATCTTCAGAAGCGACTGAAATAATAGAAAAATTGAAGTTAAAGTCGCAAAATTAAAATGAGGTGAAAAAATGTCTACTTTTTTAAATAATGGTTTTAGTTTAGAAAATTTTCTTGAAGATAGAGAAAAAAGGGTAGAAAAGCAGAAAAAAATATTAGAAAAATATTCAGGAACATTAGTAGTTGTTAGAGCAAATTATCCAGGGGAGTCAAAAACAGAGTACCCTTCAACTGAAATTATTAAAGTAATCTCTCAAGAGGTAAAAAATTACTTTAAAAGAGAGATTATTTATGCAGAGGAGAGTTTAACTTTAGAAGGTGCAATTGAATTTTTTGTCATCCAATTAGATGTGAATAAAGTCAAAAAAGAGTGTATTTTGATTGAAGAAAAACATCCCTTAGGAAGATTTGTAGATATAGATGTCTACGATAGTTTAGGGAACTCTGTATCAAGAACAGCGTACGGTTTTACTCAGAGAAAGTGTTATTTATGTGATGAAGCAGCAGTTGTGTGTACAAGAGCTGTAAAGCACCCTATTTCACATATAAAAAATCATATTTTGAAATCTTATGAAAAATATCTTTTAAATGAAAATATTAGGGTCAGAGTCAGCGAAAAATTAGGGGAGTTAGCATTGAAAGCTTGTATATTAGAACTTTCATGTCATCCCTCTTTTGGATTAGTATCCCCCTTGACACAGGGAGCTCATAAAGATATGAATTATTTTACATTTATAAATAGTTCTTTTGCTATAAAAAGAGGGCTCACTGAGATGGCATATTTAGGTTTTTCATATTTAGAGGTGAAGGAGATTTTTTTACGTTCTCGAGAGATAGGGATAGAAACTGAAAAAGAGATGTTTGCAGCTACAAAGGGTGTAAATACCCATAAAGGGATAATATTTATTTTTGGAGTTACTTTAATCTCAACAGCAAAATTTTTATATGATAAATATATTGATATGAAACAGGAAAATTTTGTATTTGATATTGATGATAGAGAGTTGGAACAGATATCAGAAAACATTAAGATCTGCTGCAGTGATTTGCTAAAAGATTTTGATGAGATACCTAAAAAAATAGAGTTGAAACATAAATTAACTAATGGAGAAAAACTATATTTAAATTATGGGTTTTTGGGAATAAGGGGAGAGGTTAAAGATGGGATGTCTATTGTGTTTAACGAATCCCTTCCATATTTAGAAGAACACCTACTGTCTGGTGGTGAGCTAAACAGTGCATTAGTAAAAACTTTACTGTATTTAATGACTAAAGTAGAAGATACAACCATTGTAAATAGAATGGGGATAGAGGTTTTAAGTATGGTAAAAAAAGAAGCTTTGGAACTTTTAAATAAAAATGTTCCATTAGAAGAGACTTTAGAACTTGAAAAAAAATATTCTAAATTAGGTGTAAGTCCAGGTGGAAGCGCTGATTTATTAGCGATAACAATATTTTTATACTTTTTGAAATATAATAAATAAGGAGTGGTTACAATGATTTTTGATTCTTTTATTAATCCTTTAAATCAAATAAAATATCCAAAAGTAATTGAGGAGACTATAGAGTATTTAAAAACTGTTGATTTTAAAAAATTAGAGTTAGGAAAGCATCAAATAAAAGGTGATGATATATTTTTTAATCTTGCAGAATATAACTCTTTTTCAAAATCAGAGAGAATAATAGAAGCACATAAAGAGTATGTTGATATCCAATTTTTAGTGGAGGGGTGCGAAGAGATAGGTTATAGCTATTTTAGTCCAGAAAATAAAATTAAAGAGGGATACTCTACAGAAAAAGATCTTTTAGTATATGAGAGTATAAAGGATGAATTTAACCTTATTTTGACTCCAGGCACTTTTGCAATTTTTTTCACTGAAGAGCCACATAGACCTTGCTGCATTCATAAAGAATCTGTAAAAGTTAGAAAAATTGTAGTTAAAATTAAAAAATCACTTATTTAAAGGTAATGAGGCGAAAAAACTTCGCCTCATTTATTTTTTATTTTTTTAATTCTATAACTTTTTGAGCCATCTCCCTAAAAGTATCGTCATGAGTAACAATAATACTTTGGTCTAACTCCTGTAAAATTTCTCCAATATTATCAGATAAACTTTTTCTTCTTTCTAAATCTAAATTATTTGTAGGTTCATCAAAAATAGAAAATTTTGTATTAGTGAATTTTCTAGCCATAGCCCCTCTTATTGCAATAGCTACGGCAACTTGTTCCCCACCAGAAAGTTGCTCAAATGGGATAGACTGTTCTCCGGATTTTACTGATACTAAGTAAGGTGATTCTAAATTACTCCAAATAATCTGTTCTGCTCTTCCTGTTATCTTTCTAAAATTTTCTGTAGCTAAAAAACTTATCTCTCTTAAAATAGTTTCTGAAACTTCAATACCCATATCTTTTATATTATCTCTAAATATTCTAGTAAGTTCCATTTTTTTATTTAATCTTAATATTTTTTTCTCAATTTCTAAAATTTGTAATTGCTCTTTAGAATTTTTACTTACTCTGTCATTAAGTGATTTTAAATTTTGGTTTAACTCTCCAATCTCTTTATTTAAAGTTTCTAAAACAGCGTTAAGTTTATCAAAATTTGTTTTCAGTTGAGAAAGGGACTCTAAATTTTTTTGGTCCTCTTGAAGTAGAGACAAATTAAAATTCATATTTTCTAAGTCTGACAATCCGTTTTTTAAATCTGATTCTAATTGAAGTTTTAACTCCTGAAATTCAGCTAAATTTGAAGCTGTTGTCCTATTAGATAAGACTTCAGAGTAACCTAATTTATAGAGTTCAAGCTCTTTTCGTATCTTTGTTAAAGTATCTTTGCATTTTTCATATTTACTTGGGAACTCATGGAGAACTGCCAAATTTATAGATAAATCATCAATTTTTAAATTTAATTCATTTCTTAAATTTTCTGATTTTTCAATAAGCATGTCAGATTCAGAAATTTCAAATTTTAAACTTTCCAAATCTTTAGTTAAAAGGTCTAATTTTTTTGATTTTTTAGAGATATCAAGTGATGATATCTCTGTGTTGATGCTGGAAATTTTAGAGATGATTGAGTCTTTGTCTCCGTTTATTAGAATGAAATTTTCAATTTTCAGTTTTAAATTCTCAATCTCTTTATTAGAGTTTTCAATTTTTAAAGATTCTTGAATTATTAAATTATTAAGATTCTTTAATTCATTTATACTTTCTTTAATTTTAGATATTTTTATATTTAAAGCATCAAAATTATTGGCAGAAACGCTATACTCTTCAATTTTATATTTTAATTCACAGATTTCACTATTTAGTTCAGCATCTTTTGTGGCAAAATAGTCATCTATATTTTTACCTTCAAGATTTTTACAGTTATCTTTGAGATAAGGACATATTGAGTTTGAAAGTGCATTTAAAGCCTCTTGGTTATTTTTTAAAAGAGCATTTTTTTCACTGAGTAAATTTTTCATATTTTCAATTTCCAATTTTATATTTTTAATCTCTTCTAAATCTTTTTCAAGGTTCTCAAGATTGTTTTCATTAATAAAATTTGAAAGGATGTTTGAGCTTTCTTTCAAATTATTAAGATTATTCACTAAGAGGTTAGATGAGCCTATCTCTGAATCATAAGATCTTTTCAAAATGTCATACTCTTCACGAAGAGGTATTAATCTTAAAACTCTCTTTTCAAGCTCTGCCTTATTACTGTTATCTAGCTTGATCTCTTGGAATAACTCCTCTTTTTCCAGTGAGAGTTTTTTTAAAGCTTCATTCTTGGATAAACTCTCTTTTTGTGCATTTTGCAATTGTGATTCACAAAGAGTAATATTATTTTTTAACTCTCCTATCTCTTTTTCTAAAAAAAGGAACTCAGAATTTTTTTTATCTAATTGTGAAAAAAGGTTTTCTTCTGAACTTAAAGATTTTGATAATTCTATATATTTTTCATAATCAGAGGTATACTTTTTTACTATTTCTAGAGATTGTTTAGCTGCATCAATTTTTAAGTCATTGTCTTTTATATTTTTTTCTAGGTTACTTATACTCTTTTCTTGAGAAACTATTGAATTTTTTAAAGTAACAATGTCATTTTCTTTTTTATTTTGCTCCTCTATTTGCACAGACAATTTTTGAATCTCATTTTTCTTTTGTGAAATATTTAAATTTGTGTCATTTATTTTTTCCTCTAGAGTAGAAATGCTTAAAGAAAGCTCTTCAAGATTTTCCAATGAATTTTTTCTATTATTAAGATTCATGTTTTCAAAATCAAATTCAGCTTTATATTTATTAAAGACCTCTTTTGAATACCCATCATAAATAGCTCTATAGATATCTGTTTCGAAAATTCTATCAAAAAGTTTCTGTCTTTCACTGTCTTTTTGTTTATAGTTATTGATAAATTCATTCTGTTTTGCAACAACTATATTATCGTATACCTCTCTTAAATCCCCCGGGATACCAACTAAAACTTTTAATTTCTCTTTTACATCATCATTTCCAGATAATACCTCTTCAGGATGATTAATATTATAAAGCTTATAAAAACCTGAACCGGATATTTTTAGTTGATTTTCAACTATATAAACCTCTTCGTCATTTCCAAGGAATTCAATTTTAATCAAAGCTGATTTTTTCCCAGATTTTATACATTGTTTTTGACCTTTAATATTCCCATCTCTAAAAGATGAACCGAACAGTGTTATACCAATAGCTTCTAGAATTGATGATTTTCCAGTTCCGTTATCTCCTAAAAGGAGGTTTAAACCAGGTTCAAACTCTATATATTTATTTTCATGAATTCTAAAATTTTCTAAAGTTATATTATTAATTCTCATCCCCGATCACCTCCATAAGCATTTTATCGAAAACTTCATTGAAAGTATTGGGGTCATCTTTATTTAACTGGAGATTCTTGAGAGTTAAAAGATATTTAACAGTGTCAATTTTTTGGAAATAGCCACCTTCCCATTTATTTATAACCCCTTTTTCAATATGAGTTAAAGCACAGTCTTCATAGTCTAAAGGGGTAGTTTCAAACTCTCTTTCCCCTGAAAATTTAGGGATGATATACCCTTTTAAAGCTCCGTTTTTTTCTAAAATCTCTTCAAACTCTTTAGTGTTTATATATTGATTATTTTCAATGATAAAATTTATTATAACTAACTCCTCTTCAGTCAAAGAGAGGGATTCAATAAAGTTCTGAAAATGCAGTTTTAAAGTTTCTAAATCTATATTTTCCAAATAGTCTTTTTTTAGATACTCTTTTATATCAAATGTTGCAATAACACGTTTTCTAGGGGTTATATTTATATAGCTATGTTCGTATGTATTAGTATCAAAAATAAAAGCCCCTTTCTCATTATTTTTTTCATTCAATATATTCCAATATTCCGTTGAACCTGGGATAAAGAAAAAAGGCTTTTCTGCAGGGTAAGCAGATTTAGAATGAAAGTGCCCCCCCCCAATATAAATTGTTTTTTCTGACAATTTTTTTAAAGTTTCAGTTTTTATTAAACCTGGGAGCGTGCTATTTTCACCTCCCCCAATAGCAGTGTGGATCAATACGATATTTTTTTCATTTGCATCTAAAAAATCTGTTAAATTTAGTGCAACATTATCCACATTATAGCCAGGATACCCTAGTCCATAAAAGTTAATATCTTCAATTTTCACACTATCGAAAAAATATTTATCATGAATTTTTTTATATGAAAGCCTTCTTGCTAAATCACTTTTTTCCAAGTAATGAAGCCAAGAATCTATTGTGTCATTGGGATTTGAATTATCATGATTACCTTCAATAATTAATGTTTTTATATTTGAATTTACAAGTTTTTTTAAAATGATTTCAGTCTTTTTTAAAATATCTGGAGATAAGTCTTTTTTGTCGAACAGATCCCCTGCAATCATAAAAATATCAACTTTTTCTAAAATAGATTTTTCAACTAATTCATTGAAAGCGTTAAAGTAATCATCATATCTTTTTTTTGTAAAAATTTCTGTACCAAAAGGTTTTTTCCCTAAATGTATGTCAGAACAATGCAAAATTTTCATTTTTTCTCCTAAATAAAAATAATTTTAATAATAAAAGTTGCTATTTAATTTTATTTATTATACTATATAAAAATATAAAAAATAAGTTTGTTTAGTTTTTTTTAAATTTCGTTTAATAAAACTAAAAAATTTAACTGAGATGAAATGTTTTTTTTCGGGGTAAAGTAAGTTGAATATATACATAATGTATTATTAATATATCTTGTTTATAAAAAAAAACTTGATTTCATGTGAAAAAAATTATACAATAAGCGTACATTAAAAAATGTTTTTTCATTTAAAGGGAAAAAATAAAAAAATATAAAGGAGTAAAAATTATGTTGAAAAAATGGAATGATTTAAGTTTAGTAAAAAGAATCATTATTGGTATGTTAGTTGGATTAGTTTTAGCTTTAGTAGCGCCAGGGTTAAAAGCTGTAACATTACTAGGAAGCTTATTCGTAGGGGCTTTAAAAGCTGTTGCTCCTGTATTAGTATTTTTCTTAATAATTGCAGCTGTATCTCAGCACAAAGCAGGACAAAAAACTAATATGAAAGCGATTGTTCAGCTTTATTTATTAGGTACTTTCTTAGCTGGAGTAGTTGGGGTTATGGTAAGTTTTATGTTCCCAGTTTCATTAACACTAGTTGCAGGAGTTACTGATGTTGCACCTCCTCAAGGTATTACAGAAGTTTTAAAAGATCTATTAATGAAAATGGTTGATAACCCTATAAAAGCGATTTTTAATGCTAACTATATCGGTATCTTAACATTTGCTGTTTTAATAGGATTAGCACTTAAGCATGCCTCAGATGTGACTAAGCAAGTTGCTGCAGACGCTGCAGAGGCTGTATCTCAACTTGTTAAATGGGTTATAAACTTAGCACCATTTGGTATTTTAGGTTTAATGTTTGATACAGTGGCTACAAGTGGAGTAGAAGGGTTAATGAGCTATGGTAAATTATTAGTAGTATTAGTTGGAGCGATGCTGTTTGTTGCTTTAGTATTAAATCCATTAATAGCTTATGTTGTAATTAGACAAAACCCATATAAATTAGTTTTAAAATGTTTAAGAATAAGTGGAATTACAGCTTTCTTTACAAGAAGTTCTGCTGCTAATATCCCGGTTAATATGAACCTTTGTAAAGAGTTAGAGTTAGATCCAGATACATACTCTGTTTCTATCCCATTAGGTGCAACAGTTAACATGGCTGGAGCTGCTATCACAATATCTGTATTAGCTCTTGCTGCAGTACATACATTAGGAATTAAAGTAGATATCCCTACAGCTATTATACTAAGTGTTTTATCTGCTGTATCAGCTTGTGGAGCGTCAGGAGTTGCTGGAGGATCATTATTATTAATACCATTAGCATGTAGCTTATTTGGAATTCCAAATGATATCGCTATGCAAGTAGTTGGAGTAGGATTCATTATTGGAGTTGTTCAAGACTCTTGTGAAACAGCTTTAAACTCTTCTACAGACGTATTATTCACAGCTATTGCTGAGTTTGCTGAGTGGAAAAAAGAAGGAAGAGAAATTAAGTTTTAATTAGAAACAATAATCTAAAGAATTTAATAATCTAAAAATAAAAAAATCTAAGGAAGAGAATATCAATTCTCTTCCTTTTATATTGTAACAATATTTAAATGCAATACAGTATTTAGGTATTCTTTCTTGTTTTATATAGGTATATATTCTATAATCAATACAAGGAAAAGTGGTTAAATATTAAATTAAGATGGGGGATAATATGAGTTTGAGTTTTAGGTATGTAGATTATAAAAAAAATATCATAAATGAACTGACTAATGGGAAAAGCAGCAAAGAGCTTTTGGTGTTTTCTAATTATTCATTAAAAAACATATATACACAAAATAAAAAAAATAAAATAAATTTATTGAAAGAGCAACCTACTATAACTCAATATGATTCTTTTATTAAAGAGCTTTTTCCAACAAAAAAAACTATTTTAAAAGAGAATGTTAGGTTAATAACATTTTTCAACTCTATCCCTAAAGAGATAAAAGAAAAATTGAATTTAAAAAACTATAATGAATCTATAAGTTTTGGCACTGAATTTTTAAATTTTTATTCAGAGAAAAAAAAATATTTAATAAGAGAGTATCAAGGACTTCAGCAGTGGCAAATTGAAAAAATTGAACTATTGGAAACTGTAAAAAAAACTTATGATGAGTATTTAGAAAATAATAATTTTATACCTTCAGATTGGATTTATGATTTAGAAAATGTAGACTTATCTTATTTGAAAAAATTTGAGAAACTTATTTTTACAGATATAATAGAGTTTACACCTTTAGAAAGAGAGATAATAAAAAAAATAGCTGAAACACACAGTGTTGAAATTGTTATTCAATGTAATGAAAAAGAGTTTAATGAAGAAAAATTTGAAATAAACACTATTAATTGTCCAGATGAGCAGCCTGATATATCTGTATATAAAGTTACAGAGGATTTAGAAATAGGGGTTAATATTTTAAATCAGATAGAGTTAAAATCAAAAAAAGACGGTAGATTACATGAGTACAAAATATTTACTCCTAATATTGAAAACTCAAAACTTTCAAAAATATTTCCAACTAGTTTTTTATCTAATTTAAGGGATACTTTAGATAAAACAGAGATCTATAGTTTTTTTGATGCACAGTGTAAAATTTTATCTACAAGTGAGCCGAGATTAGATAACTCTTTAAATTTACATACTGTAAATACTTGTATAAATAGTATAGGATTTAAAATTAATTATAATATAGAGGAATCAGATATAAAAAATTTTTATGAAATAATAGCAAATGATTTTAAATATTTTTCACCAGAAGTTGTAGGAATGAGAGATTTTGAAAATTTTAAAGATTTAAAAATTACTAATATTTTAATGATGATATATGATGATATTTGTCAAATACAGGAGTTTACAACTGTTGAAGAGTTTTTTAAATTTTTTAAAGAGAGGTGTCAGCTTTTAAAAATAGCTGGAGAGAAGCACAGCGATATTTTTGAAAAGTTAACGTTAGCCTTTTCTTTAGCAAAATCATGTGAAATAGCAGATTTAAATATAACATTTAAGGAGTTATTTCCAGATAATGTGCCTTTAGGGATATATAATCTTATTATTGATGATATGAAAAATATAAAATTAAATTTTTTAAATTATAGTGGTTATGAATTTAAAGGGTATATAAACCCTTTTGAAGAGATTTGTAGATATCATAACAGCGAAGTATGCCTAACTGATATAGAGGATGGAAATTTACCGGGAAATTTAAGTGGAACATCTTTCTTAACTGAATTTCAAAAAAGAGAGAATGGATTGAGGACAAAGGAACAAGAGAGAAATGAATCTAAATACAGATTTTTTAAAGCTATTTTTTCAAGTAGCAGATGCGAAATATATTTTAAAGAGAATGGTGTGGACTCTAAAATATCCCCATTTTTAAAGGAGATAATAGAGCATTATAATATTGAGATAAAAAACCCTAAATTGAGTTTAGGGGAGTGTGTAACTCTTTTTGGAAACTCTTTAAAAAATGGAATTTTGCCAAACTTTAAAGAGAAAGAGTGGAATTTTGGAAAAGACATTATAGAAGATTTTATTCAAAAGAGGAAAACTTGTATGTATTTAGCTCCATATTCTTACGATAATATGATTAAGTGCGAGTTTAAGTATTATATGGAAAATATGATGAAAATTTCTGATGTAAAGGAAAGTTTAGAAAATGGACTCTCATCAAAATTTTTAGGTAATTTTACACATGATTTTTTAGAAAATATAGCTAGAAAAATGGAAGATAAGATATTAAAAGGGGATTTTTTTATAGATGAAATTTTAATTGATGAGCAGTTAAAATCAGTAATTAAAAAAAATAGGTATAAGATCCCATTGTATTTAGATAATTATATGAAAGAGATTTTGTTGAAAAATATTAAATACAATACTATTGAACTTTATAAGTATTTAAGAGAAAAATTTAAAGAGGATAAAATTATAAAATTTGCTCCTGAAACAGAAAAAGATGAAAAAAAAGTATTTTTAAATGAGTCAGTACCTGTAAAATTAAATGGGAAAGTGGATTTATTAATCGAGAGCCAAAATAGAAAAGTGATAATAGATTATAAGACAGGAAAAGCAAAAGAGGGACAGTTAGATTTTTACTCAATTTTACTGTTTGGAAATTCTGAAGCTGCTGAAAAAATTATTTTTAATGCTTTTGAAGGGAAGTTTGAATCTGATGAAAAGGAACGTAAAAAGAGATTAACTTGTGAATCCTTAAAAGAGTCTATCCAAAGTTTTTTATCAAATAAAATTTACACATTGGCAACAAAAAAAGGGGATTGTGAATATTGTAATTTTTTTAATATCTGTAGAAGGGAGAGTTAATCAGTATGGGAAAAAAAATATTAAAAGCTAGTGCTGGAACTGGAAAAACATATAGACTTTCAATTGAATATATAGTTGCCCTTTTAAAAGGGGAGAGTTATAAAGATATATTGGTTATGACTTTTACTAAAAAAGCTACAAGTGAGATAATAGAAAGGGTAGTTAAATTTTTAAAACTACTTTCATCAGATTTTTCAGATGAAGATGAAAAAAAAGATAAAGAAAGCTTGATAAAATCTATTCTACAGCTTTATCCTGAAGTAAAATTTGATGTTGAAAAAATAAAAAAAATAAATGAAGAGGTAAACTCCCAGTTAGATGATTTAAAAATTTACACTATAGACAGTTTTATCGGAAAGATTTTTAGAGGGGTTATTGCACCACATTTAGGTATAGAAAATTATACTATAATAGACCAAGATGAAGAGGAAAAAATTAATTTTGAGATATTGGAAATAATTTTTAAAGACAAGAAAAAATTTAATATTTTCAAAGAGTTTTTAGATAGTAATTTTGAAAAAAATGTGGATAATTATGCTGCTGCTTTTAAAAGTATTCTAGCTGAAAGATGGAAATATTTAGTGCTAAAAGAGTCAGCTCTCTCTTTAGAGAAAAGGATTACTCAAAATAGTGGAAGAAGTAAATTTGAAATTATAGAAGAGATACTTCTTGTAATTGGAAAAATAAGAGATGTAAAAGGGCCAACTAGAGCCTTAGAATCTTATGTAGGGGAAAAGTATAAACATTATTTGGATCTATCTTCAGAAGAAAAATTAAATTTTGTAGATAATAGTACAACTGACTTTTTAGAAAGCAATATTTGGAATGGAAGAAGTATAAATACTAGATTAAAAGGGGTGGATGGGGAATATAACCAATTATTAATTTTAATGAATGAATTAAGAGGAGTTATCTCTGTTGATATTTATATCAATGAGATAATCCCTTATGAAAAAAGTGTATTGGAATTTATTGATGAACTATACAATATTTATGATGAATTAAAGGTAAAAGAGGGAAAACTCTCATTTCAAGATGTGACAATGTATACTTTTAAGCACTATAAAGATGAGAAGTTAAATCTTTTTAAAGAGGGAGAGATAACTGAATATTTTAAGCAGATTTTTGATTCTAAAATCACCACTTTATTTATAGATGAGTTTCAAGATACCTCTGTGCTTCAATGGAAGATATTGAAAGGGGTTGCAACAAAAACTAAAAATGTATTCTGTGTTGGAGATGAAAAGCAGAGCCTTTATGGTTGGAGGGGTGGAGAAAAAGAGCTTTTTGAAAAACTTTCAATTATCTTGAATGCAGAAGAGGAAAATTTAGATACCTCTTATAGAAGTGATAAGGGTGTTATAGAGTTTACTAATAAAGTGTTTCAAAATTGTTCAAAATTATATGGAGAAAATATTGAAAATATCGGTCTAAAATGGGATTTCTTACCTGTAAAAGCTTCTAAAGAAGAGAGTGGGTATATAGAGATAATTGATGGGGAGGTTCTTCTTGCTGAAATGGGAAATTTCTATGAGATAGTAGCTGAAACGCTTTTAAATAAATTTCAAGGGAACTATAAAGAAATTGCTATAATTGCAAGGACAGGTAAAGATTTGTCAGAGATAGCCACAGTATTGTCAGATAATAAAATCTCTTATATATTGAAATCTAAATCTAATATATTTATTCATAGAGTCAATGATGCGATTTTTAAACTTCTTAAATATCTGGCATATAATAGTTTTTTCTCACTTTTAGAGTTTTTGAGATCTGATTTAATAATGATTGATTCAGAACTTTTAAAAGATGTATTAAAAAATGAAAAAGATATTTTGCTATATTTAAACGGAGAAAATGAAGCTTTTATTATGGAAGATGACAGAATCAACCAGATGTTATCAACTATAAAAAAAATAAAAATTAAATATAATGAATCCGATGGAAAAATAGAGAGCTTTATAATTGATATTTTTTCAGCTTTTGAAGTTTTGAAAAAATATAATGGAAATACAGATATAAAAAATTATTATAGATTTTTAGAGATTACTAAAGATTATGATTCATTAGGAGATTTAATATTCAAAGCTGATATAAATCCTAATAATCCTGAGTTTGCTCAAGTAAGTATGGAGGAGAGCAATTCAGTTACATTATCAACAATACATGGATCAAAAGGGTTAGAGTATGACACTGTTATTTATATTCATAATCCTAGCTCTAATGGGAATAATAATGGAGAATTGAATTTTTATTTGGAGCTTGATTCTAATTTTGAATATGCCAAAAATTTTATAATTTGTAATTCTAAACATAGAAAAATTATCTCTAATTTCAAAGAGCGTACTGGAAAAGATGATTTTGAATATATTATCAGAGAGGAGTATAAAAAAAATCAAGAAGAGCTTAATAACTGGTATGTAGCAATGACTCGTGCTAAAAAAAATCTATTTATTTTTTTAAAAAATGACAAAACAGTTGATTCAAATGGAAAAGAGACAGATTTAAAAAATAACAATATATTGCATCATGCTTTAAAAAATATAGAAAATATAAGTGGGATTTTAGATAGGACTAAAGTAAATAGAGTTGAGAATGAAAGTGAAAATGATGAAGAGGGTATTGAATTAAATAATAGAGTTTTAGAATTAAATTTCTCCCCTTTACAGTTAAGTGAAGAGATATTAACAGAAAATAGAGAAAAAATCAAAAATGAATTTTCGGAATTCTCTATCTCCACAGAAGAGAGTAAAACAATAGGGACTATAATACACTATTATTTAGAAAATTTAAACTCTTTAACTTCAGAAGATATAGAAAGCGCTAAAATGAAGACATTATCACAATATGGTGGAGTATTAGGTTATAGTAAATTAAAAGAGATATTAGAAGGGGAATCATTAAAGCAAACCTTAGAAAATAATAAAAATATATTTTCAAAAGAGTGGGATATTGTGTATAATGAGTATGAGGTTATGACTAAAAATAATGAACTTAGAAGGATAGATAAAATATTAATTAAGA
>JAGNZR010000001.1:0-20355 GCA_017984315.1 Fusobacteriaceae bacterium | reverse complement strand
AATATAATGAATCCTAAATTTACTGAGATGGGAATTTCACGGGATACTCAGAATAAATATGTATGGACTCAAAATTTTATAGGGAAATGAGGCGAAAGCCTCTTTTTCTTTTGAAAATTTTTTGAAGAAAAATGCTGTAAAATCTCCTTAGAAAGGTAAGATATTTGAAAAAAACATAAAAATATGTTAAAATTTTATGATAGACTAGTGAAAATGAAGGTAGTGGTAATATTATGAAAATATATATAGCTCCAATGGCGGGAGTGACAGATTATACATATAGAGGGATACTAAAAGAGTTTAAACCAGATATGATATTTACAGAGATGGTAAGTATAAACGCTTTGCAGATGCTGAATGATAAAACAGTAGATCAAATATTGAAAATTAGAGAGGGTGAAGCTGTCCAAATTTTTGGAAGAGATGTAGATAAAATTATTTTTAGTGCTAAATATATTGAGAGTCTAGGGGTAAAACACATCGATTTAAATTGTGGATGTCCAATGCCAAAGATTACTAAAAATGGGTTTGGAGCTGCTTTAGTTGAAGAGCCTGAAGTTATAAAAGAGTTACTTCTTGCTATGAGAAAAAATTTAAAACCTGAAACAGATATCTCTGTAAAAATAAGAGTTGGAAGTAGAGGAACTAGACATTACCTAGAAATAGCTAAAATTGCTGAAGAGGTTGGATGCAAACATATAACTGTACACGGGAGAACAAGAGAGGAGATGTACTCTGGGAAGGCAAATTGGAATATTATAAAAGAGATAAAAGAATCTGTGTCTATCCCTGTAATTGGGAATGGCGATATATACACAGCTGAAGATGCAATAGAGAGAATAAAGCTTTCAGGTGTTGATGGAGTTATGTTAGCTAGAGGTATATGCGGAAACCCATGGCTAATCAGAGAGATAAGAGAGATGTTAGAGTATGGTGAAGTAAGAACAAAAGTTACAGTTGAAGATAGGATAAATATGGCGTTAAAGCATGTTAAGATGGCGAGAGAGGAGAATCCTGAAAGAAAATTTATTTTTGAACTTAGAAAACATCTGTGCTGGTATGTGAAAGGGATAAAATTTGCAGCAGATATAAAAAATGCAATTAACAGTACTGATGATTATGATGAGGTAATAGCTATTCTTGAGAGTGCAAAAGAGTTAAATAGGGCGGTGGAGTTTTGAAAACAGCAGATACACCATTAATGACGCAGTATAAAGAAATAAAAAGCAGATATATGGATAGTGTTCTTTTTTTTAGATTAGGTGATTTCTATGAGATGTTTTTTGATGATGCAGTTATAGCTTCTAAAGAGTTAGGACTGACTCTTACAAGTAGAAATAAAGAAAAAAATCAGGAAGTGCCATTAGCTGGAGTTCCATTTCATTCATCTAATGGGTATATTGCTAAGCTTATAAATAAAGGGTATAAAGTAGCCATATGTGAGCAGATAGAAGATCCTAAAACAGCAGTTGGAATTGTAAAAAGGGATGTTGTTAGGGTAATAACCCCAGGAACTGTGATAGATACTGAATATTTAGATGAAAAAAGCAATAACTATCTCCTTGGGATAAAAATTAATGATGATATGGCGGCTATAAGTTATATAGATATAACAACTGGGGAGTTTAGTACAAGTGAGTTTAAAATGTTGTCATTATACTCTGAAATAAATAAAATATCCCCTAAAGAGATTGTTTTGGATAAAAACACATATGATTTAATTAATAAAGGGTTAAAGGAGCAATCTTTAACAAGAAATATATTAATAACTATAGTTGACTGGGTAAAAAAACCAGAAGAGTATTTAAAAGAATTTTTTAAAGTAGGAACTTTAGAAGGTTTTAATCTTTATGGGAAATCAAATTGCATAGATATATCAGCAACTGTTTTAAAATATGTAATTGAATTACAAAAAGGGAACCCTCTTCCAGTAAAAAAAATCAATTATATAAGTTCTAAAGAGATAGTAGAATTAAATGTTACAACTCAGAAAAATCTAGATATTTTTGAAAATGTAAGAGAAAATTCAACTTTTGGAACTCTGTTTTGGGTTTTAGATCAATGTAAATCATCAATGGGAAGCAGACTTTTAAAAAATTATATAAAAAATCCTTTAAAAAACATGATGGTTTTAGAAGAGCGTTATAAAGATGTTGGTTTTTTCATAAAAGAAGCTTTATTGAGAGAAGAAGTAAGAGCAGCTCTTAAAGATGTATATGATATAGAAAGAATTTTAGGAAAGCTATACATGGAAAATGATAATGCCAAAGACATATCAGCATTAAAAAAATCTATAAAACAAGTTTTAGATTTAGGAAATTTAACAGGCAACAATAAATTTTTAACTGTTCCAAGTGAAGTTTTAAAAAGAGTTTACAGCATAATTGATCAAGCTATAGTAGATGAGCCACCTTTTTCAGTGAGAGAGGGAGGGATGATAAAATCAGGTTATAATAGTGATTTAGACGAACTTCATATTATCTCTACACAAGGAAAAGATTATATTTTAGCTATAGAGAATAGGGAGAGAGAGAAAACTGGAATCAAAAATTTAAAGATAAAATACAATAAGATTTTTGGTTATTTTATAGAGATAACAAACTCGAATAAAGAGTTAGTTCCATATTATTATACTAGAAAACAGACTTTATCTAACGCAGAAAGATATATAATACCGGAATTAAAAGAGTATGAAGAGAAAGTTCTTCATGCAAAAGAAAGAATAGAGTCTTTAGAATATGAGCTGTTCAAGGAAGTTTCAAAAGAGATTAAGAGTTTTGGAAATTATTTACAAAAAATGGCAGAAGAAATTGCATATATAGATGTTATTTCTACATTTTCAGAATGTGCATTAAAAAACAGATATATAAAGCCTGAGATTACAGATGGGTATGAATTAGAGATAAGAGGTGGAAGACACCCTGTTGTTGAAAAACTTATAAAAAAAGAGGAGTTTGTTAAAAATGATCTTTTTTTAGATAAAGAAAAAAATCTACTTATATTAACAGGACCAAATATGTCTGGAAAATCAACTTATATGAAACAGGTTGCTTTAATAATTTTAATGGCTCATATAGGGTGTTATGTACCTGCAGATTACGCTAAAATTTCAATTGTAGACAAGATTTTTACAAGGATTGGAGCATCAGATGATTTAGTATCTGGGCAATCTACTTTTATGTTAGAGATGAGTGAGATGGCAGGGATATTAAATAGTGCTACAGAAAAATCTTTTATAATTCTTGATGAGATTGGAAGGGGAACTTCAACATTTGACGGGATATCAATTGCAACATCTATTAGCGAGTATATTCACAATGTAATAGGTGCTAAAACAATTTTTGCTACTCACTATCATGAGCTTACACAGCTTGAAAATGAGCTTTCAAGAGCTTGTAATTATAGAATAGAGGTAAAAGAGGAGAAAGATGAAATTACTTTTCTCAGAAAGATTGTTTGTGGTGGAGCAGATAAATCATATGGAATAGAGGTTGCTAGAGTAGCAGGGCTGCCTAAAGAGGTTTTAGAAAGATCACGTAAAATTTTGAAGATATTAGAAGAGCAAAGAGAGATTGTGAACAAAAAAATGAGTGGTGAGCAATTAAATCTATTTGGAACACTATTTTCAGAAGAGGAATCATTGGATAAAGAGGAGATGAAAATTCACTGCATTCAAGAACCGGTAGATCAAGACCTTTTAAAAGTTGAAAAAATAGTAGTTGAAAAATTAAAAAATTTAGACGTAAATAATTTAACCCCTGTAGATGCATTTTTAAAACTGAATGAACTTAAAAATATATTAGGATAGGTGAAAAAATGGAAGATAAGAAAAAACTGTATTATAAAATAGGTGCAGTAGTTTTATTAATATTAGGGTATTTAAACTATTATGGAGATGAAAAAGAAGATACTTTAAAAGAAAAAATAATAGAAACAGTGGGAGTAAAATATACTAGTGAAGATTATATTATAGATGCTGGAAAGCAGTTGGACTACATAGATAAAGGGGAGAGCTCTTTTGAGTTAGCCAAAGCTAAAGTAAAAGATATGCTTTTATCTGGAGATAATGCTTTTTTAGATAAAGCTAGAAATTTAGCCTTAAGTTCTAATATATTAGGGATTTCACCGAATGGTTGGAGCTTTAAAGCTGAAAACATAAAATATGATAAATTAAAAGATGAAATAACTTCAGTTACTGGAGTTTTTGTAGAAAATAAAGAAAAAAAATTAAGTGTATCAGGAAAAGAGTTCAAAACTGATAGTAAAATGAGTTATATAGATTTAAAAAAAGATGTTACATTAGAAAACGAAAAGATAAAAGTTATTGGAGATATAGGTCATTATGTTGATGATATGAAAGTAGCTGTTTTATATGATAATGTGCACCTTATTGGAAAAGAAGTTACTGAGAAAGATGGTAAAAAATTATCAGGAGAGTTCAAAAAGCTTAATTATGACTTAAATACTAAAATTTTAGAAACTTTTGACCCTTATACTGTAAGTTATGGTGATGCTCAACTTTTTGCTGAAAACTTATCTTATAATCAAGCAGAAGAGTCTATGCTAGTCACTAAAAATGTTTCTATGAAAGTTAATGGTTTTGATATTAAGCTTGATAAAATAGAAAAAAAATCTATGTCAGATGTTTTGGATTTTTATGGGCCTATTAATGGTGCTGATGAAACTTATAAAATATATAGTGATAATGGTAATTACGACACAAAATCTAAAAATTTAACGATGTTAGGGAATGTATCGGTAATTTCTAAAGAAGGAGATGTTGGTACAGCAGATAAAGTTGTATATAATTCAGAAACTGAAATAATGGATGCATATGCTATAAATAAAGATGTAGTATATAAAACTAAAGACGGGATGATAGAAAGTAAAAAAGTTAATTTTGATAATAAAACAAGAGAGTTAAAAATAGATACACCATTTAAATTTAGTGATAAAGATAAGAATGGTACGGCTAAAGAGTTGTATTACAATGATGTGACAAAAGAGGGGAACGCTAAAGATGTTGTTATTTATACAAAAGATAAAGTAATTACAACTTCTAAAGTCTTATATAATGGTGTACAAAATGTAATGTTATTTCCAGAAGAGTATAAAATAACTTCTAAAGATAAAACATCAGAGTTTACTTCAACAGAAGGGGTATACAACCTTACAACAAAAGATTTTACAACAGAGAAAAGTTTTGTATATGTAGATAAAGGGAATACAACAACAGGTGTAGGTATTGTTTATAATACTGAAACAGGGGTTGGAGAGATAAAAAAAGATATCCATCTAGTGAATGAAGAGAAAAAAATCGATTTAGTAGGGGATAGAGCAGAGATAAAGAATGGAGAGTTTGCAGATCTTATTGGAAATGTTGCTATAAGAAGTGGAGTTTATTCTACAAAAGTTTCAAAAGCCTCATATTCATTTAAAGATGAAAAAATCAGAATATTAGAGCAGACAAATATAAAATCTGATGATGGAATCTCTAATTTAGATATATTAAACCCTATAATTGATACTAAAAATGAGTGTATATATGGGGATAATTTCAAAGCAAACAATGAAAAATACAGAGCTCAATCTGATAAAGTTGAATATTTTTACGGCAAAGAGTTAATACATCTAATAAAAAATGCAGTAGTTGAAGAGAACGGAATGGTAATTAAAGGGGATAACTTATTCTACAACAGCAAAGAGGAGAGAGCTGAATCGAAAGGGCCGTATATAGCAAATAATGCAGAGTGGACTTTAAATGGTGTGGATATTGTTATGAATAATATAACTGGAGATGTAAAAGGTGGAAAAGTATCGGCATTATCTACAAAAAAAGAGAGTTTTGAATCTGATAAAGTTAATGGTAATTTAAATAAAACAGTTGATTTTATAGGAAATGCCAAAGGTAAAACTTATGATAAAGATGGTGTTCCTATTGAATATGCAGGTGACATAGTAAAGACTCATTATATTAAAGAAGGGGATAGCTATAAACTTAAGAGAATAGAACTTGTTGATAATTCCACTATAAAGAAACAGGATATGACACTATATTCTAAATACTCAGATATGGATCTAATTACTAATATTGCAACATCACTGCATAGACCTAAAGCTGTAAAAGTTGATCCTGTAAAAGGGGATAAAACAATGGAAGCTAATAAAATGGAGTTCCATACAAAAAAAGATACTATCTATTTATATGAAGATGTTGTTGTTGTAAGCAATGATCCTAAAAAAGGCTCAACAATAGGAAAAGGGGAGAAAGGGAAGATATTAACTAAAGAAAATGTAGCAGAGTTAGAAGATAATGCTGTTATAGATTCCCCTGAAGCTATACTTTATGCAGATAAAGTAATTTACAACATGGATACTAAAAAAGCTAGAGCTACTGGAGATAAAGTGAGAGTAGATTATAAGAAAAAATAGTTTTAAAAATTCAGTTAAGGAAAGGAGAGTTACAATATGATAAGTTTAGTAGCTGAAAATCTATCAAAATCATATAAAAACAGAAAAGTTGTTAATGAAGTTAGCATAGAGGTAAATAAAGGTGAGATAGTAGGACTTTTAGGACCTAATGGTGCAGGGAAGACTACAACTTTCTATATGATTACAGGGATTGTAAAACCAGAGTCAGGAAGAGTTTTTTACAATGAACAAGATATAACTGATGCTCCCATATTTAAAAGGGCTAATCTAGGAATTGGGTATTTAGCGCAAGAGCCATCAGTATTTAGAAATTTAACAGTAGAAGAGAATATAATGGCTATATTAGAGATGAAAAACTATGATAAAAAGACGCAAGTAGAAACGATGGATAAATTGTTAGAAGAGTTTAAACTGACTCATGTCCGTAAATCAATGGGGTACTCTTTGTCAGGTGGAGAGAGAAGAAGGGTTGAAATTGCAAGAACAATAGCAAATAACCCAGATTTTATCCTTTTGGATGAGCCTTTTGCAGGGGTAGATCCTATAGCTGTAGAAGATATTCAACAGATAATAATTTATTTAAAAAAGAGAGGTTTAGGGATATTAATAACTGACCACTCAGTGAAAGAGACTTTAACTATAACTGATAAAGCATATATAATGGCTAATGGAAAAGTATTAATTAGTGGAACTCCAAAAGAGATAGAGCAGAACCAGCAGGCTAGAAAAGTATATCTTGGAGAAAACTTTAAGTTAGACTAGAAATTATAATAAAATCAATAGAAAAACTTCTTAAAATATTATATAATATAATTTATAAACTTTAACTAGAATAAGGAGATACACAATTATGAAAGGTAATGAAATAAGAAAAAAATTTATAGAGTTTTTTAAAGATAAACAGCATAAACACTTTGAAAGTTCTTCACTAATACCAGATGATCCAACACTTCTACTAACAGTAGCTGGAATGGTTCCATTTAAACCGTATTTTTTAGGACAAAAAGAGGCTCCTTGCCCAAGAGTGACGACTTATCAAAAATGTATAAGAACAAATGATTTAGATAATGTTGGAAGAACAGCAAGACACCATACATTTTTTGAAATGCTAGGAAACTTCTCTTTTGGAGATTATTTTAGAGAAGAGGCTATTATATGGTCTTGGGAGTTTGTAACAGAGGTTTTAGGGTTACCTAAAGATAAGATGTGGGTTTCAGTTTTTACAACAGATGATGAAGCTGAACAAATCTGGATAGAAAAGTGTAACTTCCCAAAAGAGAGAATAGTAAGAATGGGAGAGGACGAAAACTGGTGGGCTGCAGGGCCAACAGGTTCTTGTGGTCCATGCTCAGAGATACATGTAGATTTAGGGGTAACTTATGGTGGAGATGAAAATTCAAAATTAGGAGATCCTGGAACAGACAATAGATTTATAGAGATTTGGAATTTAGTTTTCACAGAGTGGAACAGAATGGAGGATGGAAGCCTAGAGCCTCTTCCTAAGAAAAATATAGATACAGGTGCTGGACTTGAAAGAGTTGCAGCTATGGTACAAGGTAAGTCTAACAACTTTGAAACAGATTTATTGTTTCCAATTTTAGAAAGGGTTGGAGAGTTAACAAATGTAAAATATAAAGATTCACCTGAGAAAGATTTCTCATTAAAAGTTATAACAGATCATAGTAGAGCAATAACTTTTATGATAAATGATGGTGTAATGCCGTCTTATGAGGGTAGAGGTTATGTTTTAAGAAGAATATTAAGAAGAGCTGTAAGACATGGAAGACTTTTAGGGTGCAAAGAATTATTTTTATATAAAATGGTAGATAAAGTTGTTGAAATAATGGGGGAAGCTTATCCAGACATTATCTCAAATGCAGACCACATAAAAAAAATAGTTAAAATCGAGGAAGAGGCTTTCTTTAAAACAATAGACCAAGGGATAACTCTTGTAAATGAAGAGATTAAAAAAATTAGAGAAAAAGGTGAGAATAAACTATCTGGTGATGTAACATTTAAGCTTTATGATACATTCGGATTCCCTTTTGAACTTATAGAAGAGTTCTGTGAAGGGGAAAAAATAATAGTTTTAAAATCCGAGTTTGATGAAAAAATGGAAGAACAGAGAGAAAAAGCACGTTCTTCTAGAAAAATTATTATGGAAAAAGGGCAAGATTCTTTCATAGAAGAGTTTTATGATAAATATGGAGTTACAAATTTTAAAGGGTATGAAAATTTAAAAACTAATGGAAAACTTTTAAATGCAAGAAAAACAGATGATGAGAAATATATTCTTATATTTGATGAGACTCCATTTTATGCTGAATCAGGTGGACAAGTATCAGATAGAGGTGTTATCAGTTCTGGGACTAACTCATATAGAGTTTTAGATGTTCAAAAGAAAAAAGACATCTATATGCACATAACAGAGAGAGTTACTGGTGATAAAGAACCACAAGTTGGTGAGCAATATCATTTAATCGTAGATAAAGAAAGAAGAACTAATATAGCTAAAAACCACACAGCAACGCATCTACTTCATAAAGCTTTAAAAGATCTTTTAGGTAGTCACGTGCAGCAGGCTGGATCTGTAGTGGATGAAGATAGATTAAGATTTGATTTTACTCACTATGAAGCCTTAACAGAGGAACAAATTGAGTATATTGAAAAAATTATTAATAAAAAAATATCTGAAGCTTTACAGATGAAAGTTGAAGAGATGAGTATGGATGAAGCTAAATTAAAAGGTGCAGTAGCTCTTTTTGGTGATAAATATGGAAGTAATGTTAGAGTAGCAAATTTAGAAGGATATTCTATAGAGTTATGTGGTGGAACACATATAAATAATGTTTCTGAAATATCAGTATTCAATATAATCAACGAGACAGGAGTAGCTGCAGGAACTAGAAGAATAGAAGCACAGACAGGTGTTAAAGCTTATGAAACATTCTTTGAATATGAAAGAATTGCAAGAAACTCTGCTAAGATTTTAAAAACAGATTTAGAAAATTTGGAAAATAGGGTTGAAGCAACATTGGAGCAACTTAGAAACAGCAATAAAGAGTTAGAAAAATTAAAGGCTAAATTAGCTTCATATGAAGCTGATGCTATATTTGCTGATATGGAGAATTTTGGAGATGTAAAAGTTCTTGTTAAAAATTTCAAAGGGAAAGACAGCGATTATTTAAGAGAGATTGTGGATAAAGCTAAAGATAAATTCCAAAACTGTGTTGTAGTATTAGGTAGTGACTCTGAAAAAGCGATTTTTGCTATAGGTGTTACAAAAGAGTTAACAGCTAAAGTTAAAGCAGGAGATTTAGTTAAAGTTGCTGCACAAATAGCTGGTGGAAATGGTGGTGGAAGACCTGATTTTGCACAAGCTGGTGGAAAAGACGGGGATAAAGTGTGTGAAGCTCTGAGCACTGTAAAAGAGACGCTGGTTAAATTATTAAATATTTAATAGTTTGTGAAGTAATATTCTTAATAAAAGGGAAAATATGAATAAAAAATATTTAGCATTAGATATAGGTGATGTAAGAATAGGTGTAGCTAAATCTGATATTTTAGGGATTGTAGCTACACCCTTAGAAGTTATTGACAGAAAAAAACAAAAATCTGTTCAAAGAATAAAAGAGTTATGTATACAAGAAAATACAAAAAAACTAGTAGTAGGAATACCAAAAAGTTTAGATGGAACAGAAAAACGTCAAGTAGAAAAAGTTAGAGAATATATTGAAAAATTAAAAAAAAATATAGAGGGACTAGAAATTTTTGAAGTGGATGAAAGGCTTACTACAGTTTCTGCAGACAGAATATTGACTGAACAAGGAACAAAAGGGGCTTTAGAGAAAAGAAAAGTAGTTGATAAAGTTGCAGCTGCTATAATACTTCAAAGTTTTTTAGAAATGAAAAGACACTAAGAATAGGAGGGTATGATAAAAAGGGTTATCATACACAGATAAGAATGAAAAAATCTACATTAATGAAACTATTTTTTTCTCTTGCAGTAGTTTTTTGTGCTGCATATATAACATTTACAAAGCCGATAAAATTAGGATTAGACCTTAAAGGTGGAGTATATGCAGTTTTAGAAGCGGAAGAAAAAGATACTAAATTAGATCCGCAATCTATGGACAGACTTGTAGAAGTTTTAGATAGAAGAATAAATGGAATGGGAGTTGCTGAATCAGCAGTTCAAAAAACAGGAAACAACAGAGTAATAATTGAACTGCCAGGAGTGGAAAATACAGAAGAAGCTGTACAAATGATAGGGAAAACAGCTCTGATGGAATTTAAAATTCAAAATGAGGATGGAACTTTAGGAGAGACTCTTCTGACAGGATCAGCTTTAAAAAAAGCAGCAGTTTCTTATGATAATTTAGGAAGACCTCAAATTCAATTTGAAATGACTCAAGAGGGTGCAGTAAAATTTGCTGAAATAACGAGAAATAATATAGGGAAAAAATTAGCAATAACATTAGATGGAAAAATTCAAACAGCACCTATGATAAATACAGAAATTGCAGGTGGAAATGGGGTTATTTCAGGAAGCTATACAGTAGAGGAAGCAAAAGCTACAGCAACTCTTTTAAATGCAGGAGCCCTTCCTGTTAAAGCTGAAATAGTTGAAACAAGAACGGTAGGAGCATCTTTAGGTGATGAATCTATAGCTCAAAGTGCAAAAGCCGGAATTTTAGCCGTAGCACTTATAGGTTTATTTATGCTTGTTTTATATAGATTACCAGGAATCATAGCAATTTTAGCACTGTTATCTTTTGGAGCTATAACTTTTGGAGCATTAAATTTCATAGATGCTACTTTAACACTGCCAGGGATAGCAGGAATTATTTTATCTATAGGAATGGCAGTAGATGCAAACGTTATTATATTTGAAAGGATTAAAGATGAACTAAAATTTGGGAATACTGTAAAAGGAGCTATCGATGCAGGATTTTCAAAAGGGTTTTCTTCAATTTTTGATGGACAAGTAACAACTTTACTAATAACAACAGTTTTATTTATATTTGGTACAGGAGCAGTAAAAGGTTTTGCAGTAACACTTACCATAGGGACTATAGCTTCAATGTTTACAGCATTGACATTGACAAAAGCATTACTTCTTACTTTTATAGAGGTATTTAACCTTACTAAGCCAGAGCTATTTGGAATAAAAAAAGGGGGAGAAAATGCGTAGTATTGAAATTGTAAAAAAGAGTAAACTTTATATAGGCATAGGTCTTATAGGTGTTATACTATCATTAATCATGTTATTTACAAAAGGGTTAAATTATGGAATAGATTTTACAGGTGGAAACCTTTTTCAGTTAAAATATGAAAAAAATATATCACTTATTGAAATAAATAATCATTTAGATAACATGTCAAAAGAGTATGTACAATTGAATCCAAATGCTAGAAAAGTTCAGATTTCAGAAGATAACGTAGTTATTATCAGAACTCAAGAGATGCAGGAAAATGATAAAGATAAGTTTATTGAAAATATGAAAGAGCTAGGTACTTATAAACTTGAAAAGACAGAAAAAGTTGGAGCTAGTGTAGGAAAAGATTTAAAAACGGCAGCAGCTTGGTCACTTATTATAGGGTGTGGACTGATAACTTTATATATAACTATGAGATATGAATTTAAATTCGCAATAGCTGCAATATTATCTTTAGTACATGATGTAACGATAGCTTTAGGGGTTATTGCTTATTTAAGATATGAAGTTAATACAGAGTTCATAGCTGCAACTTTGACAATTTTAGGATATTCGATTAATGATACTATTATAATATTTGATAGAATCAGAGAAAAATTAAAAGATAAAAATAAAGCAAATATGAGCTTTGGTGAGATACTAAATTTGAGTTTAAATGATGTAATGGTAAGATCTATAAATACATCTGTAACAACTCTATTAGCAGCACTGGCAATTTTAATATTTGGTGGAGATTCACTTAAAACTTTCATTGTAACACTAATTATCGGAATTACAGCAGGAACATATTCATCTATATTTATAGCAACACCTTTACTGTATTTAATGGATAAAGATAGAGATGGGAAAGGGAGTATAGAGTTCAAAGAAGATGATGATGATTATGAAGAAAAAATATTAGTATAATATTAGACAAAATACTATAAAAAACAGTATTTAAAAATTTGAGAAGGGTATAATAGTGTACCCTTTTCCACTGTTTTTTGAAAATAGTGGAAAAAGGAGAAAATATGGCAAGAATTATTTTAGAAGATGGAAAAGAAAAAAAAATATTAAATTTTTATCCAAATGTTTTTAAAGATGATATTCATTCAGTACAAGGTACTCCTAAAAATGGAGAGATTGTAGATGTTTGTATGAGAGATTTAAAATTTGTAGGAAGAGGTTATGTAACAGAGGGAACATCTGCATATGTGAGAATTTTAACTCATAAAGAGGAAACTATAGATAAAGAGTTTATTCAATCAAAAATAAAAAAAGCGTATGAAAAAAGAAAAGAGATATTGAATGAAACTAACTGTGTGAGAGCTTTTTATTCAGAAGCAGATGGGATACCAGGTTTAATAATTGATAAATTTGATAAATATATCTCTGTACAATTCAGAAATTCAGGAATAGACACTTTTAGACAGGAAATAATTAATGCTATAAAAAAAATATTTAAACCTAAAGGGATTTATGAAAGAAGTGATGTAGAGAACAGAACCATTGAGGGAGTAGAACAAAAAACTGGTATAATATATGGGGAAATACCAGAAAGAATTGTTATGGAAGATAATGGTTTAAAATACTATATAGATATAGTTGATGGGCAAAAAACTGGATTCTTTTTAGACCAAAGAGATTCAAGAAAATTTATTAGAAAATATATCAGTGATAAAACAAGATTTTTAGATGTATTCTCTAGCAGTGGTGGATTTTCAATCGCAGCTTTAAAAGAGGGGGCACAAAAAGTAGTAGCAATAGATAAAGAACCCCATGCACTGAAATTATGTCATGAAAACTATCAGTTAAATGAATTTGGAAATGAATTTAGTACTTCAGAAGGGGATGCATTTATGCTTCTAAAAACTATGTCAGAGAGAGGGGATAAATATGATATAATTACTTTAGATCCTCCTAGTTTAGTTAAGAAAAGAATAGATGTTCCAAGAGGAAGAGATTTTTTCTATGATTTATGCAATCAAAGTTTTAAAATGCTAAATGATGGCGGGATTTTAGGAGTAATAACTTGTGCATATCATATTTCGTTGCAAGATTTAATTGAAGTGACTAGAATGGCTGCTTCAAAAAATAATAAATTAGTGCAGGTTATTGGTGTGAATTATCAACCTGAAGATCATCCTTGGATTTTACATGTTCCTGAGACTTTATATTTAAAAGCTTTATGGATTAAGGTGGTGGAAAACTAAAATGACAATAGATATAATTATAACTATAATTCTATTTTTCTTTTTAATTTCAGGTTTTACACTGGGATTTTTTGTTGAATTTATCTCTATTTTTGGGCTTATTGGAGTATTTTTAGGTTCTAGTTATATGACACCTATTTTAGTAGAGAGTTTAAAATCTCACTATCCAGGGATAAATCAAACAAAAGGGTATATCATTGTCTTTGTCGTATTGTATTGTTTACTAATTTTTATAGTAAAATATATTAATAAAATTTTAATTGGGCAAGAGAAAAATGTTATTAATAGAATAGGTGGAGGGATATTAGCCCTAATGAAAGGGATTGTTATATCTTCAATAATAATTGCAATATTATTGTTAGTGTCAAAGTTTAACAGTTTAGTTAAAAAACAGACTGATAAAAGTAAAGTAGTAGAATTTTATAATGAAACTGAAAGTTATATATATCAATATATACCGGAAGAGTTAAAAGGGAAAATGGAAGATATAAAGGAGAAGGAAACAGTAGATTCTTATATCAAAAAAATTCTTTAGGGGAGAATAATGAATGAAAATAGTTGAAAAATATATATTAAAAGAGGTAAAACTACCTATAATATTTGGTGTTTCTTTGTTTACATTTATTTTTCTTATAGAAATTATTGTTGCTATGATGGAAAATATAATTGTAAGAGGGATATCACTCATTGATACATTAAGAATGCTTTCTTTTTACCTTCCACCAATTTTGGCACAGACAATTCCAATGGGACTGTTTTTAGGTATAATGATTACATTTACAAGATTTACAAGAAATAGTGAAAGTATTGCAATGAGCTCAATGGGATTAAGTTTGAAAGAGGTTATAATGCCTGTATTCAAGCTTTCAGTTTGTGCCACTTTATTTATATTCTTTCTTCAAGAAAGTATAATTCCAAACTCTTTTAAAAAGTTACAGTATTTAACAGCAAAAATTGCATTGGAAAATCCAGTTTTTCAAATGAAAGAGCAAACTTTTATGAATGAAATTGATGAATTTTCACTGTATATAGATAAAATAGAAAATAGTTCAGGAGTGGCCAAAGGTGTCTTAATATTCCAAAAAGACGATTCTAGTGAATACCCAATATTAGTAATAGGAGAGAATGCAAGTTGGGAAAATGATGCAATGGTATTAAAAAATGCTGATTTTTACAAATTTGATTCAAATGGAAAAGAGGAATTAAGAGGGAAATTTGATGAGAAAAAGATACCACTTTCTGCCTATGCAAAGGATATGAAAATAAAAATAGATGATGTAGAGGGAATGAGTATAATTCAAATTGTGTCAGAACTTAAAAATTTAAAAAAAGAGGAATTAGCCCCTTATTTAGTTGAAATAAATAAAAAAATAGCGGTACCCATCTCAACTATATTTCTAGGGATACTAGGAGTTTTATTGGCTAATGGGCATCATAGAAGTGGAAAAGGAACTAACTTTGCTTTAAGTCTGTTTATCATATTTACGTATATAATAATTCTAAATTCAGGTATGGTTTTAGCTAAAAGAGGAAAATTTCCAATTATTCCTGCAGTTTGGATATCAGATGTATTATTAGCTACACTGACATATTTAATTTACAAACATAAGGCTAAGGTGATGTAATTGAAAAAAATTGATAGACATATATCCAAAGGGTTTTTGAAATCTTTTTCATTGAGCCTTCTAGCTTTTTTAAATATTTTTTTAATAAGCCAGATTTTTAGAGTAATAAAATATGTTAGTGATGGAAAAATGAGTGTTAATGATTCAGTAATATATTTTTTAACATTAATTCCAGGGATGTTAGTAGACATAGCTCCTCTTTCAGTTCTATTAGGAGGACTAATCTCTATGAATGTCATGGCTAGTAATTTAGAGATAATCTCTCTTAAGACTTCAGGTATAAGTTTTAGAAGGATAATTATCTTTCCTGTGATAATATCAGCTTTAATAGCTATAGGGATATATAAAATAAGTGATACTGTAGCTCCTAAAATGTATGAGAAAAAAAGGATTTTAAGAGGTAGTGATAAGGAGAATGAAGAGATTCCTATAGAGAAAGAGGAGGCTTTTTTAAGAGGAACTGGCAATTATGTCTATTTTATGAAAAATATAAATAGAGTTACAGAGGAAGCAAAAGGTATAGAAATAATTGATTTAAATAATGAATTTAACAAGATAGAAAGAGTAATAATTGCAAAAACAGGGAAATATGATGCCAAAAGAAAAGCGTGGAATTTAAAAGATGTTTATATTTCTAGAATTGGTGAAAATAGTTCTAAAGAGTATAAAGAGTTCTCTGATTTAAAATATAAAGAAGATCCAAATAAATTTATAACAATTGGAAAAGATCAAAGAACACTAAGTATTGCAGAGTTGAAAAAAGAGATGAAAGCAAGAAGAGCAGTAGGAAAAGATATAAAAGAGTTTGTTCAAGAGTTATCAAAAAGGTATTCATACCCTTTTGCAAGTTTTTTTATCTGTTTTATAGGGTTAGCACTGGGAAGTAGATATGTTAGAGGAGCATCAGCTAAAAATATAGCAATATCAGTAGGTTTTGGTTACGGATATTATCTGTTGAGTGGGGTATTTGAAGCCATCAGTAAAAACGGTTTTATAAATCCATTTATAGCCAGCTGGATTCCTAATATAATATTTTTAAGCTTAGGAATATATTTTGTAAAACAGTCGGAATATTAGAAAATAGGAGTTAATAATGATAGAGATAGCAAAATTAAGTAATGGAATACCTGTATTAATGGATTATGTAGATGATCTAAAATCATTTACTTTAGGTGCTTTTGTAAAGACAGGAGCAAGACATGAATCTGAAGAGGAGTATGGAGTTTCTCATTATATAGAGCATATGCTTTTTAAAGGAACAAAAACAAGAAGTGCAAAAGAGATTTCAGAAATAATAGATGATTGTGGTGGATCTATGAATGCATATACTAGCAGGGATACAACATGCTATTATGTAAAAATGTTATCTGATAAATTAGAATTAACTTTAGATATTTTTGCAGATATGTTTTTAAACTCTACTTTTACAGAAGAAAATTTAGAAAAAGAGAGAAACGTAATTTTAGAAGAGATAAAAATGTATGAAGATATTCCTGAAGATACAGTACATGATTTAAATTTAAGATTTGCACTAAATAATGAATATGGAAATGTTGTTTTAGGAACAGAAAAATCTTTAAAATCAATTACTAGAGAAAAATTTTTGAACTATTTTAACTCTAGATATGTTCCAGAAAATATCGGAATAGCAATAGCTGGAAATTTTGATAAAGAGTTATTAATTGATTTTTTAGAAAAAAGTTTTGGAACTATGAATAAAGAAAAAAAAGATAGTATAGAGATAGGAACATTTTCTCACAATAAAGGGGAAAATGTAGTGAAAAGAGATTGTAATCAAGTTCATTTATGTTTTAATACAATGGGACTGTCTGTAAATGATGACGACAGATATGCTATGGCTATCTTATCGAATACTTTAGGAGAAAATATGAGTTCAAGACTTTTTCAAAAAATTCGTGAAGAGAGAGGACTAGCTTACTCAATTTATTCATATACAACGAATTTTACTGAAGGGGGACTGTATACTATTTATGCTGGAACATCCAAGGAGAGCTATAAAGAGGTTATCAACTTAATTAAAGAGGAACTGAATTTAGTTAAAGTAGAGGGTATAGATGCTAAAGAGTTACAAAGAGCACAGAATCAGATAAAAAGTATGCTTGTTTTTGCACTGGAAAATAGTAGAGGAAAAATGATTAGAATGTGGAATTCATATCAGTTATATGGAAAAGTATTAACAGTAGAAGAGATAGAAGAGCAGATCTCAAAAGTAACTTTAGAAGATATAAAAAAATTAGCTAATAGAATATTCAATGAAAAAGATTTTTCACTTACTGTTTTAGGAGAGGTTTAAAATATGGAAAAAGTAAAAGTAAAAATAATAAAAGAGGCAGGAGTTGATCTTCCTAAATATATGACAGAGGAATCTGCAGGGATGGATATAAAAGCTTTTATAAAAGAACCTATAATTTTAGGTTCTTTAGAAAGAGTATTAGTTCCTACAGGGATTAAACTTGAGATTTTAAAAGGGTATGAAGTTCAAGTGAGACCAAGAAGCGGGCTTGCAATAAAGCATGGAATAACTCTTTTAAATACACCAGGTACTATAGATTCTGATTATCGTGGTGAGATAAAAATAATTGTTGTAAATTTAAGTAAAGATAATTATACCATTGAAAATGGAGAGAGATTAGCACAATTAGTACTCCAAAAAGTATATAAAATGGATTTGGAAGAGGTGAGTGAACTAAATATAACACAAAGAAATGACGGTGGATTTGGTCATACAGGAAAATAAAAAATAGGAAGATAGTTATGATTAATTTAAAAAAAATTAAAAAAGTAAGTTTTAATATATATGTGGTTGCGTTGGCTATATTGTCATTGAGTCTTGTTTCAATATACACTACAACATCGGCAAGAACTATGAGTTTTTTCTATAAAGAAATTATTTTTATAATTATAGGAAGTGTTTTTTATGTTATATTTTCTTTAATTGACTATAAAATTTATTTTAAATATACAAAATTGATATATTTAATTAATGTGGCATTTCTTGTTCTTGTTTTTCTTATAGGAGTGAAAAGGTTAGGAGCTCAAAGATGGATAGATTTAAAAATTATAGTTATTCAGCCTTCAGAGTTTGCGAAATTATTTATAGTTCTGACTTTTTCAGAATTTTTAGTAAATAAATATTCAATGAAAAAAAGTGATGGTTTTAAAAAAATGGCTCATAGTTTTGTGCATATTTTACCTATTTTTTTATTAATAGCAAAACAACCTGATTTAGGGACATCATTGACATTGATTTTTATATATGGGGTTCTGATTTTTATTCACGGATTAAATTGGAGAACAATATTTTTAACCCTAACAGCAGCTATAGCATCACTTCCATTATGTTATTTTTACCTTTTAAAAGAGTATCAAAAACAGAGGATAATGACTTTTTTAAACCCTGAAGCAGATCTTTTAGGGAGCGGATGGAATGTTACACAATCTAAAATAGCAATCGGCTCAGGTGGACTTCTAGGAAAAGGTTTTTTTAATAGTACTCAAAGTAAATTAAAATTTTTGCCAGAATCACATACAGATTTTATAGGGTCAGTTTTTTTAGAGGAGACAGGATTTATAGGGGGATTAATTTTACTTTCTTTATATGTTTTATTGATTATAAAAATATTGAATATAGCAGGAAAATCCAGAGATGAATATGGAAAGTTAATCTGCTACGGAATAATAGCAGTTTTTCTGTTCCATATATTCGTAAATTTAGGAATGATAATGGGTATAATGCCAGTAACCGGGCTACCACTTCTTTTTATGAGTTATGGTGGAAGCTCTTTAGTGTTTTGTTTTATAATGTTAGGTATAGTTCAAAGTGTTAGAGTTTATAAAGATTAAAACAATTATAACGGGGGTATAGGGTGGATTTACATTATTTAAAGATATTTTATGAAGTTGCTAAAGAAAAAAGTTTTACAAAGGCGGCATCAAAATTATATATTAACCAGTCGGCGGTATCTATACAAGTAAAAAAATTTGAAGATATTTTAAAAACAAAACTATTTGATAGAACATCTAAAAAAATAAGATTAACATATGCTGGAGAAGCATTATATCAAATGGCAGAGGATATTTTTGATAAAGTCCAAAGAGCTGAGATAGAGATAACAAAAATAATAGAGAGTGATAAGTTTAAAATAGCAATAGGAGCTACATCGGTAATAGGTGAACCTCTGCTACCAAGGCTGCTTAAGGCTTTTAACGAAAAACATCCAGAAATAGAGTATGAAATATTAATATCTAGAAAAGACCACCTTTTAAAGTCATTAAAAGAGGGATTGTTAGACGTATTAATCATAGATTCAGAGCATATAATTGATTCTAATTTAGAAATTTTTCATTTGGATTCAGTTCCTTATATATTAGTTGGAAAAAAAGACTATGCTAATATTGAGAGAGTTGCATCAGACCCTTTAATAAGCAGAAAAGGGATACCTAATAACAACTCAGTAATTGCCTCTTTAGAAAAAAAATATAAAATTAGCTTTAATAAAAAAATAGAGATCCAAGGGAATACAGAGATTATTAAATCTATGATTAGAGAGGGAATAGGGAACTCAATACTGCCATTTTATGCAGTAAGAAAAGAGCTAGAAAAAAATGAATTAAAGGAAATAGAGAGAATAGAAGATATAAAAGATGGATATCAAATAGTTATAACAAAAGACAAGAGAAATGTTTTAGCAATAATAAAGTTTATAAAATTTGTACAGTCTTTTAGAATGTAGTATGGAGGATTCAAAGTGAAATTGATAGAATCATATGAAAAATTAGCAGAAATATTAAATAATTTTATGGAAGAAGAGAAAAAAAATAATACAACTGAAAAAGTTGCTAAAGCTTTATCTGAAATTTTTTTAA
>JAGNZR010000021.1 GCA_017984315.1 Fusobacteriaceae bacterium | reverse complement strand
GATGTTAAAATTACAGATTTTATACACAATTTACTACTTCTCTTTGGGAAGCAGTATAATATATTTTTCAGGATATTTTAATTCTATTGGAATAGAAGGAAAAACTATAGGGATGATATTTTCAATAGGGTCTCTATTAGCTATGGTAACTCAGCCACTTTTGGGCTTTATAGCAGATAAGAGTAGAAAACCTTTATTGGTTTTAACATTATTATTAATTATTATGGCGTTTAGTATGTCAATCCTGTATTTAACATTAAACATAAAAATTATATACTTGACATATGTACTTTATAGCATTGCAATTTGGGGGATTATGCCTCTTCTTGATGGGATAGTTCTTAGTAGTGGATATGATTTTGGAAAAGTAAGGATGTTTGGATCTGTAGGGTTTGCCATAGGGTGTTTTTTTACTGGTATAATAATGGAAAAATACGGTAAGAGTAGTTTTATTATTTTAACTGTTATAACTTCTATTTTAAGTTTGGTATCAGCGAAATCTCTAGATAAAGTAAATGAAAAAGAGCACGATAGAGCAAGTTTAAAAGATATTGGGGAAATTTTTTCAAATAGCCCATATCTTATATTTTTAATTTTTGCAATGGTGATATCTGGTGCTGTTACAACTTTTAATGCATTTTGTTCAATCTATTTCTTTAAAATAGGGAGTTCAGCAAAACTTTTAGGAATAACAGTTATGATTTTTACTTTATGTGAAATCCCTTTTATGTACTGCACTAAAATGGTTGTGGAAAAATTTGGTCTAAAAAATTCTCTCGTTTTCAGCGGGTGGATGTTTGCATTGAGATGGGGAATCTATTATCTGTTGCCATACCCTGGTGCAGTAGTTGGAACATTCTTTATACATGGTTTGTCATCAGGACTTTATTTTTCATTGTCCTCTATGTATATAAGCAATATAGTATCTAAAAAAGTATTGTCTACAGCTATAACTACTTTTATGGCAGCAGGAACTTTAGGGGGAACAGTATTACAATATATCTCTGGAAGAATAATAGATAGCTATGGTGTTATAACTATATTTCTGCTTTTAAGTACAATTTCTGTATTATCTACAATTCTACTAAAAAAATTTGAGAAAAAGGAAAATTTAAAAAAACAAAGAATACTAAACTAGTGAAAACTAGCAAATGATCTATTAAAAATTTAAATTTTTATTTTTTTAGGAGGTATTCTTATGGGTAATTTAGTAAAAAAAAATGATTCTTATTTTTCAAATCTTATTAAAGACTTTTTTTCAGATGATCTATTAGCAGATAAATATTTAAGAGAGAAAACTTTTCCACTTTGTAATGTTTCTGAAGAGGATGATAAATATTTAGTTGAATTTTCAGTTCCTGGAATTGATAAAAATAATTTGAAAATAAAAAGGGATGGAAATGAGCTTACAATCAATTATAAAAAAGAGACTCATGAAGAGGAGAAAGGTAAAAATTATCATAGAAGGGAGTTTAAATTAGAATCTTTTGAAAAAATGTTTGTTTTACCTGAAAATGTCAATTATGATGGAATTGACAGTGAATATAAAGAGGGGTTATTAAAAATAACTATTCCTAAAAATGAAAAAACTAAAACTAAATCTAAAAATGAAGGGATTGAAATAAAAGTTAAATAAAAATATTATGTAGAGACTAAACTAAAATAGAATGTTTAGTCTCTTTTTTATATAAAAATGTTATAAAATAATCAATAAAATTATAAAACAATTGAAAAATAAAAAAAAATATGTTTTAATAGAAATGTAATTTAGAATTGATTCTCAATTTTAAAACTTATAAGTTATTTTAAGTATAAAAGTTAAAATTAAAAAATAAAATAACAATATTAGGAGGGAACTGTGAAAAAAGTAGTAAGTTTAGAAGAAGCTGGAAAACTTATAAAAAGTGAAATGACAGTTATGATTGGAGGGTTTTTAAAAACTGGAGGACCTCAACTTATAATTGATGAAATGATCAAAAATGATGTAAAAGATTTAACATTAATAGCCAATGATACAAGTACTCCAGAGTGTGACAAAGGGAAGTTAGTAGTTGAAAAAAGAATTAAAAAAGTAATCTGTTCTCATATTGGTACAAATCCTGAGACAGGAAGACAGATGCACTCAGGAGAGATGGAAGTAGTTTTAACTCCACAAGGTACTTTAGCTGAAATAATACGTGCTGGAGGAGCAGGTCTTGGAGGGGTATTAACTCCTACAGGTCTTGGAACTATTGTACAAGAAGGGAAAGAAGTATTAGAGGTTAATGGTTCAAAATATATTTTAGAAAAGGCGATTAGAGCAGAAGTAGCAATATTATATGCTACAAAAGCAGATAAATATGGGAATTTATCATATACAGGTTCAACAAGAAATTTTAATCCTGTAATGGCAACGGCAGCAGATACAGTAATAGTAGAAGCTGATGAGATAGTTGATGGAGCATTAGATCCAAAAGAGATTATTGTACCAGGAATATACGTAGATTACATTATTCAAGGAGGAAAAAGATAATTATGTCAGAATTAACAAAAGATCAAATAAGAGAAATAATTGCAAAAAGAGTTGCTAAAGAATTTAAAGATGGAGATGTTGTTAATTTAGGTATAGGGCTTCCAACTGAAGTAGCAGCATATATTCCAAGTGATATTCATGTATTGTTAGAATCTGAAAACGGGATTATAGGTATGGGGGGAGCACCAGCAGAACCAGATTCTAGAATAACAAATGCAGGTGGAGGACCAGCATCTCTTATAGAGGGAGGGGCATTCTTTGACAGTTTCACATCTTTTTCAATAATTAGAGGTGGGCATGTAGATGCAACTGTTTTAGGGGCACTTCAAGTGGATGAAAAAGGAAACTTAGCTAACTGGATGGTTCCAGGTAAAATGGTTCCAGGAATGGGTGGAGCTATGGATTTAGTAGTTGGTGCTAAAAAAGTTATAGTTGCAATGGAGCATACAGCAAAAGGAAGCGTAAAAATTTTAAAACAGTGTACACTACCACTAACTGCAGCAGCTCAAGTAAACTTGATTGTAACAGAGAAAGGTGTAATGGAAGTAACTAAAGAGGGGTTATTATTAACAGAAATCTCTCCATATTCATCAATAGAGGATATACAATCATCTACAGAAGCTACTCTTATCATTTCAGAATGCCTAAAAGTTATGGAGAAATAATATCTTCATTCTTATATTTTTATTGCTCAAAAAAACATATTATGCTAAACTGAACTAGTAAATTTAATATTCAACGGGGGAGCTTGTAAGCAGGCTGAGAGGAAGTAATCAACTTCGACCCTTATACCTGATTTGGATAATGCCAACGGAGGAAGTAAACAGCATTTGCTTTTTTTAGGAGATATCTTAGGGTATCTCCTTTTTTTATAAATAAAAGAATTTAAGTTTATAATTATTTTAATAGTAAATAGGAGGAGTTAAATTGTTAAGTCATGGTTTAGTTTGGTTTGGAGCTGCAATATCTATTGCTGAAATATTAACTGGGGGTTTAATTGCACCTTTAGGGATGGAAAAAGGTGGTTTGGCAATAATTTTAGGGCATGGAATAGGGGGAGTAATATTTTATCTAGTTGGGCTAATAGGTGCAAGAACTAAAAGAAACTCTATGGAGAGTGTAAAACTTTCTTTTGGACAAAAAGGTGCACTATTTTTTTCGTCACTAAATATTTTACAGTTAATTGGATGGACAGCAGTGATGGTAGCAAGTGGAGCAGCTATTTCTAACAGTATAATTAGTTTTAAAAGTGAAATGGTGTGGGGAATAGTAATAACTTTAATGATAATTTTTTGGATTATTAAGGATATAAAGAATTTAAACAAGCTTAATATGTTAGCAATGGTAACTCTTTTCATACTTACTCTGGTTCTAAGTAAAATAATATTTACAGGAACTCCAAAAGAGATAATAGATGGTGGGATGAGTTTTGGTTCAGCAGTAGAACTCTCTGTAGCCATGCCACTGTCATGGCTACCTTTAATATCAGATTATGTATGGGATGCAAAAAAACCACAAAAAGCTACATTAATCAGCTCAGTTGTATATTTTATAGCAAGTACTTGGATGTATTTTATAGGAATGGGAGCGGCTATATATGCTGGAACTACAGATATTGCCCAAATTATGAAAACAGCAGGATTTGGTATGGCAGGACTTTTAATAGTTGTATTATCAACAGTTACAACAACTTTTTTAGATGCTTACTCTTCAGGGACAAGTGCAACTGTTTTTTCGGATAAAATAACAGAAAAACAAGGGGGAGTTATTACATGTATTATTGCTTTTGCCCTTGTAATGATTTTTTCAACTTCACAGTATGAAAGTTTTTTATATCTTATAGGATCAGTTTTTGCACCAATGGTAGCAATTCAGATTGCAGACCATTTTATTTTAAATAAAAATTGCAGCAATAGAAGTTTTAGCAAGACAAATATGTTAATATGGTTAGGAGGATTTATCCTTTATAGAATGTTTATGAATTTTGAGACAGTTTTTGGAAATACCGTGCCTGTAATGATTATTATCATGGCAGTAACAGTGATTATTGAAAAAATTAAAGTTAGGAGTAGAGCATAAAATGGGTGAAAAAAATAATTTTTTAAAAAATATTATAAAAAATGTTAGGGATAAAAACCCTCTTATACATAATATCACTAATTATGTAACAGTAAATGACTGTGCAAATATATTATTAGCATGTGGAGCATCACCAATTATGGCAGATGATATTAATGAAATGGAGGATATCAGCAGTATTTGTGGTGGCTTAAACATAAATATAGGGACATTGAATATTAGAGTTACAGAATCTATGCTTGCTGCAGGAAAGGAAGCAAATAAGTTAGGACACCCTGTAATACTTGATCCTGTAGGAATTGGAGCTTCAAAATTAAGAAATGAAGTGGTAAAACTTTTGCTTGAAAATATAAAATTTACTGTTATACGTGGAAATATATCTGAGATCAATGCTTTGGCATTTGGAAAAATGGGAACAAAAGGTGTAGATGCTAAAATAGAAGACAGCGTTACAGAGGGAAATTTAAATGTAGTAATAGAAAAAATAAAAAGGTTTTCTAAAGAGTTAGGAGCTATAATTGTTGTAACTGGAGCAATAGATATAGTAACTGATGGAGAAAGAACATATATAATCAGAAATGGGGAAGCAATGATGTCTAAAGTTACAGGGACAGGTTGTATGCTTTCAGCTTTAATTACAGCTTTTATTGTTGCAAATAGTGAGAATAGATTAGAAGGGGTTGCAGGAGCTGTATGTGCTATGGGTCTTTCTGGAGAGAGAGCAAAGAGAAGGTTAGGAAGTTATGATGGAAACTCAACATATAGAAATCAAATAATTGATGAGATATTTAATATGACTGATGAGGTTCTTGAAGAAGGGGCAAAGTATGAAGTTAAGTAAATTTAATAAGTGAATTTATAGTAAATGATAGTAAGGAGACGAGAATGAAAAAAGTATTAACTATAGCAGGATCAGACTGCAGCGGTGGAGCTGGAATACAAGCGGATTTAAAAACATTTATAGCTCATAAAACATATGGAATGAGTGTGATAACAGCTCTTACAGCACAGAACACAACAGGGGTATATGGAATATATGATGTTGAACCAGAATTTGTAGAAAAGCAGATAGATGCAGTTTTTAATGATATTATTCCAGATGCAGTAAAAATAGGAATGGTATCAAGCAGTAAAATAATAGAGATAATAGTAAAAAAAATAAAAGAGTACAATATAGAAAATGTGGTAGTAGACCCAGTTATTGTTTCAACAAGTGGATATAAATTGTTGTCAGATGAAGCATTAGATGTTTTAATAAAAAAACTTTTACCTTTAGGAAAAATAATCACACCAAATATCCCAGAAGCTGAAATACTTTCAGGAATTAAAATAGAAACCGCTGAAGATATGATAAAGGCTGCAAATGAGATTTCAAAAATTGGAATTAATGGAGCAATTTTAATAAAGGGTGGACATTTTTGTGAAGATGCAAATGATTTATTATATTTAAAAAATGAAATAGCATGGTTTAATGGTAAAAGAGTTAATAATGAAAACACTCATGGAACAGGGTGTACTTTATCCTCTGCAATAGCATGTAATTTAGCTAAAGGGGAGAGTGTTGAAAAAAGTGTAAAGTCTGCTAAAGAATTTGTCAGAGGTGCTATTGAAAAAGGGATGAATTTAGGTAAAGGAAGGGGTCCTTTAGATCATAGTTATGGTATAAAATAATTGTAAATTTTATTCTCAGGTGGTGAAATATACTGAATAAATGCAGCATATGAAAATATATATAAAAAATAGAATGAATCAGTAAAAATAATTTACTAAATTAAGCATAGAAGTTATAATTTGTGGTAAGAAGTTTTTTTAATTATATAGATATAGTTAGTAAATATATGCTAGGAGGAAAAATGCTTAAAAGACAAGTCATAGTAAAAAGTTCAATGGGTTCATATTTTTCATCTTTTGATAGTTCAGTACTTGAGTACACTAAACTTGAGGGGGGAAGAATAGTTGCAGTTTCAGGAAGGATTAATTTCCCCACAATCGTTGAAGTAAAAGACGGAATGACTTTAAGAGAGGTAATAGAGTTAGCAGGTGGAGTAAAAAATAAAAGAGATTTTAAAGCGGCACAGTTAGGATTTCCTTTTGGAGGTTTTCTTACTAAGAAACAGTTAGATCAACCTTTAGATTTTTCACTTTTTTATCCAGGACAGGCTAGAAACTTAATTATATTATCAGAAGATGATTGTATAGTACAATTTTCTAAGTTCTATGTAGAGCATCTTCAAGGTAGAATGAGAAAAGGGGAGTTAAGAGATTATCTCCTTGCATCATATGAAATAGATCAAATCTGGAGAATATTAGATAGAGTTACAAAAGGTAAATCTAATATGAGAGACATATATATTTTAAGGGAACTATCTAATTCAGTAAAAAAAATAACAAATCAAATGCATAATCTTGTTTTAGAAGTTTTAGAAAATGACAAATTTTATCATGAAATAGAAGAGCATATAGAGCAAAGTCTTTGCCATACAGGGGAGTGCGCACAGCTTGTTAAATTTAGAATAACTAGTAAATGCATTGGTTGCACGGCTTGTGCAAGAGTTTGTCCTGTTAAATGTATTAGTGGAAAAGTAAAAGAGAGACATAAAATAGATAGAGAGATTTGCACTCATTGTGGGCAATGTGTAGCTGTGTGCCCTGTAAATGCAATACATGAAGGGGATAATACACTGCGTTTCTTAAGAGACCTGGCAATGCCTAATAAAATATTAGTTACACAAATGGCTCCAGCAGTAAGAGTAACACTTGGGGAGGCTTTTGGACTTGAACCTGGTACAAATGTTGAGAAAAAAATAAATGCAGCGCTAAAAATGTTAGGGGTTCAATATGTTTTTGATACATCATGGGCAGCAGATTTAACAATAATGGAAGAGGCGGCAGAATTTCAAGAGAGACTAGAAAAGTTTTTTAAAGGGGATGACAGTGTAAGAATGCCACTGCTAACTTCATGTTGTCCTGCATGGGTTAAATTTATTGAACATAAATACCCTGATATGCTTGATGTACCATCTTCAGCTAAATCACCAATGCAAATATTATCTACAGTTATTAAGGATATTTGGGCAAAAGAGAAAGGTGTAGAAAGAGATGCAATAACATCTGTTGCAATAATGCCATGTCTTGCTAAAAAATATGAAGCTTCAAGAGAAGAGTTCTCAAGAGGGGTTAACTTTGATACAGATTATGTAATCACAACAAGAGAGCTTATTAAAATTATCAAAGAGAGTGAAATAGATTTATTGAATATAACTGATGAAGAGTTTGACAATCCATTAGGTTTCTATTCAGGTGCAGGGATAATATTTGGAAGAACTGGTGGAGTTATTGAAGCTGTAACAAGAACAACACTTGAACAGATTACAGGAGAAAGAATTGAAAATATTGAGTTCACAGAATTAAGAGGTTGGGAAGGATTTAGAACTTGTGAACTTAAAGTAGGGCATATAGATTTAAGAATAGGGATTGCTCATGGTCTTGAAGAAGCAGAAAAAATGCTAGATAAAATAAGAGCCGGAGAGGAGTTTTATCATGCAATTGAGATTATGGCTTGTAAAGGTGGATGTGTTGGTGGAGGTGGACAACCGAAAGCAACAAAAAAACAGGAAACATTAGAAAAAAGAGCTGAAGGGCTTAATAACATTGATAGAAATTGTAAAATTAGAAGATCTCATGAAAATGAAGATGTAAAAAAAATCTATGAAAACTATTTAGATTATCCATTAAGTAAAAAAGCACATGAACTGCTACACACAAGGTATTTCTTAAAATAAAAATAGAAGGTAGTTGAATAAATGAAAAAGAGTAAAATCATAAAATTGATTTTACTCTTTCTCATTTATGTATTTATTTACATGTAGTATTTCCTAAAGAATCAGTACGACATTGTTGTGGTTTGTAAGGTTTAGGTTTAGTGTTGGTATACTGGCATGTTTCAGTTCCTAAAGCGTCAGTATGACACTCTTGAGGAGGTTCACGGTGAAAGTTATTATCATAGGGCTCTTTTTTTCCAGGATAGTATCTTCCATCATTATATTCACAGAATACATTTCCAAAAGGATCAGCGTGGCAAGTTTTGGAAGATTCTTTTTTTTCAGAAGAGGAATCCTTATTACTATATTCAGTTGTAGTATTTCCAAAAGAATCAGTTTTAGAAACTGAAGTAGTTCCGTCACTATATTCACACCTTTCATATCCGAAAGCATCAGTACGACAAATTGGATCTGAAAAAGTGAGAATACTTACTAGAGTAAAGAGTAAAATAATAATTTTTTTCATAACTACTCCTTTGTTAAAAATTAATTTAGTATATTTTACTAAAAAAGATATATTATTACTATATAAAATTAATAAAAAATAACTTGAAAAAACGCCTATATAAAACTGAAATGCTAGTCAGTATAGGTATTTTTTTATTCAAATTCAATGAGATCTAAACTCAGATTTTTATATTGAATTTTTTCAGCTAAATATTTACCTTTTCTTTTTTTATCCCCTGTTCCCATAGCAATAATAAATGGAATAAAATGCTCCTCTCTTGGAACAGCGAGTTCCCACTGTGGAGCCTTATTTTTATAATGAAATATCTCTTCATGATTCCAATTATCCACTCTTAATTTTATCCATTCTTGAAAATTTAAAGCCCATTCATCTATATCCTCAGATCCTAAATCCACAGTACCAAGGTTGTGGACAATTCCACCGCTACAAAGAATTAAAATTTCCTCATCTTTTAATTGACCAATTATTTTACCAATCTCATATTGTTTTTCAAGAGGTAATGCAATATCTATAGACATAGTAATTACAGGGATTTTAATCTCTGGATACATAAGCTTTAAAACACACCATGCCCCATGGTCAATCCCTCTATTACTGTCTAATACTGATTTAACACCGTTTATCTCTAAAAGAGAAATTATTTTGTCAGCTAAAATTAAGTCAGATGAATAGTTAGTTTTTACATCATAAAGTTCATCTTGAAACCCGTAAAAGTCATAGATAGTTTTATAAGGGTGTGCTCCCCCTATCTTTTGTGTATGAGATTCATAATGAGCAGAAACAACAATTACAGCTTTCGGATGCTTATTAAGTTTTCCAATCTCTTTTATTATATCTGTGTACTCAGAAATTTCAAAAATTATATCAGGTGCACCATGTGAAATAAAATAACTTTTCATTTTTTCTCTCCTTAATAAAATATTTATTCATCTGATGATAATTATTATACTTTTAATCTAAAAAAAAACCTTTTTATAAAAAAAACATTAGCTAGAATTAAATTATATGTAGTATAATATTGAAGTTGAAAAAATATATTTATAAGAGAGTAGGTAGGAAAAAATAAAATGAAATTAAATTTAATATGTAGAAAAAAAGTAGTATTAGCAGTAATTTTATCAATTTTGACTTTAGGATGCAGTAATACAGAAACTGGGAAAAAAGAGAACTTACAAAGCAATGCAGCACCTCTTATAATAGAGCCTAAAGAAGAGATAATTGTAAAATTAAAATATGAAAATAGACCACCTAGCACAATCCCTTTTATCAAGAAATATGATGGGAAATTAGCTGACAAAGCTTATTATGGAATTATTATGGCAGAAAAAGCAAATTTAAGGGAAAAACCTGAAGCTAAATCAAGTCTTGTAAAAGAATTAAAATTCTATGAGAGAGTTGAACTTTTAGAAGAAGTTGAATTTAAAGGTCAAAATTGGTATAAAGTTATGGACTCTGACGGGAAAATTGGATATCTTTTTAGTCCGTATATAACAAAAAGAGTTTTCCAATTTGAAAAAGGGTTAAATAGAGTGCAAGATGTAGAAAATTTTGTAAGAGATGCTAAAGAGAAAGGGGAGGAATTAGCTCTTGTAGAAGCTTATACTCCTGATGCTGAAAACAAACTTTTGAGTAAAAAAAGAGATAAATATGGAAAATATAAAATTCAAAGTGCATCAGCTAACTATGATGGTGAAACTTTATATATTCCAGACAGATCTATTTCTAAAATTGTAAATGATGGTGCTACAAAGAAAAAAGTTAAAATAGAGTCTATGTCAGAGCCATATGTAGAAATAGCTCCACAAGATATAGTTAAAGCTGAAAGATTAAAATTAAAATCTATAAATAAAGCAATTGTAGTAGATATTGAGAATCAAAATTTAATTCTTTTTGAGAAAATAGGTGGGGAATGGACTATAGTATCTTATGGTTATTCAAAAACTGGTTATGAAAGTACTTTAGGTTTTGAAACACCAAGAGGGAGTTTTGTTATGGATATAGCAAAAGATAAGATGCTATATACAGGTGGAGATGGAAAAGTGCAAGGGTTTGCTAATAATGCTATGAGATTTTCAGGTGGAGGGTATCTTCACGGGACACCTATTGGTTTAGAAGAAGCAAGTCAGTTAGATTACTACACTAAATTTAGAGAGGGTTATTTAGGAACATTTAGTGGAACTAGAAAATGTGTAAGAACAACAAAAGAACATGCACGTTTTGTATATAGTTGGGTGCTTAATAAAAATCCTAATGGAGAGCTGCCATCATATGAAGTTATAAAGGATAATGTCCTATTTATAGTATATTAATAAATAAATTGCCTTTTAATATAAAAAAGTGAGGTTTTAATAGTGAAAAAAATAACTATACTAATACTGACATTAATCCTATTTGTAGGTTGTCAAAAAAGTTTGGATATAACTAAAGCTGAAGAAAGAGATAATATTTATTATGAAGTTGGGCAATCTAATCCATTTACTGGAATATTGACAGAATCTTATGATGACGGGAAAATGAAATCAGAGGCAGAATTTAAAGATGGTAAACTAAATGGACTGTTGAAACTTTATTATGAAAATGGGATTATAGAGTCAGAAGGGCATTATAAAGATGGAAAAATGCATGGTAAGGCAAAAACTAATTATGCAGATGGAAAAATGAAATTAGAATCAAATTATGCAGATGGTAAGTTAGATGGAGTTGCAAAAAGATATTATGAAAATGGAGTAATGAAGTCTGAAGTCAATTTTAAAAATGGAGAGCTAGATGGTGTTTCAAAAGCATATAATGAAGAGGGTGTTTTGAAAATAGAAGCAACATATAAAAATGGAGAGCTAGTGAAATAGTTAGAAGATAAAAAAATTGACATTACACAATTTAAAAAGGTATAATTAAGAAAAAGATTAGTTACGGGTGCCTGAAGGCTGAGATTAAACCGTTTAACCTGCTAAGTAATTTTAGATAGGGAGTTTTATGGGATTTATTTTAGCTATAGCCACTTATGTGCTATAGCTTTTTTATTATAGAATAACAGATATAATGAGGAGTAATTATGGAAAATAAAAAAATGAATGCGAGCGTTTCTCTACAAGTTTTGCCTAGAGTGGAGGTAAAAAATCTATTTCCAGTGGTAGATAAAGTGATAGAGTACATAGCATCAACAGGAGTTAATTATGTTGTAGGACCTATGGAGACAACTATGGAGGGGGATTTAGAGACTCTTCTAGATATAGTAAAAAAAGCACAATATATCTGCATTGAAGAGGGAGCAGAAAATGTTTATTCATACGTAAAAATAAATTATTCAAAGGAGGGTGTGTTTACAATAGATGAAAAAATTGGCAAGTACAAAAAATAAAATTTTAAATTATCTTCCTTCATTTGTACTGATTTTTATAATTGCTGCTTTTTGGGAGTTTTCAGTAAGGACAGGAGTTGTGAATAAAGTCTTTACCCCAGCTCCCTCAACAATTTTTATAAATACGTATAAAATCTTAGGGGACATAATGCCTGAAATTATCCACTCTTTAACAATAGCTGTTACAGGGTTAATACTTTCTATTATACTTGCTATTTTTCTTTGCCTGCTTATGGATAGCTTTAATTTTATAAAGCGCTCTTTATACCCTTTGATAATAATTTCACAGCTCCTCCCTACAATAGTAGTGGCACCTTTATATGTTTTATGGTTTGGATACGGGGTATTCCCAAAAATTTTATTAATAATTTCATTTTGTTTTTTTCCTATAACAATAAATATGTTTGATGCTATGTCTAAAATAGATATCAATATAATTAATCTTATTAGAAATATGGGGGGAACTCAAAAAGATGTTTATAAAATCGTAAAAATACCAGTTGCTATAAAAGGTATTATATCTGGAGTTAAAATATCAACAACATTTTGTTTAACTGGTGCATTAATAGCAGAATGGCTTGGAGGATCTAGAGGACTTGGTGTATATATGATGACAGCTAAAAGATCCTATAACTATAATGGAGTATTCTCTGTACTTTTAATAATAGTTATACTATCTCTTGCATTAATTGGAATTGTTTTTTTTATAGAAAGAGTATTTTTTAAAAAATATATTTAAATATTTAAAATAAATTAAAATAAGGAGTAATTATGAAAAAATTATTTGCAGTGATATCAATATTAGGGATATTTTTTATTGCAGGGTGTGAAAAAAAAGAAGCAGAAGTTAAAAAGTTGACTAAAGTCAGATTTTTATTGGACTGGACTCCAAATACAAATCATACAGGAGTGTATATTGCTAAAGAGAAAGGGTATTATGAGAAATTAGGACTGGATGTAGAGATATTACCTGCAGGAAATGATGATGCAATTGAAGTGTTAGCAGCTGGAGGAGCTGAGTTTTCAGTAGGGTTTCAAGAATGGTTGACTCTTGCTCATTCGGCTAATGCAGGACTAGATGTTATTGCAGTAGCAGCAATATTACAGGGTAATACAAGCGGATTTTTAACAAAAGAGAACAGTAATATAGTAACAGCTAAAGATTTAGCCGGAAGAAATTTTGGAGGGTCAAATACCCCTTTAAATAGAGCTATAATTAATGATATAATTGTTAAAAACGGTGGAAAAAAAGATACAGTAAAATACAAAAATGCCAACTCTATGGATGTTATGCAAGGGCTGCAAGCAGAAAGTGAGTTTGAATGGGCTTATGAGGGATGGGATGTTATAAAATCTAAATTAGAAAATAAGAATATGAATTTTATAAAATTGACAGATTATGACAAAAATTTAGAGTTTTATACACCTGTTATAATGGCTAGCAACAAATATTTGAAAATGAACCCTGAATTAGTTAAAAATTTTATGGCTGCAACAGCTCACGGTTATGAAGATGCTATTTCTGATCCAAAAGGGGCAACAGAGATTTTAATGAAAAATGCAAAAGGGTTAGATAGCGCTTTAGTAGAAAAAAGTCATGAGTTTTTATCTAAATATTATAAAGGAGATGCATTATATTGGGGGTATATGAAGCCTGAAGTTTGGAAAAATTTCACACAATTTCTTTATGAAAACGGTGGAATTCCTAATAATGTAGATTCATCTAAAATGTTTTCAAATGAGTACTTAGAGAGTAAAAAATAATAAAAATATGAGAATAAGGAAAAAAATATGAAGTTAGAACTGAAAGATATACAAAAAAAATATGATTCTCTGGAAATATTAAATGATATAAATATCAATTTAAAAAAAGGGGAGATTATAAGTATATTAGGAGCGAGTGGGTGTGGGAAAAGCACACTTCTAAATATAATAGCTGGGTTTATAAAGCCTACTTCAGGAGAAGTATTAAAAGATGGAGTGAATATAACAGGTAAAATATCAGAAACAGCATATATGCTTCAAGATGATTTATTACTACCATATAAAAATATTTTTGAAAATGTAACCCTTCCAATTGTAATAAAAAAAGAGTTAAATTTAAAAAAGAAAGAAGAGGTTTTAGAATTTTTTAAAATATTTGGATTAGACGGCTATGAAAATTACTACCCTAAAGAACTTTCAGGGGGAATGAAGCAAAGAGCAGCTCTTCTTAGAACATATCTTTGTGGGACTGATATATATCTATTCGATGAACCATTTTCTAAATTAGATAGTATTACAAGAAATAATATGAGAGTGTGGTTTTTAGAAATATGGAAAAAAATACAATCTTCAGCTATATTTATAACTCATGATATAGAAGAGTCGATAATATTATCAGATAGAATATATATTATGAGTGAAAAACCATCGAAAATAATTAAGGAGATTATAGTATCTAAAGAGTGCAAAAATATTAATTCTTCGGATTTTATTAAATTAAAAGCCGAGATGCTGGAAATGTTTAGATAACTGTATATTTTTCAAAAAAATGAGCCTGTTTCAAGGGCTCATTTTTTAGTTAAAAAAGTTATGATTAATCTTTTAAATCTCCACAGATTACAACTTTATTTTGTATTCTAAGACGGTAATACTCAACAAGCTCTTTGTCAATATTAGTGCTTTTACCCTCTTTTTCAGCTTGATCAATATCTTCTAATAAAGAGTTAACATCTTCATAAAGCTCTTCATAACTCTCTTTTAAAGAATCAATTTGGCTGTTAGTGAAGCTATTTTCTAAAGTCCGATCAAATTTCAGCTGAGTTTGAATATATTTACTCTCAATTGACTGCAGCTTTTTTTTAGGAGAAGGAAAAAGTAAACTGCATCCAGAAAAAGCAATAACTAACATTAAACAAGCAGAATAATTTAAAAATTTAAAACTAAAATATCTCATTACTAACCTCTAATCAAAATTTATTGAATAACATATATTTAAAATGCTTATATCCAATTTGAGTAGCTACACTTACTTTATAAATATAATCAACACCTTTGTGTAAATAGTTATGTTTCTTATTAAGATATCTATAAAAAGAGAAAACTTCTTTAATTGAATGAGCATCACTGCCATATGTTCCTTCTAAATGATAAGTCAATTTTATGTTTTTTGCAACATTATTTTTTCTTTTGGAAAGAGAATAATTGTTGATTTCAACAGCATTTACCATCTTTATGATTTGAAAAATTTCAGGCTTGTTTTTTATGAAATTTTTTTGGGCAATTCCGCTAATATGTGGGATTGAAGTATAAACTTCATACTTTTTTAAACATGAAAAATAAAACCATATATCTTTAGTAGTTCTAGACATTCGTGTAGAGTGCCTATAAGGTAATACATAAAGATTATAAAACTCTTTGCAATCATCTAAATTTTTAAAGTAAACAAGGAGCTCCATGCCGTCAGAACAACCAAGTTCGATGCCAGGAACAGCATTAATTCCATATTTTAAAAGCTCAATAACACCACCTATAGAGTTGTGGTCTGTAATTGCGACTAAATAATTTTTTTTATGCAAAAAATCTGCAAGCTCTTTAGGTTGAATGAGACTATCAGAATCGATAGTATGCAAATGCAGATCAAAGTAGAAACTGTCTTCATTTATATTTTCAATATGAATGAATGGTTTAAAAAATTTATTTATATTTGAAATTTTATTTTTCATATTGTACACCTCATAGCATAGGGGCAAGAAGTCTAAAAATAGACTCTTTAAATTTAGTAAAATTATTACGCTTAATGTACTCCTCATGAGTTATAAGAGTGGAGTGCTTTAAATCATCTATAAAAATATTTCTAAGTTTAGCAACTTCGGAGTTAGAGTAGAGGTTTATATTAAGTTCGAAGTTATCGTAAAAACTTCTATAATCAAAATTTGTAGTTCCTAAAGTTGCTATTCCATCATCTACAATTAAAAATTTACTGTGAATAAATCCATCAGAATATCTGTAACAAGAGATTCCATATTCTAAAAGTTCTCCAATATATGATTGATTTACCCAGTATACAAAAGGGTGATCAGCTATGTTTGGAATTATTATTTTTATTTTAACACCTGAAGTTGCAGCAATTTTAAGTGCAGATAAAATTAGATCATCAGGGATAAAGTATGGTGTTTCAATATAAATATTTTGTTTTGCTTCTGTAATCATCCTTAATAGATTGTCTCTAACAGTCCTAAGTTGAAAATTGGGACCGCTACTGACTAACTGTGCACTATGCCTTTTTTCAGATGGATTGTAAATATGTGTTAAACTATAAGGTGAAGAGGTAGTTTTTCTAGAGTGGATAACGAAATTCCAAGAGCTGAAAAACTCTTTTTCAAACTCATGTACAATCTCCCCTTTTAGTCTAAGTGCAGTATCTCTCCATTTTCCTAAACGACTCTCACCAAGATACTCTTTTCCAATATTAAACCCACCAATATATGCAATTTCACCATCGATTATAGTTAATTTTCTATGATTTCTAAAATTAGCTTTAAAGTAAAAAAATTTAATATAAAGAAATGGAAAGAAAAACTCTATTTCAATACCCAGCTTTTTTAACTTATTTAATTTATAATAAGAGATAGAGTTAACCCCGTCTAAAAGAAGTTTTATAGACACACCCTCTGCTGCCTTTTTTATAATGAGGTCAAAAAAAAGTTCTCCTAAACTGTCCTCTTTGAAAATATAGTACTCCATATATATAGTTTTTTTAGCATTTAAGATATCCAATTTCAGATTATTAAAAAAATCATCACCTTTAGTGAAAAAAAGACTTTCATCGTAACTTGAAAGTTGACCAGCTTGAGAGACGGCTAAATATTCTATTAAATTTTTCCAACGTTTAGAGTAATTACTGTTTACAAAAAAATTGTGTATAGAGTGCTGAATCTTAACTTTTGTATAAAATTTATTTATATATTTAGATTTTTTTAAACTTAGCCCAAATAAGAGAAAAGTAAAAAGTCCCAAATAAGGGGCAAAAACTAATAATGAGATCCAAAATAGAGAACGTATTGGGGTTCTTCTTTCAATAAAAATTACAACAAAAAGAAAAAAAATGTTAATTAAAAATAGATGATTTGCTAAAGTTTGCAAGACTAGAATTACATATTCCATAAAGCCCCCCCTTTTTCTAATTATACAAAATCATATTAAAGTTTCCTTTATGGTTAAATATATGGTATTAAGTAAAAAATATTTTAATAAGTGCCATAAATAAAGGAAAAAATCATTATCTTTTGAAAATATAGTAATAAAACTTGAGATTTTTAAATTTGGAGGGGCAATTAATATGGATGAAAAAGAAACAAAAGCAGAATTAGTGAGGATTAATGATATATTACCAGATAGACTTAATATCTTACCACTTATAACTAGACCTATATTTCCTAATATAATGGTTCCTATAACTTTTTCAGGAAATGACTATATAAAAGCAATAAAAAAAGCATATGAAGAGAAAAATGGTTTTATGGGATTTGTATATGCGAAAGAGTTTAATGATGCAGAATTTTTAAAATCAGTTTTATATGATGTTGGAGTTGCAGTTAAAATACACAAAATAACTTCTTTATCACAAAATAGTATCCAAATTATAGTGCAAGGTGTAGAGAGATTTAAATTTGTAAAAGAAATTTTGCACACTGATGAAGAGTTGATTTGGGATATAGAGCATCATATAGATACCACAGATAAAGCAACAACAGAGATAAAAGCCTATTTAATGGCAATAATGGGAGCTTTAAAAGATTTATTCAAAATTAATCCTATTATGCAAGAGGAGTTAAAGCTTCTTATGAGCCAAGTTTCTTATGAGAAACCTGGAATACTAGTAGACTTAATCTCTTCTATGCTGAAGACAGAGGCAGCAGAGTTGCAAGAGCTGTTAGAATGTTTTGACATAGAGACTCGTTGCAATAAGCTTTTAATAATGCTAAAAAAAGAGTTAGAGATAGCACAGCTGCAAGTTAAAATAAGTAGAGAGATTGAGGATAAAGTAAGCACTCAGCAAAAAGAGTATTTTTTAAGAGAACAGCTTAAACTTATAAAAAGGGAGTTAGGTCTTGAACAGGATGAAACAGACAACGCTTTAGAAAAAATAAATAATAGAATAAAAGAGATTTATCTTTCAGAAGAAGCAGCAAGAGTTGTAGAGGAACAAAAAAACAAATTAGAGCTTATAGACAAAAGCTCTCCTGAATACCATGTAACTAGGTCTTATATTGAGTCTATTTTAGAGCTTCCTTGGGGGGTATATACAAAAGATAAGGTTGATATACCTAAAGCTCGTAAAATACTTGATAGAGATCATTATGGACTTGAAGATGTAAAAAATAATATTTTAGAGTTTGTAGGAACTATAATAAAGACTGGGAATGTCAGTGGATCTATACTTTGTTTAGTAGGACCACCAGGAGTTGGGAAAACTTCTATAGGGAAATCTATAGCTTCAGCTTTAGGAAGAGAGTTTTTCCGTTTTTCAGTTGGAGGTATGGTAGATGAAGCAGAGATAAAAGGCCATAGAAGGACATATATAGGTGCTATGCCAGGAAAAATAATACAAGCACTTAAAGTATTGGGAAAATCTAACCCTCTTATAATGATAGATGAAATTGATAAAATAGGAAACTCTTTCCGTGGAGATCCAGCTTCAGCGCTTCTTGAAGTTTTAGATCCAGAACAAAACAGAGATTTTTTAGATCATTATTTAGATGTTAGATATGATTTATCCAAAATTTTATTTATAACAACTGCTAATCAGTTAGATACTATACCTAAACCTCTTTTAGATAGAATGGAGCTTATCCAACTTTCTGGGTATATAACAGATGAAAAAATAGAGATAGCTAAAAAACACCTTATTCCCAAGCAGTTAAGAGAGAATGGAATGAGCAAAGATGAAATAATTTTTACTAAAGATGCATTGATTGAGATAATTGAAAAATATGCAAGGGAAGCGGGAGTTAGAGCTTTAGAAAAGCAGATTAGAAAAATAATGAGAAAAGTCTCTCTTTCTATAGTAGAGGGAAATATCGGAAAAGTAAAAATTACAAAACACAATATAGAGAAGTACTTGGGACAACCTATATTTTATACAGATGAGTTATATCAAAGAGCTGTGCCAGGAGTGACATTAGGTCTGGCTTGGACATCAATGGGTGGAGATACTCTATATATTGAAGCTATCTCTATAGGGAAAAAAGAGAGTGGGTTTAAGCAGACCGGAAATTTAGGGGATGTAATGAAAGAATCAAGTGAAATAGCATATTCCTATGTAAGAGCTCATATAGGGGATGATGTAACACATTCTGAAGAGGTAAAAGAGTACTTTGAAAAAAATAAAGTTCATCTCCATGTGCCAGAGGGAGCTACTCCAAAAGACGGGCCATCTGCAGGGATAACTATGGCTCTTGCATTGTATTCTCTAGCTATAAATAAACCTGTAAAAAAAGGGATAGCAATGACAGGGGAGCTTACTTTAACAGGAAAAGTACTGCCTATTGGTGGATTAAAAGAGAAAGTAATTGCAGCAAGAAGAGTTAATGTTATGGAACTGATACTTCCTAAAGAAAATAGAAAAGACTTTGAAAGACTACCTGATCATATAAAAGAGGGTGTAAAAGTAAATTATGCTGATTATTTTGAAGATGTAATAAAAGTGGCATTTAATTAAGAAAATTTAGATTATCTATTGATGAAAGGTGTATTATAAGCTATAATCTAATAAATATCACTGAAATAAGGGGATTTAAATGTGCTTAATAGAAAATTTATGTAAAAGAGAAGAGATAAACATAATTTTAGGAGATTATTTTGTAAGAAAATATGGAATGCTATCTAGGAAAGAACTTGCTAGAGTATTTTTTATTGAATTTTCTAAAGAGCAAAAAGAGTATATAAAAGATAGAAACTCCTTTTCAAATATTGCACAAAAATATTTAGATTTAGCAGTTGGAACAAAATCTAAACTATTGTTTAAATTGAGAGATCTTTATAGCGAATATGATCATAAAAAAAACAGAGATTCAGTTGAATCTACAGTTTATGAAAATATTATAGTATCAGAAAATGTAAGTTCTATTATCAGCTTTGATTATGATTTTTATTTTGAAAAGGCCCATAGTGAAATATTAAATAAAGTCAGCAGAGAGAATCCTGAACTGAGTAGAGATAAAATAAATTTATATAAGGTGTTCGGTGATTTTAGTAATTTAGACTCACTTATGGTGACTACTCAAGATATTAAAAAATATAAAATACTTGAGTGTTATAAATCTTATTTTAACAGTTTATGCCATGAGTTATACAAACGTAAAACAGTAATTTTGGGAACTGATCTTCAAAACCCAGATATATGTGATATGTTGGAATATATTTTTTCTATATGTGATAAATCACAACTGAAAGAGATCTATTATTTTTCAACTGATAAAGAAAAAGACGCAGTTAATTTAGAGTTCTTAGAAAATTATAATATTAAAATTTTATCTCATGATAAAGATAATTTTCAAGAGAATACATTATCACAAAAATCTATTCCAAAATTGTTTGAAGAAAATCAAGATGAAAATAATATAGAAGATGTTTTAGAGAGTGAAAAAAATGAAAAATTAGAAAATAATATAAAAATAGAAAATGAAA
>JAGNZR010000020.1:17711-21500 GCA_017984315.1 Fusobacteriaceae bacterium | reverse complement strand
AAAAAGCTTTTGGTCTTGATGATATTAATAAACTTCCTATCATTTATAATATTGCTTGGTATGAGCAAAAAGCTGTTATTGTTTTACTAGCTTTATTATCACTAGGAGTTAAAAATATCCACCTTGGACCAACATTACCTGCTTTCTTATCACCTAACGTTGCAAAAGTATTAGTTGAAAACTTTGGTATTGCTGGTGTTGGAACAGTTGATGAAGATTTAGCAAAATGGAATTTAAAATAATCAATGTAAATTAGTATGAATTAATAAAGAGGTAGTCTATCTAAGACTACCTCTTTTAATATTATTTTATAGAACGAACATCATCTAAAATATCCTGTTTAAAATATCCAACAACTATAGGAGCTTTATTTTCAGAATATGCAATAAAAATTCCATCTTTCACTCCATCCTTATAATTTATTTTTAAAATTAATTTTCCATTTATATCATAAAAAAACCATTCTCCATCCTGCTTTAAATCTTTTACAAATCCGCTACTTCTTAATATCCCATTTTTATCATAAGTACTTACACCAAAATAATTATCCCCGTCTATATATGAGAACTCTGTTTTTTTGCTTCCATCCTCTCTATACAGATTCCAAAAACCTATTTTTTTATCTATTAAGTAACTCCCTTTTAATTTGACAATCCCATTGGGATGATATTCTACATACTCTGACACTTCATCAAAAGGGGTTGAAAAACAAAAAGTCCACATTAGGAAAAAAATATATACCATCAATTTTTTCATAAAATAACTTCCTTTCAAATATTATATTTATGTTATATTTTACATCATTTCTTTAAATTTTACTATTTTTTATTTCTTTTTTAATTTATTTCTCATTTTAAAAAAATTTTAATATTGAAATTTACTTAAAAAAAAAGTATAATCTATGGAAAGCAACATTAAAACTAGGGGGTTATAAGTATTATGAACAGAGTAGCGGGAAAAATTGCTTTAGTAACAGGAAGTGCGAGAGGGATAGGAAGAGCTGTAGTTGAGAGATTAGCTAGTGAAGGGGCTGAAATGGTTATCTCTTGCGATATGGGAGAAGCTGTATACGAGGAAAAAAATGTTAGACATGAAATTTTAAATGTAACAGATAGAGCTGCAATTGCTGCTTTTGTAGCAAAAATACAAGAGGAGTTCGGAAGAATCGATATCCTTGTAAATAATGCTGGGATAACTAAAGATGCATTATTAGTAAGAATGACTGAAGATCAATGGGATGCCGTTATTGACGTTAACTTAAAAGGTGTATTCAATATGACACAAGCAGTAGCACAAATAATGACAAAACAAAAATCAGGTTCAATAGTGACTTTATCATCAGTAGTTGGTTTATATGGAAATATTGGTCAAACAAACTATGCTGCAACTAAAGGTGGAGTTATTACAATGACTAAAACTTGGGCTAAAGAGTTAGGAAGAAAAGGGGTTAGAGCTAACTGTGTAGCTCCTGGATTCATTGTAACTCCTATGACTGAGAATTTACCTGAAAAAGTTATTGAAGGTATGAAAGCGGCAACTCCACTTGGAAAAATGGGAATGCCTGAAGATATCGCAAATGCTATATTATTCTTAGCATCTGATGAAGCTTCATTTATTACTGGTGAAACATTAGCTGTTACAGGTGGATTAGTAATCTAGTCTTTATAAATCATAATAATTAATAATAGAAAAAGGAGTGAAATTTCACTCCTTTTTTACTAGATTTATAATTTTAATATAGGGCTATTTTTTAAATACTCTTGATCATTCCCTATAACAAAAAGAACTGTACCATTTTTTATTGTTTCTATTATTGGTCCTGTATACTCTTTTGGCAGTGCTGGACAGCCTAGAGTTCTACCTAAAAAACCATTTTTCTTTATGAAATCATAACTAACATATTCAGCACCATGAATTACTATTTTTCTTTTTTCTGTATTAGAATTTATGCCCGGCTCTAATCCTTTTAATCTTAGAGAGTATCCAAACTCCCCACTATAAGTAGTATCTGTCAAAAAGAAACCTAAAGTAGATTGGTATGAGTTAGGTGTATTTGAAAATGCTATAGTTTGATTTATTCCACTATTTTTTCCATGAGAAACAAGTGTTTCATAAAGAACTTTTTTATTCTTTAAATCTAAAACATAGAACCTTTTTTCTGTTGCTGGCTTTGTGTAGTCTATTATTACAATTATATCTTTATTTTTTTTAGATATCTTATCATATCCAGTTAACGCTTTTTCAAAAATTGAATAAGAGATCTTTTCTTTTAAATACATTGAATTATATAGATCAATGTATCTGTTATTCAGGGAAAAATTAGATACGTAAACTGTAACAAAAATTAATATTATATATAATTTTCTCATATTTTCACTCCTAATTTTCTTTATGTTTTAATATATTATCTCTTACTTCATAAAATGTCAATTTCATTTTTTTTATACTTTTATATTAACTTTCTAATCATATCAAAGACTTCTAATTTTTCATCTAATTTTATCTTTACAATAGAGTTTGGATTTGCAAAACTGCTCTCCTCTTCATGCCCTTTTTTTAGAATAATCATTTTTGGTAAAACTATCTCTTTTATTCCAAAGTGTGGGTTTATAACCTCTAATTTTTCGCCCTCTAGAAGTCTATTTCTAATCTCTAAAATATATTCATTTTCAGAAATTTTTTCTACAACTTTTGCAACTAATTGATGAGACTGACTATATGAGTTTCTATCTTTATAATTCATTGCATCTGCTTTTGGTTTATTTTCTAAAAAACCTGTAGAGTATGACCTATGAGAAGTTGATTCTAGCTCTTTTAACCATTCAGGGTTATATTCAAAATTCCCACTATAGTATTTATCTAAAGCATCTCTATAAACTTTTACTGCATTTGCAACATAGTATATCCCTTTCATTCTTCCTTCAATTTTTAAAGAATCTACACCTAAATCTAAAATCTTATCTATTATTTTTATTGTACATAAATCTTTAGAATTAAAGATAAAAGAATCCTCCTGGCTCTCTTTTGTATTTTCGTAATCACCATCTAAATTCTCTTCCATTACAGAGTAATTCCATCTACATGATTGTGCACAGTCTCCACGATTAGCATCTCTTCCTGTCATGTGGTTACTAAGTACACACCTTCCCGAAATAGCCATGCACATAGCACCATGAACAAAAACTTCTATCTCTATGTCTGGCACCTGTCTTTTTATCTCAGCTATATTCTCAAGAGATACTTCTCTAGCTAAAACTACCCTTTTGGCACCTAACTCTTTCCACATTTTTACAGAACGCCAATTTGTATTACTTGATTGAGTACTTACACTTATAGGGATATTGCTATTCTCTTTAACAATTTGAAATACACCTAAATCTGCAACTATTACTGCATCTATACCAATCTCTTGCAAAAATTTTACATAATCAGGAAGCAAGTCAAACTCATTAAGGTGTGGAATAACGTTTAAAGCCACATAAACTTTTTTCCCAAGATTATGAGCATATATAACTGCCTTTTTTAATTGTTCATCTGAAAAATTATGACTTCCTGCTCTAAGTGAAAACATTGTTCCACCTAAAAATACAGCATCTGCACCATAGTGGAATGCCATTTCTAACTTTTCCATATTTCCTGCTGGTGCTAATAATTCGGCTTTTTTTATCATTAATTTTTCACCTCTTTTTCAAAACTTTCTTCGTACCAGTTTACAAATGGCAATTCAGTTGTCAACTGCAACTCCTCTTTCCATTTATCTTTATAAAGATATTCATCTTTCTCATAAAG
>JAGNZR010000020.1:10182-17611 GCA_017984315.1 Fusobacteriaceae bacterium | reverse complement strand
ACAGCATTTAATAAAACCTGCAGTTTTACCCCTTTTTTTTCTGCCAACTTTACAGCTTCAATCAGCTCACTATCACTGAAATTATGTGTTCCAGCTTTAATGCTGATTAATTTTCCCCCTAGAAAAACAGTATCTGCTCCAGCATTTATTGAAGCAGATAACTTTTCTATATTTCCAGCAGGAGCCACTAATTGAATTTTTTTCAATTGTATCACCTCTTTTAATAATTTATTCAACTTTAGAAGTATAATCCCTAAACTTAGTAAGTTCATGGAAAAATGTAAGCTGTGCTGTTCCTGTTGGACCATTTCTCTGCTTACCTATTATAACTTCAGTAATCCCTTTTAATGGACTTTCATCATCATAATAATCATCTCTATATAGGAATAGAACTATATCAGCATCTTGCTCTATAGCTCCTGATTCTCTTAAATCTGAAAGAATAGGTCTTCTATCAGCTCTACCCTCTGTTGCTCTAGACAACTGTGATAATGCTATTATAGGGATATCTAACTCTCTTGCCATCCCTTTTAGTGATCTTGATATCTCTGATATCTCTTGTTGTCTATTCCCATCAGATCTAGCATTTCCATTTATTAGTTGAAGGTAGTCAATTACCATCATATCTAATTTGTTTGCAGCTTTTAATCTTCTCGCAATAGCTCTAATTTCAAGAATATTCACACTAGGAGTATCAGCAATACTTATTTTAGCTTCACCTAAAGTACTAGTTGCAAGACCTATCCTTCCCCACTCATCATCCTGTAAAAATCCTGTTCTTATCTTTTGAAGGGCAACTCCTGACTCTATTGCTAAAAGTCTTTGAAAAAGTTGTGATGTTCCCATCTCTAAACTGAATATTAAAACGGATTTGTCTGATTTTATAGCTGCATTTAAGGCTAAGTTAAGAGCAAATGCAGTTTTTCCCATAGCAGGTCTTGCTGCTAATATTATTAAATCTGAAGGGTGAAATCCATTTGTAAGAAGATCATAATTTTTAAATCCTGAGGAGATTCCTGTAGAGATCCCTTTATTCTCATATACTTTTTGTAGACGCTCAAACTCTTCTACCATTATATCTTTAATATTAAGTATATCTTTAGACTCTTTACTTTCAGATATTTTGAATATTAAACTTTCTGCTTTATCCAATATGGAATCCACATCATCATACCCTTCATGGGTCATCTCTACAATTTTTGTACCAACTTCACCAAGCTTTCTAAGTATTGATTTTTCTTTTATAATGTTGGCATAACTTAATAAATTAATTGCATTGGGGATATCCTCTATTATTTCAAATAGTACTTTCTCTCCCCCAATCTCATCAAACTTGTTATTTTTTTTCAATGTTTCCATAAGCAGTATAATCTCTATGGTTTCATTGTTGGCATAGAGATCTAGCATTGCTTGGTATATTACTTTGTGTGTATTTCTATAAAAAAAATCTGGTTTTATTATCTCAATTACATCACTTATTGCATCTGGTTTAAGTAATATTCCCCCTAATAATGCTTTTTCAGCTTCAATACTACTAGGCACTTTTCTTAGTGACTCTATGCTATTCATAATTCTTACCCCTTACTTCGTTATAACTTTTACTTCAGCTTTCACTTCATGATGAAGTTTTACTGTAGCTGTGTTTTCTCCTAAACTTTTTATATTACACTCTATCTTTTTTCTATCAATTTCAATACTGAATACATTTTTTATCTCTTCAGCTAACTCTTTGTTTGTTATAGCTCCAAACATTTTTCCATTTTCTCCAACTTTAACTTTAATTAAAACTGGTTTAGATTCTAATAATTTTTTTACCTCTATAGATTTTTGCTTTTCTATTTCAGCTTTTTCAGCCTCTTTTTTCTTTCTATTCTCTATCTTTTTTAATTCCTCTTCTGTTGCTATGATTCCTTTATTTAATTTCAAAAGATAGTTTCTTGCATATCCATCAGATACGCTAACAATCTCCCCTTTTCTTCCTTGTCCTGCAACATCTTGTAGTAAAATAACCGATAATTTTGACATTTTATTCCTCCTAATTTATCTTTATTCTAACGTAAACTTCTAATAACCCCTGTTATAAAAACAATTGTAGGGGAAAGAATAAACACTAAAGCCGTTATTAATTTTGAAAATTTACTATATTTCCCAGCTTCAATAAGAACTTTAATAGCTTTTACTCCATATGCTATATATATTAATTTCACTATTTTTTCACCATTAGAGTAAATTATGTTTTCTGGGTATAGATAACTCAATGAGAAAAAAACGATATATGGTACAATCCATAAATAATTAATCTCCCAAAAATTATAAATTTCCTTAATTTTATACCAGTATACTAAATAGTTACTTATATATGCATAGCAGAATACTATTAAATAGATATTTGATTTTATATACTTAAACATCCTATTAAGTTCCTCTTTTGATATCTCTGTTGTATTCATATAAATATCTTTTACTTTATTAAAGTCTCCTTCTAAATCATTAAATGTGTATTTAATCAACAAAAGTAAAACTATAAATGTAACTATGCTTGATAAGTTTATTCTATCAAAAATATGCATATCTGATTTATATTTAATAATTAAATAATACACAATTTCTGGAATTGAAAAAACTAAATATACATTTAAAACTCCCCAGTCTAGTATTCCAAAAAATATAAATATGCACATGAATAACATACTAATTAAATTTATTTGTACTTTTTCTTTTGAAGTATTGTATTCTGTTTTTTTCATTTTATACATTGGGAATAATACAATAAGGGGTGGAAATAGTGACATTATAAGTATAAAACAACTTCCTAAAATTATTCCTCCTAAAATCCTTGCCATACATTACTCCTTTAATTTTCTATTACTGTTCCACCAAAAAAATCTGCTATTTTTTTGGTATAATCTTCTGTTTTTTCCTTCTGTGTTCCAGTACTGTTACATATTTGATACTCTATTTTTAAAGGCTCCCCCAATATTTCAGAAAAAACTTTTTCAAAAATTTCATTATTAACCTGTTTCTTCATCTGCTGTTCTGAAAAACTATTTTCGTAAGAGAATTCAACTACTAATCTATTCTCTTTTATATTTACAGGTTTAGCATTTATTAAAAATGCAATTAATGAAATTTTATATTTTTTTATATTTTTTAAAGCTAAATTCCAATTGTCTGTAATCTCTTTAAAAGATATCTCCCTTGCTGGAAGATTACTTTTCTCTTTCACTATAACTTCAGTTTTATAAACAGTCTCTCTCACTTCTGAAGTTTGGACTATATTATTAGTCTTGAATAACTCTTCAACAACAACATATCCAAAAAGTCTTTTATCCTCTTCATATTTAAATTTAGAAATTGCTGTATAAATTGCAGCAATTATTTTTAACCCTAAATCAAGCTCTATCTCTTTCTTTTGAATTAAATCTCTGACAGTTTTAGCTAAATCCTTGAAAAAGCTCTCTATATCTAAAGATTCAATCCATAAATTTTCTAAAATTTCTATTAGAGAGTTTTTATCTTTTTTCTCAATATTTTTAATAAACTCTTTAATTTTATTTAACGGAGTTATCCCTAATATTTTTTCGATTTTTTCTCTATTTATCTCTTCACCTACAAAATTGATAGCTACTCTTTCTAAAATAGATATAGCATCCCTCATACTGCCACATGAAGAATCATAAATAACAGACAAAGCTTGTTCATCTATTTTTATCCCTTCCTGCTCTGAAATATACTCTAATCTCTCTTTCATCTGAGTATAAGAGATTATTTTAAAATCATATCTTTGGCAACGAGAGATTATTGTTGGCAATATTTTTTCAGGTTCTGTTGTTGCCAATATAAAAATAGCATGCTCTGGAGGCTCTTCTAATGTTTTAAGAAGAGCATTAAAAGCCTCTTTAGTAAGCATATGTACTTCATCTATTATGTAGATTTTTTTTCTACCTTTTGCTGGTTTATAATTTATTTTATCTTTTAACTCTCTTATCTCATCTATTCCTCTATTAGAAGCTCCATCTATTTCTATCATATCCATAAATGTCCCTTCTGTTATAGCTTTGCAATTTTCACATATATTGCAAGGTGTATCTGTCATCCCATTAGTAATGCAATTAACCCCTTTAGCAATCAACCTTGCAACAGTTGTTTTTCCTACTCCACGGGGACCGCTAAAAAGAAAGGCATGTGCTAATTTATCACTTTTTAAGGAGTTTCTTATGGCTTTTATAATTTCACTTTGTCCAGAGACTTCATCAAAATCATTGGATCTATATTTTCTATAAAGAGTGATATGCATCTCTCCCCCTAATTTCTTTATTCTAAATCGTATTTTTGCATCTTTATTCTTAGAGTATTTCTTGTTATCCCTAAAAGCTCAGCTGTATCAACTTTTTTCCCATTAGTAATCTCTAAAACTTGTTTAATCATCTCTTTTTCTACTTTAGATATTATTTTTTCATAATATTCAAAACTGTCATGCTTTTTAAGAGATAAAAGTTCTGCACTGACCCACTCTTTTAAGGATAAATTTTTATTTTGTATATCTCCTATACTTATAGCCGTTCCTAATATATTACTAGGTAGATCATCCAACACTATAGTATTCCCTCTTGAAACTGCAACAGCTGATTTTATTGAATTTTTAAGTTCATTTATATTTCCAGGCCAATCATATCTCATCAATTTTTTAAGTGCTGGTTTGCTGATCCCTTTTACATTAGTAACAAGTTCACTGTTACACTGCTTTATATAATGATCCAATATTAAAGGGATATCCTCTTTTCTATCTCTTAAAGGTGGTATATTTATCTCTAAAACTTTCAGTTTAAGGTATAGTTCTTCAATAAATTGCTCTTTTATAATTTTTTCATTAAGATTTTTTGTTGTAGATGCAATGATTCTAACATTACTTTTTATTGGAAGTGGACTCCCTATTCTAAAAAATTCCCCCTGCTCAATAAAGTATAAAATTTTAGACTGTAACTCTAAACTTAAAGATTCTATATTCCCCAAATGCAAAGTTCCATTTGAAATTTTTTCCAAATCTCCAACTTGGGTGATTATAGCTCCTTTAAAAGCACCTTTCTCATATCCAAAAAGTTTTCTTTCTATAAGTTCACTACTTAAAGCTAGGCAGTTTATAGCAAGAAATGGTTCTGCTTTATTATCACTAAATTGATGTATTGCTGTTGCAACACTAGTTTTTCCACAACCATTTTCCCCTACAATAAGTACAGGTAACATAGATTTTGAAACTTTACCGATTTGTTTATATACTTCTAACATCTCTTTTGAGTGTCCTATTAATTTATCACCTGTATTTTTATTTTTATCTATTTTTTCAGCTACAATTTTTTTATCATTAACAGATTTATTAATAATTTTTATAATCTCCTTAACAGAGATAGGTTTAAGTATGTAGTCGTATGCTCCAGCTTTTAGGCTTCCTACAACAATATTAAGATTAGATGTTTCTCCTAAAATAATGACTACAGATTTTTTTTGATATTCTACAGCTTTAGCTATAAGATTGATTAAACTTTCCTCTTTATGACTTTTTTCCTCTATTATAATAGCATCAAAACGTTTATTTTTCACATTATCTAAAAATTCTATTACTGTTTCAGCTGTTGTCAATTCATACTCTAGACTGTTCTCTATCTCATTTTTTAAAGCGTCGTCTAACCTAAAACCTAAAAAAAGCATCTTTTCTCCTAGTCTATCTTTAATTTCCTGTTAATTTAAAATTATATTCCAGTATAACATCTCCATAAACCGTTTTACCTTTTTTACTTAAATTTATTTTCCATGTTCTAGCAACTTCTTCTATTGCTAAATTTATCTCTGGAACTCCTGATCCCTTTTCAAATACTACTCCCAAAACATTTCCATATTCATCTATAGTTAATCTTAACCTTACACTACCATTTAACCCCTTAGCTTGAGCTGATGCTGGATACACTGGATTTTGATTTTTAGGACTCCAGTCAGCTACAATATCACCATCTGCTGAACCTAATTTATATCCACTAGGAATTCCAGATACAGCACCTATAGTTTTTATTGGAGCTTCTGCATAATCATCTGAGCTTTTTTGTGAAGAACTGCTACTTTTATTCTCTTTTTTAACTGCTACCCCTTTTGCTGAAGGAGTATCTATTTTTGGAGCGGCTATCTCTATCTCTTTCAATTTTTCTTCTAAACTCAAACTCTTATTTTCAATTTTTTCATCTTTTGGCATATCTGGTTTTGGAGGCTCTGGAGGTTTTTCAGGAGTTTTTCCAGTTTTATCCTTAAAACCTTCATAGTTAACATTAGCATTTTTATTATCATAAGCGACTAACCCTACCTTTACTTTTCCTACTACTTGTTTAGGTGCATTAAAAGATAAGATCAATAATATTAATATGTTAATTATAAGAGAGAGCGTAAAAGAAAAACTATCTACTTTTTTCATAACTTCTCCTCCTACTATTTGTTACTTGGTGACAATGACGAAGTATCTATGTCTAAAGATGAAGCTCCAGCCTCTTTTGCAATAGTCATGACATTAACTATTAGTCCATAGTCAAGAGTTTTATCAGCACTTATCATTACATTCTTTTCTGCACTATTTTTTAATTTATTTGATAAAACCTCTCTTAATGTTCCTAAAGTCACTTTTTCTTGTTTTTGTTGCCCTTTATCTTTAAAATTAAGGGATAACTGCATATTTTTATCAATTACTACCTGTATCTCTTTTACTTCTTTTAATTCTTTAATAGTTGAAGTAGGAAGATCAATTTTTATACCACTTTTTGTATCTTCAAAACTTGTTGCTACTAAGAAAAATATAAGTAATAGAAATACAACGTCTATTAGAGGGGTGATCTCTAAAATTAACTCTCCACCGCTCCTTCTTTTCATTCTATTTAATCTCATATTTTCTCTCCTATTTTCTAAAGAAGTTTATAATTTCTGTTGCTGATTTTTCCATTTCTGCTATAGAATCATCTATTTTTTTATTAAAATAATTATACATTACAAGAGCAGGTATTGCTACAAAAAGACCTCCTGCTGTTGTTATAAGTGCTTCTGATATACCTCCTGCTAGAACTGCAGGATCTCCAGTACCATGAACTGCAACAGCACTAAAAGCCGTCATCATACCTGTAACTGTTCCTAAAAGTCCAAGCAGTGGTGTTGCATGGGCAACTAATGATAGTATCCACATATTTTTTTCTAACCCTGGTATCTGTGATAACATCGCTTCTTTCGCTTTTTCCTCTATAGAAACTAAATTAGTAGTATTTGTTCTATACCAATAAGTCAATACATCTTTTATTACTCTTGAAGAAGCATTTTTATTTCCACTTAAAACTATTATGGCTTCCTTTAACTCTTTTCTCTCTATATGCTGTTTTACATTATTTTTTATTTTTGAAAAATT
>JAGNZR010000020.1:0-10082 GCA_017984315.1 Fusobacteriaceae bacterium | reverse complement strand
GCCGTTGTTGGATCAACTTTTTGCAGCTCATTATAATATTTTTTAGCTATATCTACCTTTTTAGATTTTAATCCTGTATAAACTAATTTTTCAAGGGCAAAACTTTTATAGCTTTTTTGTTTACTTGTTTTTGCAATATCCATGTAAAGCTTTAATGCTTCATTAGGGCTATTTATCTCTGTTAATTGTGCTGCTTTTAGTTTAGCTTCATCTTGATATTGGCTCTTAGGAAATTCAGAATATAATTTTCTATAATTACTTATTGCACTATCTTTTTTCCCTGTTTTTTCATCAATTTGGGCTATCTGGAATAAAGCTATATCTCTATAAGTTCCATTCTTTACACTGTAAGCTTGTGTATAAGAATCTTTAGCTTTAGCTAAGCTCCCTTTAGAATAGTAGTATTTACCAAGATTTATTCCTGCATACTCTTTATATTCAGGTGATTTTATAAGTATCTCATTTTGTTTTGCGGCTAAATCAAATCTTTTTGTTCTATCATAAATTTGAGAAAGTGCATATGCTTTTTTTACTTGGTTTGACAATAATTTAGCATTTTTTTCTGCTTCTCCATACTGTTTACTAGCAAGATTAGCATCTACTATTTTTTCTAAAGCGTTTTGTTTTACATGCTCTTCACTACTACTTGCATAAATAGTCTTATAAGTTGACGCAACATCTGCATTATTTGTTATTGTACTAGCTACTTGTGAATAATTAGAAAGCATATTCTCTTTATATTGGCTGTCTGGGTATTTAGCTAAAAATTCAGCACTAAGTTTCTTAAATTCAGCCACATTTTTAGTTGCTGTAGCAACTTTTGTTAAAGAGTATAAAGCTATCTCCTGGCTTTTTGCATCTGGACTGTTAGTATAAATCTGTCTGTATATCTCTTTCGCTTTTTCATAATTTTTTTCAGCAAAATACGAATCTGCTATTTGAAACTTTGTTGCATCTGATTTCTCAGGATTATCTATCAATTTTTCAGAATACTCTCTACTCTTGCTGAAATTATCTAATCTATAGTAACTAATAGATATCTTTTCTATTGCATCATCTCTGTCTATAGCATTTGGAAGTTGTATGTACTTCTCACCTTGATTTATAACTTTCTCATACTCGCCCCATAAGAAATAATTTTTTATCTGGTTAGATTTTACTTTAGGGTACCACTTATTTGTCACATCATTATCTATATCTTTTAAAACACTTTGATAATAATTTTCAGCTTCTTGATAATTTCCTAAACCTGCTGCAGATACTGCCCTTAAATATCTATTCTCTGTTGTGTCAGACTGTTTATCTAGTGCCTGACCTAGCTCAGAGTATTTTTTTTCATTTACAAGTAAAGCTGTAAGTGCATTTAAAATATCTGGGTCTTTATCTGTTGCTAAATACTCTTTATAATATTTCTCTGCTAAATCTGCTTTTTTATTATTATATAAAGACTCCCCTGCAGCTATATAGATCTTCTTTCTGTACTCTTTATCTCCTGGGTACAATCTTTTATAATCATTCATTCTCATTTCAACATCATCAGCTTTATTAAGCTTTCCACTCATTGTTATAACTCTAAATAGGTTATCCTTACTTGGCGTATGTAAATTTAATTTAGTATAATAATCTCTTGCCAGTGGATACATATTAAGTTCATAGGCTGAGTTAGCTATAATTATATTGATGTTGTCATTATCCTGCTGAGTTACAACTATTTTTTTAGCTTCTTTTCTATTGTCTACAATTGTTTGATACTGTTTTAATTTATAATAACATGCAAATTTATAATAAACAGCTTGATTGTAATATGAAGTATTCTCTAATTTCACAAAAAGAGGTAATGCTTCTCTTACTCTGTCCATTCTATATAATGAATAACCATACCCATACAATGCTCTTGGGGTAGTTTCTATATTAGCTCTTTCATAATAGCTCATAGCCTTAGCAAATTCATTTGTTGAAACATAAAAATCTCCTAGAGTAACCAATGCTTCAGCTTCCTCTGGAGTCCCTTTTACTATTTCGGAATATTTTTTTACCATCTCTTGATTATTTTTATTAGCGTAAATTTCTATTAAAACAATATGAGCCTTTCTTCCATATGCAGTATTTGGATATTTTTTTGTAAGTTCAATAAAATATTTAATAGCTTCATCTGTTTTATCTAATTTATAATATGAAGTACCATATAAATATAATATCGCACTATCATCTCTATTTTTATCCTTTAGTGTTATATATGTATTTAAAATATCTATTACTAAAGGGTATTTTCCATCATTATATGCAGTTAATGCCATATTAAAAGTAGCTGGATTTTTAAATACATTTCCATTAACAGCTAAATTTTTAAATGTTTTGAATGAATTATCATAATCATCTCTATCTAAATAGATTATTCCCATATCATAAAAAGCTCTCTCATAATATACACTTTTCTTATCTATTTTTTTTATAGTCTCTGCAACTTTCTCACTCTCTTCTAATTGCAGATAACATTTTGCAATATAGTAATAATACTCATTAGCTTGTTCACTTGTTAACTGATAAGTTGAAAGAATATTTTTAAAACTCTCAAGTGAATTTGTATAGTCTTTTCTAACATAATAAGTTTTAGCTAATCTTTCATCCACTGAAAATCTTTGTAAAGACTCTGGATAATTTTTTATAAATTTTTTCGACTGCTGAATCGCTTCATTGTACTTCTTTTGTCCGTACAAATCGTTTAAAAAAGTTAACTCTTCCTTTTCACCAGCAAACAACACTCCTGAAAGTAATAACGAAAAGGCTATTAAACTACTTTTTCTCATTTTTCCTCCTTAACAGAGCTTATCATTAAAAGGAGATTTTTTATCTCTTGTATATCAAAGTCTGTCCCTATGCACTCTTTTAATAAAATTTTGTTCAAAACCCCATATACAGGCAAAGGTGATGCATCAAAAATACCACTTAAAAGGTCTCTCTCACATGCTACTGCCACTACTAGTTTAGGTTTTACTTCCTTTATATAACTTCTTGCCACTGTACCACCTGTAGCAATTTTTATATCTAAATTTTTAATAATTTTTTTTAAGTCATTCAGCTCACCAACGTTACATTTCCCACACCTGATACAATTATTTAAATCATTAGAAACTCTAATATTACAGCTTGCATTTTGAACACAGTGAGGTAATAGTAATAATATTTTTAAATTTTTTAAATTTTTTATTCTATACAAAGCAAAACTATTATTAAGTTTAATTATTTTTCTATTGAAATTTTTATTATTTTTTAAAACTTTTTTATTAAAATAATAACAAAACATTAAAATTGAATACAATATTTTTATAAGAGATTTTTTTAACATTTCACTTCCTTATTAAAATACAAGTTTATTTTATTATAACACACTATTTTATTCTTTAACAAGTTTATAATACTGAAAAAAAGGGATAATCTCTAAATGAATAATTCACTTAGAGTACCCCTCATTACTTTTAAGATCTTAATGCAAGTGGCATAACAATGTATAAATAATTTTCTTTCTCTTCCTCTGTAATTTTTACTGAACCATTTGAATTAATAAGCTCTAAATTTATTTTATTATTTAAATTTAAATTGTTAATAAATTCAATTAAAAATTTTGTATTTAAAGATATTTTTATACTTTCTCCAACATATTCAACTAAAAATTCCTCTTTTATTTTCGCTATGTCATTAGAACCTGTTATAGAAATTTTTTTTCCATCTAAGCTAAATATAGCTCCAAATTTTGAATCGTTATTATTTTTTACAAAAATTATAACCCTTTTAAGCATATTTAAAAATTCTAAAGCACTTATTTTTAAATTTTTATTATAATTTAGATTTCCTAAAATTCCCTTGTAATCAGGATAAGGGAGATCAATTATTCTACTTATTATAACTGTACCATCTATCTCAAATTTTATATGTTTTGCCCCTATTATTATTTTAACATTAGTGTTTGAAGAACTTCTGAAAAGTTTTGTTATAACATCCACTGTATTAAGAGGGAGACTTAAAGAAAAATTTTTACTAGATTGAATCTCTTTTTCTAAATACACTAATCTATATGTGTCTGTTCCTACAAACATCATTTTTCCATTATTAGACTCTATTCTTATACAATTAATTCTCATATCATCACTGCTTTGTGATGCTGCAAATTTTGTTTTTTCGAAAATATCAGCCAACTCAAAACTCTCTACATAAAAGGAGTTTTCTTCGTTTTCAATATTAATTGTTAAGTGATTTTTCGGAAATTCATCAGAATCAAAAACAGAAAACTCTGTAGCTGAATCCTCAGTTTCTATAGTTAAAACTAAACCATCAGATTTTAATAAAAAATATTCATCATCTAACTCTTTTAAGTACTCTTCTACTATTTGGTGCTGAAATACTATTTTACCAGTCTCTCTAACTTCAGCTTCCATACTAGTTACAATAGTAATCTCTAAATTAGTACCATAAAATTTTAAACTATTCTCAACAATTTCTATATATGCACATGAGATTATAGGTTTAATTTTATTCTCCGTTATAGCTTTTTCAATTGTCTTTAATTTTTTTAGAAATTCTAATCTATTAACTCTTACTTCCACTTAACTTCCTCCATAATAAAAATATATTTTAAAACTCCCCTTTTAACTCTCTTGTCATTAACTCTTTTACTACTTCTTTCGCATCCCCATTGTTATATATAATTTCATATATCCCTTTTACAATAGGCATTTCAACATTATATTTTTGTGCACTTTCATAAACAGCTTTAACTGTAGGTACCCCTTCTGCCACCATTACCATATTTTTCATGATTTCATCCATTGTTTTCCCTTTTCCAAGGTTTTCCCCTACATATCTATTTCTAGAATGCTTACTTGCGCAAGTTACAATAAGATCCCCGATTCCTGTCAGTCCAGTAAAAGTTTTTTCATCTGCACCTAAAGCTACACCATATCTGATCATCTCTGCAAGTCCTCTTGTTATTAAAGCAGCTTTAGTATTGTCTCCATACCCCATTCCATCAGCTATTCCTGCACCGATAGCTAAGCAATTTTTAACTGCTGCACCAATCTCTACACCAATAATATCGGAATTAGAGTACACTCTAAATGTTTTATTATTAAAAACCTCTTGAACTTTTCTTGCTACTTCATGGTTTCCAGCTGCAACTATTGTTGTAGGAAGCCCTAAAGCTACCTCTTCTGCATGGGTAGGACCAGAGAGAACAACTATGTTTTTATGGAATTTTCCTAATATCTCCTCTTTTATAACTTCCGAAAGTCTCAGTCCACTAGCTATTTCTATCCCTTTACCAGTATTTACAATTACCATTTCATCTGTTATCTGGTTAGAAAATTTTTTAACTACACTTCTTAAAATTTGCGAAGGTATAGAGAAAACCACCATCGCTGCATCATGTAATAACTCTTTTTCATCACTGACAACAGTTATATTATCAGGAAGAGTAATCCCTCCTAGGTACTTTTTATTTTCTCTTGTTGTTCTCAGTAATTCTGCTTGAGCTTTATCATATTCCCATAACACTATTTCATGACCATTTTTTGCTAAAGTTAAGCTCAAAGCCGTTCCCCAACTTCCAGCACCTATTACAACAATTTTTTTCATAATGCACCTCTATTATTTTTTTAATTTAAATTTATTCTCTGTGCCTTTTAAAAGTCTTTCTATATTTGATTTATGTTTATATATTACAAACCCACCTACTAATAAAGAAAGAACAAAAAGAGGCAGTCTTTCTACTCCATCTTTCATAGGTAAAAAACAGGCTAATATTGGCAGTAACAGCGCTCCTATTATAGAGCCTAAAGAAATATATTTTGTGAATTTTACTATTACTACGAAAGCCAGAAATACAGTTATAATCCCTAAAGGAAAAAGGTATAAAAACACTCCTAAACTTGTAGCAACCCCTTTTCCACCTTTAAAATCTAAAAAACATGACAATGTATGCCCCATAATAGCTACCAATCCTAAAGCAATAAGTGAATTCCCATATAGCCCAAAATTTTCTTGAGCTATATATAAAGGAAGATACCCTTTTAGTGCATCAGCTGCAAGCACTATAAATCCATATTTAGGTCCTAGCACTCTGTAAGCATTAGTTGCCCCAGAATTGTTGCTTCCATACTCTCTTATATCTATATTCTTAAATAATTTTCCTATCCAAACCCCACTAGGCAAAGAACCGCAAAAATATGCTAAAATAGCCATCAAAACAAAATCAACCATTATATCTCAACTCCATTATTCTCAATTATTTAATATATTATAACAATTTTTTTTCTAAACTGAAAGGGATATTTATTTTTTTATTAATAAAAAAAGGTGATTAAACCAGAATATACTCTGACTTAATCACCTTTAAAAATATTAACTGACTATTATATATATATCTATTACTAAATTATGAAACATTACATTAAACTACCACGATTAAACTTCTTAGTTAGCTACTGTCTCATCACAAGGTTTAATTTTTTCAATTGTCCAACCTGTAAATCCATAAAGCATCGATATTAATGGACATAATATATTTAAGAAACAGTATGGAACATACGCCCATGGCTGTAATCCTAAAGCTCCTATCATTGTTGCACCACAAGTATTCCATGGAATTAATGATGATGTCATTGTTCCAGAATCCTCTAAACATCTCGATAAATTCTTAGGCGCTAAACCTCTCTTCTCAAATTCACCTCTAAACATTCTACCTGGAATAACTATAGCTAAATATTGGTCCCCTGCAACTGTGTTTAAGAAGATTGGAGTTAATACTGTAGCTGCTATTAGTTTACCTGTAGATGTAGCAAATCTAAGTACTGAGTTCGCTAAAACTTCTAACATACCTGATTTTTCCATAATTCCACCAAATACCATAGCACACATAATCAATGATATAGTCCACATCATAGAGTCCATTCCACCTCTATTAAATAGTTTATCAACCATTTCAAGTCCACTATCTCCCTCATATCCATAGTGAAGAGATGTCATAACTTCTCCAAAGTTTTTACCTTGTACTAAAATTGCTCCTACTCCACCAAAAGCTGCTCCTAAGAATAGTCCTGGAATTGCTGGTACTTTCATTAAGATTACAATGATTAATAACACAGGGATTAAAAGTAACCAAGGTGAGATTACGAAATTAGTAGACATTACGTTTAAAACAGTTTCAATTGTCTCTTGATTAGACATTGCTGTTTTTCCACTTACCCCTATAAATGTAAACAGAGCTAAAGAGATAATATATGCAGGCATTGTTGTATATAACATATGTTTAATATGATCAAACAGTGTTGCTCCTGCCATTGCTGGTGCTAGATTTGTTGTATCAGAAAGTGGTGACATTTTATCCCCAAAGTAAGATCCTGATATTACAGCTCCTGCTATTATGTTTCTATCAATACCAAACCCTTCTCCAATACCTATTAAAGCAACTCCAATTGTTGAAGCTGTTGTCCAAGAGCTTCCTAAAGCTAATGATACAATCGAACAAGAGATTAATGTTATTGGTAAGAATGCTGCTGGATTTATTATTTTTAATCCATAGTAAATCATTGTAGGAACTACCCCTGATAAAATCCAAGTTCCTATAACCATTCCAATTATTAAAAGAATTAATATTGCTTGCATTGACATACCGATTGTATGAATTACCCCTTCTTCTACTTCATCCCAAGATACGTTTCCTGCTAATTTAGCAACTACTGCTGCAACCATACCAGATATAAAGATTGGTAAGTGTACATCAATTTTCGCTATTTGTACCCCATAAAATAATGAACCCATTAAAAACAATACTGGAAATGCTGATGCTGCTAAGCTAATTTGTTTTTTATTACTCATCTTTCCTCCCACTTTTTTTATAAATTTGTTTTTATTAACCCATATAAGAGTTTAATATATCCGATTTTATCACATTAATTTCATAAATACAACTATTTGTGTGATAATTTTAATTTTTTTTGTAAATTTTGCACCTTTTTTTATCTTGATAATCAGTTAGTTTTTATATTTTTTATAAAATTTTCTTAAAATCTTTCCAAACATTGAGTTTTCTATTACTAATCTACTCTAAACCATCGTTTTTTTTATATTAGATGCAGTTTAGCACCTAAATAAAAAGAAATCAAGCTATTATTTGTTTTTTTATGTACAGGATCTATTCCAAATTATAAAATGTACTTTTAATGACAAAACTTAAATTATCTAATTTTATTATAAAAAATATCCTGGAACCGTTATTTACATCCCAGGATATTTTTAAATCGTACAAAATCAGTTGCCCTTAAATATAATTATTTATTTTGTCTATTTACTATCTCTTTCACTACAAAAGTCGCTATGTCATCACCATATTTTCCTGGTCCAAATCCAGCATCATACCCTAACTCTTTAGCAAGTTCATTAGTTATTCTAGCTCCACCAGCTATAACTATCATCTTGTCTCTTAAACCTTCAGCTTCTAAAAGCTCTATTAAGTTTGTTAAGTTTTGAATATGCACATCTTTTTGTGTTACTGTTTGAGATACTACTAATACATCAGCATTAAGCTCTACTGCCTTTTTAATAAACTCTTCATTAGGAACTTGACTTCCTAAATTGTAAGCCTCTATCCCTTTGTATCTTTCAAGACCATAGTGTCCTGCATACCCTTTCATATTCATAACTGCATCTATACCAACAGTATGTGCATCTGTACCAGTACTTGCTCCAACTATAACTATATCTCTTCCAATATTTTTAGTTATATATTCTTCTGTTTCATACATATCCATTACATCAATTTCTAAAGTTTGTACTTTAATACTATCGTAGTCAATCCCTGTCGTAACTTCCCCATATACAACATAAAAAGAAAACTCTTTATCTAATGAATGATAATGAGGAACTGCTGGATCTTTTAATCCTAATTTTCTTGCTAGAACTAAAGCAGCTTCTACACCTTTTTCATTAGCCGGAACCGGTAGTGTAAAACTCATTTGTACCTTTCCATCATTCATTGTATCCCCGTACGGTTTTATATTATGGTAATCTACACTTTTATCATAATCTTTTTTTTCTGTTGAGCATCCAGACATATTATCTCTTCCCTCCTAACATTAAATCAATAAATGGATTCATATAAGTTTTATCTTTTTCAAAAACTCCAGCTAACCCTTTTCCACCATCTAATGGTCTTTTTATTCCAGCAAATATCCCTTTCTCTAAAGTTTTAAATATTCCAATCTCTTCAATTTTCTTTAATAACTCTGTAGCTTCTTTAAGTACAGATTGAGCTCTTGTCACTATAATTCCATCTTTTTTGAATTCCATTTCAGACCCTAAATCTTTCATAGTATTAAAGATATATTGAGCATTTTCTATAGATAAAGCTCTATCCGACATAAATGGTGTGTGGATAGCCTCTGTTAACATCCCTAAAAGGTGTACTTTTTGACCTGTCATTATTGTAACCATGTTAAACAGTGCATTTTGAACATGCCCTTTAAAGATATTTCCTGTCATAAATTTTGTAGGTGGCATATATTTTAACGGTGCTTTAGGGAAGATCTCTCTTGCCATTTCAGCTTGAGCTAACTCCATTAAGAATCCATTTTCTATTGAAGGTTCAATTTCAAAAGCATGTCCAAGACCCATTTGCTCCTCTTTTAACCCTGCAACTAAAGCAAACTGTTCATTAATAAATTGTGAAGCAAGAACTGTATGCGCTTCTTCTACTGCATCAGCAGTTGTTAAGTAGTTATCCTCACCTGTATTGATAATTACCCCTGCAAATCCATTAATAATTCTCGAGAAATATTGGTCAACCATTGTTCTTTTCATATTAATATCTCTAAATAAAATTCCATATAATGCATCATTTAACATCATATCTAATCTCTCTAAAGCTCCCATTGCAGCTATCTCTGGCATACAAAGTCCAGAACAGTAGTTACATAATCTTATATATCTTCCAAGTTCCACTCCAACTTCATCAAGAGCTTTTCTCATAATTCTGAAGTTTTCCTGCGTAGCAAAAGTTCCTCCAAACCCTTCAGTTGTAGCTCCATACGGTA
>JAGNZR010000019.1:20107-22464 GCA_017984315.1 Fusobacteriaceae bacterium | reverse complement strand
AAATATGCATAAAACATCGCATTGGCATAAAAAGGTGTTACTTTAAAAACATTGGCTAAAATATATGCATCTCCAAAATACCATTGTAAAAAAAGGTGTCCCCATATCCCTAAAACATAAAAAACTCCAATTCCACAAAGAGAAGAGTATTTACTAATATAGCTTATAAAGTCAAACTCTGCATAGCTTGTATGCTCAAAAACAGAGAGCATATATGAAGATAACATGAAAAATGTTACTCCAATCCCAAAAACATACGATATTAACATTAAAAAAGGTGGAAACACATCTGTAAAATATTCTAAAGAAACTATCATAAGCACAACACCTAATATATTTCCTACAAGATAGGAGAATACTATATAAATATAACTTTTTACTGTGCTTACATATGCCATTGTAATCCAAATCCCTGTAAGGAGCGTAAATAAAAGCACTGCTGTATAGTTATAATACGCTGGCAGGGATGAATCCTGCATAAATAGTATTCCACATATAAAAGAGGTTACTAATACTATTTTTACTATACCTATAAAAGAGGGTTTTAGCTCTGCATACCTCTTTTCAAAAATACAGTCTGATATATAACGATTAATAAGATATGCCCATGGTCCTGAAAAAAATTGTGAAAAAATAAAAGAGTATATCAAAGTAACCATAAAATAATTTTTTTCTCTTACGGTTGATAGGTAATGTTCTCCAACTTTATCAAATACAATTAAAGAAGCTATTGTTATCAACCAAGGCCCTGCACTTACTAAACTTGAATAAAATGTTGCTTTTACATCTTGGTAACTTGTGTTATTTTCTGAATATAATTTTTTTAATTCGAAACCTATTCCTGCCATATTTACTCCTTTTGAACAAAAGTTTCATACAAATCTTCATAACTTTTTTCAAAATACTCATTTTTATAGTATTTCTCTACTATTTTTAAACCGTTCTCTCCCATCTGTTCCCTTTTTTCTTTATCATTATAAAGGTTTATTATTCCTTTCGCTAACTCTCTATAAGAGGTTGGGGAAACAACCATTCCAGCTTGACCTACCTCTGTTTTTTCTGTTAAAATCTCTCTACAATCTCCTACATCTGTTGTAATACAAGGGATTTTACTTGCTAAAGCCTCTAAAACACTAAGTGGCTGACCTTCAGATATAGAAGTAAGTATGAAAAGATCTAAAAATTTATAATACTCTTTTACATCTGTTTTACCTGTAAAAGTCACTCTGTTATTTAGTTCAAGCTCATCCATTAAATTTACACACTCTTCATAATACTCTTTATTTTCATCTGTTGGTCCTATTATGTATAAATGTATATTTTTTATTCTAGATGCCACTATTTTAAAACCTTTCAACATCATCTTAATATCTTTTATGGGCACAACTCTTAAAACACTACCTATTGAAAAACTCTCTTTTTTGTATTTTTCCAGACTTGAAAACTCTTCAACATCAATCCCATTTGGTATAACAGCTGTAATCTTTTCATCTGCACCATGTGATATTTCATACTGCCTGTTATATTCAAAAAGTGTGACTACTTTATCGGAATATTTATAACCAGCTTCACACATAGTGTTAAAATATCCTATCCACTCCTCTTTAAACTTCTTATCTATCCAACTAGAACCTAAAATATCCTCCTCTCTCTCCCTTGAATATATACCATGTTCAGTTATAAGTGTTTTTCCTTTTTTTCTATAATTTACTAATGCAGTAAGTATCCCTGCATACCCTGTAGAAACACTATGATATATATCAGCTTCAGGGAGTTTCACTATCCCTAAAGAGATAAGGTTTAAGAATAGATTTCTATAAGTCCAATAAAACAGATTAAGCCCTTTTTCAAATTTATTCTTATTATAATATTCTACAATACCCTCCCAAAATGTTTCATTTAAAACTAGATTCAACTGTTGCCTCTTATTATATTTTGAGAAAAATTCTATATTTTCTATTAACTGTTCACTAGTTAACTCATTAAAATTTAAAAGCTGTTCAACTCTCTCTTTTATCTCTAAATCTATTGTAATTTTAGCTCTATACTCTAATTTATTTCTTGGAACTTCAAATTGATTTAATACAATATTTACTACTTCTATTACATTTTCCGGCAGTTCATATTTCATTTTTGCAAACTCTTGATTAGGTATTAATGCAACAATATAGAATTCGTGCTTCCCTTTGGACATCTTTATAAGATGGTCTACCCAACTGGAAACTCCCCCTGTTACATAAGGGTAATTACCTTCACATATAATACAAATTTTAGCCATCATTCCCCCTAAATTTATTATATTTCTATAACTTTATCTAAGTCATTTTCATAATAAAAAATTTTTGAATACTCTATTA
>JAGNZR010000019.1:0-20007 GCA_017984315.1 Fusobacteriaceae bacterium | reverse complement strand
TGTTACATAAGGGTAATTACCTTCACATATAATACAAATTTTAGCCATCATTCCCCCTAAATTTATTATATTTCTATAACTTTATCTAAGTCATTTTCATAATAAAAAATTTTTGAATACTCTATTATCTCTTCTTTTGCATCTTCTTTTTTCAAATATTTTTGTAAAAATTCATGTATTTTAATTTTTTCATTATTTAAATCGTAATAGTGCAAAAGAGTCAACGGATCTATATTTCTTTGTATTTCCTGACTTTCTAAATAATTTTTAACCTTTAAATCATAAAATTCAAAAACTTCTTCTTCTAAAAGTCCGCTTACACAATATTCCATATAAGCATTTACTAAATTTGTAACATCTTTATCTTGTCTATACTCATAGATTCTATTATGGAACTCTTTCTCCAGCTTATTAATATTAACTGCTGCATAGTGTACAACCTCCATATCTTTATCTTTTAACCCTTTTTTCAAAACTTTAACTTTTTCTCGCAATTTTTTTATTTTAACATCAACATAAAATTTCTTTTTAACCTCACTGCTCTCCATAGTTAGTAGGTCATTAGCAGGAAGTACACTTATTTCATCTTCAATATCTATTTTTTTTACATTTCTAAACATTAAAATATCTTTATCATAATCTGATAAATCTTGAATTACTACTTTAAAATTACCACTTTTGTAGAATATATTCTGAATAATAAGCCCTATATATCCTATTATTGGAGTTATTAAAATCAGTACATCAAAATATTTTAAATCCTCTTCCTTCTTCTTTCTATGAGAAAGATAAAAAATTCCAAAAAGAGCAATGTGCAACGCTCTTCTTTCAAAAGTGGCGCTTATGTAGTATAAAATGGCACTGTCGATTAATGCAAAAATAAAAATAATTAAATTATCTATCATATTACTCATCACCAATCCTTATTTTTACATTAGGATCTTTAATTTTTAGATTATAAAGATTATTCCCGTTATATTTAGCTTTTAAAATATACTCTCCACCTTCTACACTTAAAATTTTCTTACCTCTTAATCTTAATTCCGCTGTATATTCACCTTTAAAATTATAAGTTTTTAAATTAATTTCGTTTTCATCCAGTTTTGTTTCTAAATATAGATTTTCTATTTTAGAATACTCTAAAGCTAAATCAAGCTGTGTTCTAGGAGTTAACTCTGGATAGTTATTATTTACACTTTTTACAATTTCTTCAAATTCATTTTTTAACCTGCTCCAACTTGAGTTGAAATTTCTATCAGGTGAAATTACATCATCAGGATGGTTAAAATGTGACACATAACCGTATGCTGCAACTCCATTAAATATATTCCACATTGTATTCATATCTTTTAAATACCCAAATGAAAATCTTGGGAGAGTATAGAACATAGGAAAATCTTTATCTCTTCCTATTTTTTGAGTAAGTAATCCTTTATCATTTTCATCTTTTATAAAAACTCCAGATAATGATTTCAAATCTGGAAAAGAGTTCAGTAAAGAGAGCTTTCCATCATTAGTCAGACGATTATTTGGTGCCACATAAGAGTAAAATTTAAATCCTTTTCCATAAATTTTTTCCCCTACTTCTATAAAATTTTTATTAGCTATATTCATTGTAAGGATGCTATCCCAAGGTTTACCCTCTTCTGGATTTTCATAATTTAACCCACCACTTAGTGATAATGAGTTATGATTAAAACCATGAATCCCTATTTCAACTCCTGATTTCAAAAGATTTCTTCCTTGAATATTTAAATCCTCGTATTTTATATAAATTTTATTTTTTAACTCAAATTCAGTTGAATCCAGACCATAATTAGTTGTCATAAATGCTGTGTACACTATTTTATTGTCTTCAGCTATTTTTTTCATATCATTCCACCAGATATCTTTAAAAAATCTTGGTGTATCTACTCCATATTCACTATAAATAACTGGTTCATTCCCTTCTGGAGTTGGAAATGGATAGTCATCTATATGGAAGAGTTTACTATTTAAAGAAACTGAAATGAAAATATCAACTCCATTTGAGATAAACTGTTTCATGAACCCTTGCATATTGATATTTGTAAACAAGTTGCTATTAGAGAAAAGAACTCTCCCTTTGCCTCTTTGAATCTCCCATAACAATGGATCTCCATTATCGGCAGTTACAAAGACCTTAGCATTATTTTCTAATTTAACTCTAGAATACCAATAGTTATGGTAAATTCTTGAAATTTTCAACTCTTTCATACCTGGATAAAACTCCTCTTTTATCCTTATTCCAGAACCATTTCTATTATCTATGGATTTCTCAGCTCCTGCAAATTTTAAAAATGGGTTATTAAGATCATAACCATTTAAAAAGAATAGTTTTGCACCGTTATTAACTTTTTCAACAACTTCATTAAAAAAGTTTATATCAACATCAAAATATTCGCTTTTTACAATTATAATATTAGTATATGAATTTAAATCTAATGTAGGATCTTCAATATCTTTAATTTCATAATTTATTTTAGAAAAATCAAATACATCTTTTAAATTTTCTAAAGTATCCATATCTTCTTTTGTATTTTTTGAGTCTGTTATAACTAAATAATCATTTTTTAAATTTACTTTTTCTATATTAGAGTTATTCGCATTAAATATTTTATCTATATCCATATTATAATGAGTACCTCTGCCTTTAAAAATATCATTCATATCCACAACTCTTGAAACTTGAATAACACAGATTATAAGAAAAATTATTATATACATTAATTTAGATTTCATATAAACTTTCCTTTCCCAATATAGTATCTATATCAGATTTTATTTTAATCTTTTCGTCACTTTTAATATTTTCAATCAATATTTTTATAAATTTATTATTTGAAAAGAGATGGCAATTTTCTCTGAATGTACTCAAAATATTCTCTTCTATAGCTTTCATCAGCTCTTCATTTTTATCATATTCTAAAACCATATAGTCTACCTCAAGTTCCTCTTTTCTTTTTTCTAAACTCTTTTCGAATTTTTCAAATAGTGGCATTGGATAAATCTCATTCTCACAACTCTCTATCTTTTTATTGTTTTTAAAATATATATTTAAACTCTCTTGAATTTTATGTACAACTAATTGAAACATCTCTAGTTGATATAGATCTTTATAATTATATTCCAACTTCTCTACAAAAATAATTGCAAAAATTTTATCCCCTTTAAACAACGGAGCTCCATATTGTCTAATCTCTTTATCTTTATTAAAAATTTCTACAATTTTTCTTTGTGAAATTATTTCATTGAACTCCTCTGTTTGCTCATTTAGAAAAATTATTTTTTCATATGAGGAGTTTCCTAAAGATATTTTAGAAGTAATATAATTTTTTTCTTCATTGTAAAGATATAGATTAGCTACATTTGTATGGATATAATTTTTTACTAAAATCATTCCATAAGTTAATATCTCCTCTTTATCGGATTTCTGTAGTATTTTATTTATATACTCTAAGTTTAATAAACTCTCTTTACTCTCAACTATTCTAGTTTTTAATATCTCAACTACTTTTTGAGAATCTGCATATGCAAGCTGTAGCATCTTAGAGTTCTGTCTCTCCTTCTCCCTTGCATTTTGCATAACTTCCATTTTAAAATCAAACTGATCTTTAGCTCTTCCTAGTACTAAGTATACAAATAGAAACATAATAATGAATTTATAATATTTGTATGATAAAAAGAACAACACTATATCATAGCCTAATTCATAATAAGGTAGTATAAAGAAAAATAAAGAGAATATTACTATTGGTAAACTATAATAAATTCCATATCTTAAAGACTGTAACCCTATTGCAATTGCAAGAGGGTGAATATTCATATTTAAATAATCCACTTTAAATGATGAATATTTAAAAAATACTAAATAAATAATAAAAGTAATTACAAAGTTTTCCAAAAAAATTTTTAGATATTTCATGTTCATAAGCTCTCCCCTCTTACATTTTTTTGTTAATTTTAAAATTAATAATCTGTTTTTTGTATATTTAATCTTTCTATTCTTATTAAACACCTATTATCATTTAAAAAAAATAAAAAGGTGACTTAAATATAGCCACCTATGTTGATTTATTTTTTATTTTTTTATTAAAGTTGTACTATAAAATATTTTTTCCCTTTAAAACTAAAAGTTTCTATTTTTTTTTGATTTGCTTTAACGAATCTCATGTGAGTATATTTTTTCGCAAATTTCTCTGGATAATCAGAAAATTTTGTCATAGACATCTTATTAGCTGTTTCTACAATCTCATACTCACTATTGGAAACTAAATAATAATCATTTCCTATAAAATACAAAACATTTTTAAAATAACTATCCATTTTTATATTTTTAAAATTAAAATTTTGCTTTGTTTTTTCAATTATGTACTGCCCTAAAACTTGAATTCTATCTAACATATTCATTCCCCTTTTTAATTTTATTTTTAATTTTTTATTTTTTATTTTTCTTTATAATATAACATAATCTATCCTATTTGTATGTAGTTTATCTATAGAATATTTGAAATTGGCTTAAATTTAGTTTGAAATTTATTTTGTAATTGCTTTTTATTTTTTTTATTCGTAAAATTATATTAAAGATTATTTTAGGAGGAGTTATGAACTTTGATGGACTCTCTTTAGAACAAAAAAATATCATTTTAAATAATGAAGGTCCTCTGCTCATTATTGCAGGTCCTGGTACTGGAAAAACATTTACTTTAATAAAAAAAATAATTTATTTACTGATTTATAAAAAAATTCCCCCTGAATCTATTTTAATTACGACATTTACAAATAAGGCTGCCAATGAATTGAAACTAAGGATAGCAGCAGAACTTTCTAAATGTGGATTTATTATAGATACCAGTAAACTTAAAATTGGTACAATTCACTCCATAGCTATGCAGATTGTAGATTTAAAAAACTTTACTATTTTAGAAGACTTTGAACAAAAATATTTTATCTATAAAAATTTAAATCTTTTTAAAAAAATAGAGGGGTTCAACTATTTAGAAAGTCACATTAACTCATCCAGTGGGGATCTGTTATCTAATCTACAGAAACTCTTTAATATACTTTCAGAAAACAATATACTGCCTCAAATTTTAATAGAGTCAGAGCATAAACTTTTAAGGACATTAGGGTTAATTTATTCAACTTACCTCCATGTTTTAGATAAAGAAAATATCCTTGATTTTTCTCAAATTCAAGCTAAAGCTTTAAAAATCCTTACAACAGATAATACTTTATTAAAAGAGCTCCATAAAGAAATTCAATATATTATAATTGATGAATATCAGGATATAAACAGTATACAGAATGAAATTCTTTTAACCCTTTGCAATGAGAATAATAATATCTGCGTTGTTGGTGATGATGACCAATCTATTTATAGGTTTAGAGGAGCTGAAGTTAAAAATATTTTGAATTTTAGCAGCTATTTTCCTTCTAACACTTGTAAAATTTTCAGTTTAAGCTGCAACTACCGTTCTCCTGTAGATATTGTAAAATTTTATTCTGATTTTCTAAATGAGGATTTTCTAAAAAATAGGAGGTATTCAAAAAATTTGACTTCCAATAAAGTTAATCCAAATAACTCTATTTTTAAAATATCTGATAAAATGTTTCCAGAAGTTGCTAAAAAAACAGGTATTTTTATTAAAGAGCTGATAAATAAAAAAATTATTTCAGATTTCAGTGAAATAACTTTCTTATTTAGATCTACAAAAACTTCAGAAGCTAAAATTTTAAGTGATGAGTTTGCAAATATAGGGATTCCTGTTTTCTCTCCAAGAGCTGGTAAACTTTTCCATAAAGATGAGGTTATGTTGATACTTGGACTGGCTTTATCATTTTATAAGCAGTTTAGCAAAACTCTATATGAAAAAAATAGTGAATCTGCTTTGACTTATTACGAACATTACTATAAAAAGTGCATATCTAAATTTTCTAACTATTTAAATAGAGATGAAGGGAGTCTTTTTAAAAATGAAAATAATGAGTTTAAAAAATGGATTACTCCTTATGAAATAAATGAGTCTACAAATTTTTTAGATCTATTTTATGAATCAATGAAATTCAAAGAGATTAAAGAGCTCTTTTTTTATGATAACTCTTCTAGTTATTTTGAGAAAGATAAAAGCAAACAGATACATAACAATATTTCATTAATTTTAACTATCATTTCCAACTATGAAAAGAGGCATAAAAGCATTTACAGAGCTAATTTTTTCTTAAATTATTTACCCTTTTTACTCCAATGCAAAATAAATGAATATGAAGACAATGAAAACCTGCACCTTGATGGTCATATCTCATTTTTAACTTTCCATCAGTCTAAAGGGTTAGAGTTCCCTATTGTTTTTATGGGATCTTTAGACTATACTCCAAAACAGTATGAAAAAAACAAAGTAGTTGATTTGCTTTTTTCAACTATTATTAAACCTGGAGAGTATGATTTTAAACAAAATGAATTGGAAGACTGCTATAGAATCTACTATACAGGTTTTTCCCGTGCTAAAGAGTTTCTTTTTCTGTTTTCAAAAGATAATAGAGAGGATCTTGTTTCTGGATATAAAACTCCCTCACATATTTTTGAAAAGATTTTTGATAATTTACCCCCTTACACTGATTTTTTGGAAAGTTACATGAGCTACAAATTAATAAGCAGTGGTACTAAGAACCATAAAGCTGTTTTTTCTTATACTGGAGATATTGCTTTATATGATGACTGTCCTATAAAATATCGTTTTTTTAGAAATTTAAATTTCCCTAAAAAACAGGTAGCATCTCTAAATTTTGGTTCTCTTATCCATTTAACAATTGAAAAGCTCCATAATGTTTACAGAAAAACTAAATTTATTGATATGAATCTCATAAAAAAAGTTTTAAGAGAGAACTATAACTCTTTAAAGAAAAATAATGGGTTTATTTTAAATCCTTCTGAAGGGGAAAAAGCTATCAACATTATTATGCAATATTGCAGCAACGATTTTGAAAATTTTAAATTTATTAAAGAGAGTGAACTTAATTTAACTCTTGTGAAAGAAAACTATATTTTAAATGGAGTTTTAGATATCCTTGCAATCTCTGATAATGGGTTTAATATTATAGATTTAAAGACTAACAGTGGTAATCCTGAATCTATACCTGAAAATTATAGAAAACAACTCCTTACATATAAATACTTAGCTGAAAAAAATGGTTACAATATAGAAAACCTTATGCTTTATTTTTTATCTGATTCCTCTTTAGATAAAATTTCAATCTCCTTTACAGAAGAGGATGTAGAAAACAATTTAAATCACTTTGACATAATAATCAATAAAATTATAAATGAGGAGTTTTCTAATAAAACCCCTCATTTAAATAGATGTATAAATTGTGAATTAAAATTTTATTGTTCTGATTAATTTATATTTTTATATTTTTTCGATCTGATTTTTTCAAAATTTATTTTAGTTATCATTATTCCTGAAACTATCAGTACAATACCTAAAAATTTATACATATTAAAACTCTCTTTTAATATGAAAACACCAATTAATGCACTAATAGGAATCTCTACCATAGTAATTATACTTGCTTTTGCTGTATCAATGTACTCCATGGACTTTAAAAATAGTATATAAGGTATAAGTGTTGGGATTAATCCAAAAGTCAGTAGCACCATCAAGGTTTTTATATCTCTAGTGAGCTCAAATATTTTTCCTAAATTCGTTGTTGGAATTAAAACTAATGCTCCCACTAAAAAACTGTACACAGTTAATACTAATGGGTTTGTCCCTTTTTTTAATCTTCTGCTTAAAATAGGGTATATCCCATAACATATCCCTGCCATACCGGCTAAAGTAACCCCTATTATATTAAATTTAATATTTTTGAAATCTCCCTCTGTAATTAAGCTCACTGCTCCAATACATGCTATAGCTAAAGCTATTATTTTTTGAGTAGTTATCTTCTCTTTTAAAATAATAGAGGATAAAATAACTGTAAAGATAGGTCCAGTACACAGCAGCATTGTTGCTGTTACTGTACCTATTATTATTATAGATTTATATAGAAGTAAGTTCATAACTCCCTGAGTTACAATTCCAATCACTGCAATATTTTTAATATTGTCTAATGAGACTACTCTATTTATATTTTTATTTTTTATTATATACACAACCCCTGCTATAAAACCAAAAAACAATCTTACAAAGGCAATATCATTCCCTGTTAACCCATATCTGCTAAGATATGCTCCATAAATCCCTAAAAAACCCCATGTTGCCCCTGCACTTAGTGCATATAAATACCCATTCAACTCCACTTTTTTCTCCTACTCATTTATTTTTTTTATAAGATCATCATAAAATTTTTTCCCAAGACCGTATTTTAAAGTATCACCATAAACTTCATAAAATGGTTTGTAATCCTCCTCTTTAAACCCTTCAGGATTATACCTCCTAAATATTGCTGAGTTGGATAAATCCAGATTAATGCACCCTATTTTATAATAATCCTCTGCTGTAAACCCATTTGTAAAATCATCTGGCAAAGTTACATAAGCTGTAGACAGATCATCCTCTACTAAAATCTCTAAAGGCCAAAGAGAGCAAACAAGAGGCTTTAATTCTACTATTTTTTTTAAATCTAAATTTTTATTCAGTGCAATACTGTGAATAGAGCAAAGAGTTGTAGAGTTATCTTTTTTATATGAACATGTACAGTTTTTTATTTCACACTCAACAAATTCAGCTGGTACCATGCACTCATCCTCTTTTATACTCTCTTTTATCTCATTTTTCTCCATTCCAAACTCCTCTAGTACATCTACGTTTTTAGTAAGTTCATTATACTCTTTTAAGTTGTTTAAAATAAATTTACGAGTTTTCTCTTCATATATTACGGGGTTATCACCGCAACAATCATCTTGGCAGCTAAAACAGTCAAAATTAGCGTATTTATTAAACATATCATAGTCAACTATGGCTTTTATCTTTTTTCCTCTAATCTCTATAACTGTTTCAATAGTAGAGATTGAATTGAAATATTTTCTAGCTCTTCTCTCTTTTATCTTATTAACTTTATATACTTTTTCCCCATGTGGGTGGTCTAAATACAATAAATACTTCATAATTCAACTCCTGCATTTCATTTTTATAATCTTTATGATAAAATATATTTAAATTCTAATTTTTAAGGAGAGTAAATATGGAAAAAACTCAATTTAAAGGGAGCGTTATGTTAAACCCTGTCCCTGTTGTAATGGTAACCTCTAAAGATAAAGAGGGTAAATCCAATGTTTTTACTGTTGCATGGATAGGTACAGTATGTTCAAAACCCCCTATGCTTTCAATCTCTATAAGGCCTGAAAGAGCATCTTATAAGATGATTGAGGAATCGAAAGAGTTCATAGTTAATATCCCAAGCAGCAATCAAGTTAATGAAACTGATTTTTGCGGTGTTCGTTCTGCTACTCAGATTGATAAAATAAAAGAGATGAATTTCACTATGAAACCAGGTTCTCAGGTAAATGTTGATTATATTGATGAATGTCCAATAAATATTGAGTGCAAAGTAACTCAAATAATAAAATTAGGGTGTCACGATCTATTTTTAGCTGAAGTTGTTCAAACTCATATTGACTCATCCCTTATTGATGAGAAAGGAACAATCTGTTTTGATAAAGCTAACCTTTTATCTTACTGTCATGGGGAGTATTACCCTATCTCTAAAAAACCTATAGGTAAGTTTGGGTTCTCTGTTGTAAAAAATGAGGAACTTAAAAAAACTTATACTAAAAAATACTCAGACAGTAAAAGTGATAAAACCTTTGCACCAAAAAAAAGTGAAACAAAGCAAAAAACTAAACCTAAGAAAAAAATAACAAAATAAATTTATAAAACAGTTTTTAATTTTTCATCTAATTTAGTATAGCAGTCTAAATGAACCACGTGTATCCCTAATTTATTGGCTGCAATAATATTAGGTTCATGGTCATCAATAAAAAGAGTCTCTTGAGGGTTTAAATCATATTTTTTTAATATATGAAGATATATCTCCTCTTCAGGTTTTAAAAGTTTACACTCATAAGATACAACTTTTCCATGGAACTTTTCAAAAAAGTTCCATTTTTTATATACATTTTCAAAAGCTTTTTTATGAAAATTTGACAAAATATATAATTTATACCCCTCTTGACTATGTCTATTCAGTATCTCTATATTCTCTTTTATAGGTTCTAAACACTCTTCTACATTGCTGTTGAAGAGATTTTCTATATCTTTTCTATATTTAGGCTCTTTCTCAGAAAAAATATCTATAGCTTCCTCATACTCTAAAACACCTCTGTCTAAATCCTGCCATTCCTGGCTTAAAAATATCGTCTTAAATACTCTCTCTCTATCCTCTTCCAAAATATATTTCTCTGTAAATTTAGTAGGTGAAAATTTTATAAGCACATTTCCTAAATCATAAATTATATTTTTTATCATAAATTTTCCTCCTGATTAATTTTTTCCTTTATATCTCTCTACAACTGCTTTAAAACTGTCAGGGATTTTAGCAACTCTCTTTTTCCCATAATCGTACCCTAACATTGTTGTTGTCCCTTCCACAGCATTTTCTCCGCTCTCTTTATAAATATTGTATTTAATTACCAGAGTAAGTTTATCAATCTCAATATCTGCTAACTCTAAAGTAAGTTTTTCGTTAAAAAATACCTCTTTATTATATTTTATCCAGCTCTCCCTTTGAATAGTTCCTACTCCATCTCCAATATTAAGCTCTGATAACCCCTCTTTATTTAAAAACTCCAGCCTTACCTGCTGAAAAAGCACCAGTGGTACTTGATTTCCCATATGCCCTCCATAATTTATATCATTAATTGAAACTTTGTAATCTGTTTTAAACATAAAATCCCCTCCAACTGTTATTAATATTATGTATTTAATAACTAATTATAACAAAAAATATATAAAATAAAAAGTTTAATGGATAAACAAAAGATTTTTATCTGATTTTCATTGACAGAAAATACTAAAAATTAGTATGATTTAAAATGATTATAAAATCTATTACATTTAGGAGTTTAAATGATAAAACATATAAGTTATATGCCTAACGATAACTCTATTGAAGAGTTTAAAAGAAATAAAGAGGTATTGTCAGAGCTTGGAATTACAGAGATTGAAACCATTATTTCAGATTATTGTCCTGAAGAGGTTTTTAAAAATATCCCCATAGGTGGAGTCCATATATTATACTTCCCTTCATGGCTGGATATTTGGAAAGGTAACAAAGAAAATATTTTTGAAGATTTTAAAACAGATGAGCCTTATGGAATTAAATCTAAAGAGGAGTTTGTAAATATATTTAAAGAGCAGTTTAGACTAGCTAAAGAGTATAATGCTAAATATATGGTTTTTCATGTATCTCATGTTAGACCTGGTGATATTTTTACACTCTCTTATGACTACAGCGATGAAGAGGTAATTGAAGCTACTATTGAGCTTATTAACACAGTTTTTACAGAGGATGGTCCCCCTTTATTAATAGAGAATCTCCCTTGGCCAGGATTTGACTTAAGAAATGAAGAGTTAACTTTAAATTTTTTAAATAAAATCAATTATAAAAACAAAGGGATTATGATGGATTTCTCTCATTATATCTGTTTAAATAAAAATTTAAACAATTATGATGAAGGGGCTATTTATATAAAAAATGAACTTAATAAACTTAATAAACTAAAATCTTTAATTAAAGGTATTCATTTAAACGGATCTATATCGAAAGAATACCTATCTAATGACTTTAACCCCTCTTTAAAAAAATGGCAGGGGTCTAGTCAAATAGATAGGTATCAAATTGAAACTGCACATATTAAAAATATCGATAAACATGATATTTTTAAATCTGAAATTATCTCAGAGGTTATTCGCGATTTAAACCCTGAATTTTTAGTTTATGAGCTTAGCTATAGTAGTTTAGAGGATTTAATTGATAGAGTTAAAATCCAAAATACCTTTTTGAATTTTATTTAATGTTTTAAGGAGTAATCTTGGAGTTGCTGTTGTTATCTCATCATCCTCTATAAAGATTACTCTTTTTTCATTTTTTAATGCTTCTAACTGTTCATATTTTTTATTATTGACCATAGCATTATATTTTTCTTTACTTATTATTATTATATCTGGCTGCTTAGCTATTAAAGCTTCTAAAGGGTAACTCCACCCCTCATCATCTACTATATTTCTTCCCCCTGCTAAGGTTATTGCATCATCAATAAAACTTCCTTTTCCTGAAGTATACTCTATATGACCAGATCCTAAAGAGTAATATACAGTAGGCTTTCTTTCAATTTTTTTACTGTTATTTTTTATCATTTCAATATTATCTTTTATCTCATTTAATTTTAAGTTTTTATCTGGAACTTCATTAAAAATAGATAAAATAGCTGCATACTGGGTTAAAATTTCATCAATTGATTTAGGTGTTGGAAAAGCAAGTGTCTTTAAACCCATATCTTCAACTTGTTTTTTTAACCTCTTATCAAAATGTGATTGAAATATGAGATAATCAGGCTTCAGATAAACTATTTTTTCAATATTAGGGGAAAACATGCTCCCCATACTCTCTATTTTGGCACTCTCTTGTGGAAAACTACAATAATCTGTTCTTCCCAGCAAATTATCCCCATACCCGAAATAAAATAGCGTCTCTGTCACAGCAGGAGCTAATGAGATTACTTTTATCTGAGGTTTATTTTCAGCTCCAAATGCACAGTTTAAAAAAAACAAAAAAGTGAGTAGATATTTAAAAACTCTCATTAATTTTATCCCTCCTCACTTTTTTATTTTTATTGTCATTTTATTTTTATCTTTAATGCTAAATTTTTCTTGGAATTATCCACTGTGAATTTTTTCCCATATTGTAGTTTGCCATAAACTCCTCTTTAAATTCTTTAAATCTAGACTCTATAATAGCTTTTCTAGCATTTTTCATCATTTTTAAAAGGAAGTATAAATTATGATGAGTGGCAAGTCTTGCTCCTAATATCTCATCAGCTTTAAACAGGTGTCTTATATACCCTCTTGTATAATTTTTACACACATAACATTGGCACCCTTCATCTAAAGGTCTGTCGTCCTCAGAGTAGCTGGCATTTTTTACAACTAATCTTCCATACTTAGTAAAAATAGTTCCGTGTCTTGCTATTCTTGAAGGTTGAACACAGTCCATCATATCTATTCCTGATTCAACAGCTTCTAACATATCTATAGGTTCGCCAACTCCCATAAGGTATCTTGGTTTATTCTCTGGACACTTTTCCACTATATAATTTAAAATTCTATACATATCCTCTCTAGGCTCACCAACGGCTAAACCGCCAATGGCATATCCAGAAAAACTTTCATCCATTTCAGATAGTTCATCAAAGCTTTTTTGTCTTAACTCTTCATATATCCCACCTTGAACAATAGCAAAAAGCCCTTGTTTATCTGGGTTTTTATGAGCCTCAACACATCTTTTTGCCCATCTAGTTGTTCTTTCTATAGAAGGGATTAAATATTTTTTATCAGATAACCCTGGCGGGCACTCATCAAAAAGCATAACTATATCTGCACCTAAATTATTCTGTATGTTTATTGATTTCTCAGGTGAAATAAAATGTCTTGAACCATCTATGTGGGATCTAAAGTGTACCCCTTCCTCTGTTATTTTTACTAGAGAAACTGAGTCTCCATTTTCAGTTTTTCTTGCTCCTAAACTAAAAACTTGGAACCCTCCTGAATCTGTAAGTATCGGTTTCTTCCAATTCATAAATTTATGTAATCCGCCAAATTTAGCTACAATCTCATCTCCAGGTCTTAAGTAAAGATGATATGTATTTCCAAGTATTATCTCAGATCCAATCTCTTCTAACTCTTCAGGAGTCATTGTTTTTACTGTTGCCTGAGTTCCAACTGGCATGAAAACCGGAGTCTCTATCTCTCCATGGGGAGTTGTTATAACCCCTGCCCTGGCTTTTCCATCTTTAGCTAATCCCTCATATGTTACTGGTAATTTTTTATTCATTTATATCTCCTAGCTCTTTTAATTAATCTATCTCTCTATAGATATTACATTTTTTATTTTTAATATATTATTTTCAAGATGCTTATACTCTAGTTGATCACTTATATCTATAGTCAATTTTATTTTCATAACTTTGCTCCCATTTTTATCAAATTCAGAAGAGTTTATTGATACTAAATTTATCTTATGATGAGATACTAATGATATTACGTCCATTAAAAGTTGTGGTCTATCTGTGGCATAAATTGTGAATGTAAACTTATATTTATTAGTTTTCTTTCCTACTAGTGCAGGATCCCATTTAACATCTATCTCCCTTGCACTATCAAGTTTAACCATATTTTGAAAATTGTTGCAGTCTTTTCTGTGCACTGTAATCCCTGTTAATTTAGTTACATAACCGGCTATTTCATCCCCAGGTAAAGGTGTACAGCATTTAGCAAACTTCATAAGAGTATTATTAGCACCATCAATTATTATACCATAATCATTCTTTTTAGCCGATTTATTTCTTTTTTCATTACTTATGTCTAAATTTTTAGAAAGTAACAGCTCCTCTTTCTCTTTTTCTACTCTCTCTTTTTCATAGAAAGTTTTTAATTTTCCTATTATTACTTCAACTTTACTTCTTTTCTCTGCTAATTGAAAATAAAGATCATCCATAGTTGCTATGACATGTTTTTCCATATGTTTTTTTACTATAGGATCCTCTTCAAAACTTTTTAAAGTCATCCCTAGTTTCTCGACTTCACGCTCAATTACATCTCTTCCCTCTTTCACGTTTTCATCGAAATATTTATCTTTAAGCCATTTTCTAATCTTATTTTTTGCACCACTTGTAACAGCTATATTTAACCAGTCATTTCCAGGCCCTTTTGCATTTTTAGAAGTTATTGCCTCTACTCTATCACCATTTTTAAGTTTATAGTCTAAAGTAACTATTTTACCATTTACTTTAGCTCCTACACATTTACACCCTACATCTGTATGAATGTGAAATGCAAAATCAAGAGGTGTCGCTCCTGCTGTAAGCTCTACTACATCGCCTTTAGGAGAAACAACATATACACTCTCTTTCATCAACTCTTCTTTAAATGTCTCTACAAACCCTTGTGAATTTGTACTTTCAGTTTGATAATTTTCAATCATCCCTCTTATTAAACCGTAAACTTTATCACTCTTTGTTACGTCAGTTTTCTCTTTATAGCTCCAGTGGGCTGCAATCCCCTCTTCAGCTATAATATCCATCTCATGGGTTCTAATCTGTATCTCTATGAGTTTTCCTAAAGGCCCTATTATAGTTGTATGAATTGATTGATAATTATTAGGTTTAGGAACAGAGATATAATCTTTAAATCTCCCTGGTACAGGGGTATATTTGCTTTGGATAATACCTAATATATGATAGCACTCTGCTTTTGTTTCTGTAACTATCCTTATCCCTATTAAATCATAGATATCATCAAAAGATTTTCCCTTTTCATACATTTTTTTATAAATACTGTAAAAATGTTTAAATCTTCCACCAACACTGGCTTTTACCCCGGCACTTTTTATGGATCTATCAATCTCATCCATTACAGTTTTTATATAAAACTCTCTTTCCTCTTTTTGGTTGTCTATTAATTTTTTTAGCTCCTCATATGCTTGAGGCTGAAGGTATTTAAGAGCTAAATCTTCTAACTCCCATTTTATTTTAGATATTCCAAGTCTATGTGCCAATGCTGCATAGATATCTAAAGTCTCTTGGGATATTGATAGCTGCTTTTCTGGTTTCATATGCTCAAGAGTTCTCATATTATGAAGTCTATCAGCTAATTTAATTATTATAACACTTAAATTTTGAGACATTGCCAGTATCATTTTTCTTAAATTTTCATATTGATCCTTTGTTCCACTAGGAAGGTTTTTTAATTTTGTAACTCCATCAACAAGCTCTGCAACTTTATCACCAAAATTATATTTAATATCTGCAAGACTTATAAGAGTGTCTTCAACTATATCATGTAAAATCCCCGCCACAATAGTATCTGTATCCATTTTTAGATCTATCAATATCTTTGTAACTTCTACAGGGTGCATTATGTAGTCTTCACCTGATTTTCTGTACTGCCCTTTATGTGATTCTTCAGCAAAAATAAGGGCATTCTTTATCTTATCTTTATCTAAAGTCAATTTATTTTTTTTTATTTTGCTTTCTATACTCTCCCAATACTCACTTTTCATATTTTATTCCTCTTTCATAATTTATTCTTAATTTTTAAATTTTCTTTAGATAATTTAAAGGGCAATTCTAACATTTTAGAGTCGCCCTAAACAATTTTACTAATATTTCATAAGTGATAAAATAGGGTAATCCCCTAATTTTTCTCTTCCATTTAGCTCGTCCAGCTCAATTAAAAAAGCTAATCCAGCCACTACACCACCAAGCTTTTCTATCATTTTTACAGTTGCTTCAACTGTACCTCCAGTAGCAAGAAGGTCATCTACTATCACTACTCTTTGCCCTGGTTTTATAGAATCTTTATGCATACATAAAGTATTTGTTCCATACTCTAACGTATAATCATGCTCAATTACCTCTCTTGGAAGTTTACCTGGTTTTCTAACTGGAGAAAATCCAATCCCTAATGCATAGGCTACAGGGCATCCAAATATAAACCCTCTAGCTTCTGGTCCAACTATTATGTCAGCTTTATTTTCTTTGCAAAACTCCACTATTTGATCTGTCGCATATTTATACGCAACTCCATTATCCATTAAAGGAGTTATATCTCTAAACATAATCCCTTTTTTGGGAAAATCTTTAACTAATGCCACATATTGTTTTAAATCCATTATTTTCACCCTCAATTTACTTATTATTATCTAAAATATCTACTATATTTAAATATCTTTTATCATATTTATATTCATCGTTTACAAAAGTAAGTAGCTCTCTACTTTTATTATAATCGCCGCTTTTTAATTTTATCTCAATTAATGTAAGAAGCATTTCACTGTCTTTTGGATTATCCACTAAATATCTTTTTATTGCCAACTCACTTTTAGAAGACTCGTTGAACTCCTCTAGCATAACCGTAGAGTATATAATGATATAATCTCTATTTTTACTATATTTTGGATATTTTGCTTCAATTAATTTGTATATTTCATCTTTTTTACTTAATATTTTTAAAAGATTTATATATTTTCTATAAAACACTCCATCATAAACCTCATCTATCTCTAAAGCTTTAGAGAGCCACATATGGGAATCTTCATACTTTGAATCACTTAAGCTTAAATACCCCTTCATCTTGTACAGGTAAATATCATTTTTAGTTCCAGTTACTCTTGAAATATAGCTTTTTGAGCTCTTATAATCCCCTTTTAAATAATGGATGTAAGCTAAATTTTTCAATGCTACTTCATCTTTTGGTTCATACAATAAAACTCTTTCATACAACTGAACCGCTTTCTCTCTTTCCCCTATCTCTCCATAGCAATAAGCTAACTCTCTCATTACCACTATATTTTTATTATCTTTTTTATAAGCTGTCTCTAACTCTTTTATAGCATTTACATAATCTTTAACCTGTAGATAATTAATCCCTCTTAAAATATAATATTCATTTTTATCTGAGAATTCATTTGTTTTCTTATTATTGTTTGTACACCCTATAAGAAAACTTACTACAAGTAAAAAGATTATTTTTTTCATTAGAACATCTTCTCCTCTTCCGCTGTGAAATCAGCTTTTGGAACTATTGCACCACCTGAAATTATAAGTTTCACAGCATCATCCACTTTTATATCTAACACTGTCACATCTCTTTGAGGAATAACCACAAACATTCCCGAAGTTGGGTTAGGAGATGTTGGAAAGAATACATTGCACATAACCTCTTCCCCCATAGCTGTCTCCATAATAAAATTTCTTTCAGCAGTTATAAAACCTATAGAGTATATCCCTTTTCTAGGGTATTCTGCAGTAACTACTTTTTGATATGTTAATGCTTTGTCTGAAGTTACAAGAGACACTAATTGGCTCACTGTTGTGTATATATATTTTACTACTGGAGCTTTTTCCAATAATTTTTTCAATTTTTCCACTATTTTACAGAAGAAAACATGGTTTAAAGTATAACCTACTATAGTTATCAATGTAAAAGATATAATTATAGATAATAAATTTATGAAAATATTTGATAAAGTCTTAGTTCCTAGCAGTCCATTTGATCTTTTTCCTAATATATCATGCAGAACAGCTGATAGAAAACTGTCTGAAACTAAAGAGAAAATAAACTGAAACACCATATTAAATATATAGATAGTCAATATAATTGGTAGAGTTGAAAGTAATCCAGTATAAAAGTAACTTTTTAAATTTTTATGTTTTTCCATTCTATTCCTCGCCTTCATCTATACTTAATATTACTTTTGATATTCTAAGTTTATCCAGTTCAACGACCTTTAGTTTTACTCCTGATATATCTACTTCATCCCCTACTACTGCAACTTTAGATATATTTGTTGTTATTAGTCCACCTAAACTTTCATAATCATCAGAAGTTGGAAGCTCTAAATCTAGCTCTTTATTTATAGTCTCTATATCCAGCATAGCGTCAATTATATAACTTTTATCTCCATGCTTTATAATTGGTTCCTCTTCATCTTTATCAAATTCATCTCTTATTTCCCCAACTATCTCTTCTAATAGATCCTCGATTGTCAATATCCCTACAGTTCCTCCATATTCATCTAAAACTATTGCAATATGAACTTTCTGATTTTGAAACTCTTTTAAAATCTCTATAATAGATTTAGTTTCTGGAACAAAATAAGGTACTCTTACAAATTTTCTTATCTCTACCTCAGTGTCTCCCGATTTAACTGCTTTTAGTATATCTCTAACATATAAAATTCCAACAATATTATCTATTGTATCTTCATATACTGGGATTCTTGAATAACCTGTATCTATAAGCTCTTCCCAAACACTGTTTATAGTTTTTGCAGCTTCTATTGAATACATTGAAGTTCTAGGAGTCATAACTTCTCTTGCTGTTGTCTCTCCAAATTCAAAAATTGAGTGAATCATATCTTTTTCACCCTCTTCAATTATCCCTTCAGCTTCACCAACATTTACAAATGATATTATATCTTTTTCAGTTATCATTAGTGCTTCATCTTTTATCTCTATACCTAACATCCTTCCAAGTATTTTAGAGATTCCCATTAGAATAAAGACTATAGGTTTTGTTATAAATGCTAGATAATACATAGGAAAAATAACTTTTCTAGATATTGTAACAGAATTATTTTTAGCTATTATTTTAGGAGTTATCTCCCCAAAAATCAGTATAACTATTGTCATCACAACTGTAGCTATAACTATAGACATACTATTATTTCCCATAATTTCAAGTGTTAAAGCTGTAGCTATTGATGAGGCCAATATATTAACTATATTGTTTCCTAAAAGCATCCCAGTTAAGATCTCATTAGGATATTTTAACCATTTTCTGAGTAGACTAGCTTCTTTGGGATGTTTTAAATCGACTTCCTCTAATGAGCTGCTTCTAAAAGAAGTTAATGCTGTCTCTGACGCTGAAAATATACCTGATAAAAAAACTAGAAAAACTAAAATAGCTATATCTACTAACGATTCATTACTTATTTCCAATTTAAAATTACACCTTCCTTATATTTATAACCTTCAATTTCTTAACTAAAAACATTTTTCTATTAAATCGCTTTTTGTTATTATTCCTACTAATTTATTATTTTCAATAACAAGTGAATATTCATACTTTTTCTCTAACATATCTGTTATTACATCTCCTAATTTCTCATCTAAAGTTGCAACACAATAATCGTTACTAACTAAATCTTCAGCTTTGTATGAACTCATTTTTTTTATTTTATTTTCAAACTCTTTATTTGTTGGTAAAG
>JAGNZR010000018.1 GCA_017984315.1 Fusobacteriaceae bacterium | reverse complement strand
AACTGACACTGCTAGAGTTAGAAGATTTAGTAACGATGGATGAAGTTGCTTCAATAGCCCAAAGATTTGAGATGATTTATAGAATAAAAAAAGAGTTAAAAATATACGTAGCTGAATTGGGAACTGAGGGAAGACTTATTAAATTACAAATAAAAGAGCTACTATTAGAGCTTAAAGAGGAAAAAATAAACTTTATAAAAGATTATTACAAAGGGGAAAAAGAGGATTTCGATATTAATGCTATAAACGCAGTGTTGGAAAAATTAACAGATACTGAACTTTTAGAGTTGGAAAAGTTTGCCAGTATTTTAGGGCATGGAAAAACACATAATAGCCTTTATAATAAAGTTATTCCAAAAGGGTATAGAGTTTTAAGTAAAATAAGAAAACTTTCTAAAAAAGATATAGAAAAATTGATTGATAAATATGAAAATTTAACGGAGATTCAAGACGCTTCAGAAGAGGAGCTTTTAAGTGTTAAAGGGATAAGTAAGTTTAAAATAAAAGCGATGAAGCAGGAGTTTAAGAGAATTAAAAATATTAATGAGATGGGAATCGAAGTTTAATTTTTATTAAAAATTTGTTTTTTTAAAAAAGATGTGTTAGTATAAAATTGATTTCAATTCAATTAAATAACTATAATATAAAATTAGGAGGAAAGTGTATGAAAAAAATTTTTTCAGCGTTATTAATGCTAACAATGTTATTATTAGTAGCATGTGGCGGGAAAACAGAGGAAAAAGCACCAGCAGCTAAAGCTGAAACTTCAGGATTAAAAGTAGGAATAGTACTATCTACAGGTGGATTAGGAGATAAATCTTTTAATGACTCTGCTTACAGAGGGTTAGAGAAAGCTAAAGCTGAATTAGGAGTGGACTTTAAATATGTTGAGCCAGCTTCTCCTTCAGAAGATGAGCAGTTCTTAAGAGAGTATGCTGATGCAGGTTATGATCTGATAATAGCTACAGGATTCCAAATGACAAAGGCTGCAGAAAAAGTAGCTAAAGATTATCCGAATATAAAATTTGCAATGATTGATGATGTAATCAACGCAACTAATGTTAAGAGTTTAATATTTAAAGAGAATGAAGGTTCATTTTTAGCTGGAGCAGCAGCAGCAATGGTTTCTAAAACTGGTGTTGTAGGTTTTGTTGGAGGAATTGAAGTACCTTTAATTCAAAAGTTTGAAAAAGGGTATAATGAAGGTGCAAAATATGTAAATCCAAATATTAAAGTAATCAATATCTATGTTGGAGGTCAAAATCCATTCAATGACCCTGTAAAAGGGAAAGAGATTGCTTTATCTGAAATTAAGCAAGGTGCAGACGTGATATATCAAGCAGCAGGTGGAACAGGAATTGGAATAATCGATGCAGCTAAAGAATCTAAAGTATTTGCAATTGGTGTAGACTCTAACCAAGATGATGTTGCACCAGGAACAGTTTTAACTTCAATGTTAAAAAATGTTGATGTAGCAGTATTCGAAACAGTAAAAGCTGTTAAAGAGGGGACTTTTAAACCTGGAATTCAAGAGTTTGGTGTTAAAGAGAACGGAGTAGGACTTACAGATTTCAAAAATACTAAAGATGCAATTGGAGAGGAAAACATCAAAAAGTTAGATGCAATTAAAGCAGATATCAGTTTTGGTAAAATAATAGTAAAATAGTAAAGTTAATATAGAAAGAGGTTCAACGTTTTTGAACCTCTTTTTGTATAAATATGAATTAAATTTATTATACAATTTGACTTTTATAAAAAAAAATATATAATATATAGTGTACAATGAAAAATATAAAAAATTAAATAAATTTAAGTAAGTCCTTAAAATATATTTTAAGGCAGTGATAGAAAACCACTTTGATAAACAAATGTGGTTTTTTTTATAAAAAAATATTAGTCAGGAGGTTAGCATGAGAGCAGTAGATATTATTGAAAAAAAGAGAGACGGCGAGGTATTAAATAAAGAGGAGATAGACTTTTTACTAGGTAAATACTTAAAAAAAGAGATTCCTGATTATCAGATAGCAGCATACTTAATGGCTGTATATTTTAATGGTATGAGTGATGAAGAGTTAAAAAACTTCACAACAGCTATGATCAACTCTGGTGATACAATAGATTTTCCAGGAGCAACAAAATTTTTAGTAGATAAACATTCAACTGGAGGGGTAGGTGATAAAACTACTATAGCTCTAGCTCCGATTTTAGGTGCACTTGGAATGGGAACTGCAAAACTTTCTGGAAAGGGGTTAGGACATACAGGGGGAACAATTGATAAATTTGAATCTATAAAAGGGTTTAAATTTTCTGAAACAAGAGAGGAACTTATTAATTTAGTAAATACAACAGGAACTGGAATTATGGGTTATTCAGATAGAATTGTACCTTTAGATAAACTTCTATACTCTTTAAGAGATGTAACTGCAACAGTTCCATCAATCCCTTTAATTGCAAGTTCAATAATGAGTAAAAAATTAGCAGTACATGCTGATGCCATTATATTAGATGTAAAAGTTGGTTCTGGCGCTTTCATGAAAAATTTTGAAGACGCGAAAAAATTAGCAGAAACAATGTATAATTTAGGAAAACTTTTTGATAGAAATATAATCTGTATGCTAAGTAATATGGATGAGCCTTTAGGGTGTGCAGTAGGAAACTCTTTAGAAGTGATTGAGGCTATAGAAACAATAAAAGGTAGAGGACCAAAAGAGTTTCAAGATCTGATTATTGTTCTTGCAGCACAAGCTTTAAAAATGAAAGGGGATGTAAAAACTCTTGAAGATGGTAAAAAAATAGTAGAAGAGGTTATTCATACAGGAAAAGCATTGGATAATTTAAAAAGTTTTATAAAAGCTTCAGGAGGAGACCCTAGAGTTTGTGATGATTATTCACTGTTAGAAGTTGCCCCAGAAGTTACACCATATTTAGCTAAAGAGGATGGGTATATTTCAGCAGTAGCAGCAGATGATATAGGTCGCGCAGCTATGATGTTAGGAGCAGGAAGAGCAACAAAAGAGGATGATGTAGATCATTCAGTTGGAATAATTATGAGAGTTAAAGTTGGAAATTATGTTAAAAAAGGGGATTTACTATTAGAGTTTTATCATAAAGGAAATTTAACTGAGAATATAATAAAAGAAGTAGATAAAGCTGTACTTTACAGTAAAGAAAAAGTAGAGATGAAACCAATTATTTTAGATATTATAGGAGGATAAGAAATGAAATTAAACAGCTATATTGACCATACAGTATTGAAAGCAACAACATTAACAGAGGATATAAAAAAGCTTTGTGCAGAAGCAAAAGAGTATAATTTTTATGCTGTATGTGTAAACGGTTCATATGTATCTTTAGCTAAAGCAGAACTGACAGGAACAGATGTAAAAGTTTGTGCTGTAATAGGGTTTCCATTAGGGGCAATGAGTAAAGATGCTAAAGTTTTTGAAGCTAAAAAGTGCATTGAAGATGGAGCTTCTGAAATTGATATGGTAATAAATGTTGGATTTATGAAATCTTGCATGTATGCTGAAGTTGAGCAGGAGATTGCTGAAATAAAAAAAGCCATAGGAAGCAATGTGTTAAAAGTGATAATTGAAAATTGCTACTTAACTGATGAGGAGAAAAAATTAGCTTGTGAAATGTGTGTAAGAGCTGGGGCAGATTTTGTAAAAACATCTACAGGGTTTGGAACAGGTGGAGCAACATTAGAAGATTTAAAACTTATGAAATCAGTAGTTGGAGATAAAATTAAGATTAAAGCAGCAGGTGGAGTTAAGGATTTAGAAACAGCTGCAAAATTTATTGAAGCTGGAGCAAACAGACTTGGTACATCATCTGGAGTTCAGTTAATGACAACTGGAAAGATGAAAGAGGGAGAGTATTAATACCCATATACATATTTAAAGTATGGAGGATAGTAAATGAAAAAAATAGAAAGAGCAACAGTTATTGTATTAGATAGTTTAGGTGTAGGGTATACTCCAGATTCTAAAAAATACGGTGATGAGGGTGCAAATACTTTAGGGCAGCTTGCTTTAGTAACAGGTGGAGTTAATCTTCCTAATATGGGAAAATTAGGTTTAGGAAACATAATTGAAGTATTAGGTGTAAAAAAAGAGGAAAACCCAATAGGGTGCTATGGAAAATCAGATGAAAAATCAATAGGAAAAGATACAACAACAGGGCACTGGGAGATTGCTGGAATTATCCCTGAAAAAGGATTTCCCACTTATTCTGATGGATTTCCTAAAGAGACTATAAAAAAAATAGAAGAGAGAACAGGAAGAAAAGTTATCTGTAATTTACCTTACTCTGGAACAGAAGTTTTAGATGTTTACGGTGAGGAGCAGATTGCAACAGGCTCTTTAATAATTTATACTTCAGCAGACCCAGTTCTCCAAATAGCAGCCCATGAGGAGCATATACCTTTAGAGAAATTATATGAGTACTGCAAAATAGCTTTAGAAGTTTGTGAAGAGTTATCTCCAGTTGCCAGAGTAATAGCAAGACCTTATTTAGGTGAAGGTAAAGGAAGATTTGTAAGAACTGCAAACAGGCATGATTACTCAGTTCTGCCACCTAAAGAGAGTATGTTAGACAGAATAAAGGCTAAAGGTTTAGATGTAATAGGGATAGGTAAAACAGCCGATATTTTTGCAGGGGTTGGAATTACACAGAGCAGAGGAACAAATAAAGATAATTTAGATGGGATACTAAAAACTATTTCAGCTCTTAAAGAGGATACTAAAGGGTTAATATTTACAAATTTAGTAGATTTTGATATGAAATATGGGCATAGAAGAGATCCAAAAGGGTATAAACTTGCTTTAGAAGAGTTTGATAATTATCTTCCAGAGATTATGGAAAATTTAAAATCTGATGAGATACTGATAATCACTGCAGATCATGGGTGCGATCCTACTTATAAAGGAACAGACCATACAAGAGAGTATATTCCATTGCTAGTTTATGGAAAAGAGTTAAAAGCAGGAGTAGATTTAGGAGTTAGAACTACTTTTGCGTCAATCGCTGCAACAATAGAAGAGTTTGTTTTAGGTGAAACTAAATTAGAGAACTCTTTTGCAGAAGAGATTGTAAAATAGTAAAAATAAATAGAGATAAATAGATTGAGTTGAATAAATTTAAAATAATATTAAAAGGAGTGATTAATTATGGCAACACCACATATTAGAGCAAACAAAGGGGATATAGCAGAAACGGTTTTATTACCAGGAGATCCTCTAAGAGCAAAATGGATAGCAGAAACATTTTTAACAGACATTGTATGTTATAATGATGTAAGAGGGATGTTTGGATTTACAGGGTTGTATAAAGGGAAGAAAGTTTCAGTTCAGGGAACTGGAATGGGAGCACCTTCAATTGGAATTTATACAAATGAACTGATCTCTGAGTTTGGATGCAAAAATTTAATAAGAGTAGGAACAGCTGGTTCTTATAGAGAGGATATAAAAGTTAGAGACGTTGTTATTGCAATGTCAAGTTCATCTACTTCAGGTATGAATAGATTAAGATTTAATGGAGCAGACTACGCACCTACAGCAAATTTTGAACTATTTAACAGTGCTGTAAAAGCAGCAGAAAGAAAAAATATAGCAGTTAAAGCTGGAAATGTATTAACAGCAGATGAATTTTATAGCGATGATTTTGATGATTATAAAAAATGGGCTAAATTTGGAGTTTTATGTGTAGAGATGGAAACTTCAGCTCTATACACAATAGCAGCAAAATTAGGTGCTAGAGCTTTAACTATTTTAACAATATCAGATTCTTTAGTAACAGGAGAAGCGGCAACTTCAGAAGAGAGACAAACAACTTTAAAAGAGATGATAGAGATTGCTTTAGAGGCAGCTTTAGAATTATAGAGGAAGTGATTTTATGAATGAAAATCAGATAAAAGGGTTAATAGATGAAGCTATAAAAGTTAGGGAGAATGCTTATGCAAAATACTCTAATTTTAAAGTGGGAGCTGTTGTAGTTGATGAAAAAGGGAATCATTATGTTGGAGCAAATGTTGAAAATGGTTCATTTGGATTGACTAACTGTGCAGAGAGAAGTGCTATCTTTAGTGCAGTTTCTCAAGGGATGGCTAGTATTTCTGTTATCTGTATAGTTGCAGACACAACAAAACCTGTATCCCCTTGTGGAGCATGCAGACAAGTTATAAAGGAGTTTTCAAATGAGAAAACAGTTATAATCCTTGCTAATTTAAAGAAAGATTATAAGATTATGACTATGGAAGAGCTACTTCCTTACGGTTTTGAGTTATAAAAAGAGGTGAAATTTTGGAGAGTACTTATTTACAAGAGATTTTAAAAGTTTATGGAAAAATTGCTAAAGATATTGATAAGAGACTTAAAGAATTTAAGGAGATATGGAAAAATGGGAGCGATGAAGATATTCACGCAGAGCTGTCTTTTTGTATATTAACCCCTCAATCTAAAGCAAGAAATGCTTGGAAAGCTATAACAACTTTAAGAGCGGATGGAGTTCTTTTCATAGGTGATGCACAAACTATATCTGATTATCTTAATATTGTTAGGTTCAAAAATAATAAAGCTAAATATTTAGTTGAACTGAGAGAGCAAATGAAAAATGAAAAAGGGGAGATTATAACTAAACAATTTTTTAATTCACTACCCTCAACTTTTGAAAAAAGAGAGTGGATTGTAAAAAATATAAAAGGGATGTCATATAAAGAAGCAGGGCATTTTCTAAGAAATGTAGGTTTTGGTGAGGATGTTGCTATTTTAGACAGACATGTTTTAAAAAATTTAGTGAAGTTAGAAGTTATCTCTGAAATTCCTAAAACAATAACCCCTAAGTTATATCTAGAGATAGAGGAGAAACTGAGAGTATATTGTAAAGAAGTAGGGATCGGCATGGATCAGATAGACTTGCTGCTTTGGTATTTAGAAGCGGGAGAAATTTTTAAATAAAAAATTAAAAAAATTTTAAATAAAATAAAAACAATATAAAGATAAGAGTCGTCTAAGTAATAGCGGCTCTTATTTTTTTCTGTATTTATAAAAAAAAATATGGTAAAATGATATGTTAAAATAGGGGTTAAATTTACATAAAATAAAGTTTAAAATTTTAAATAGAGAGATAAAAAATTTTTATTGTAGAGAGAATGGACCTTGAAAGATGGAGGAAAAAATTGAAAAAAGCGATGATTATCACTTACGGTTGTCAAATGAACGTAAATGAAAGTGCAAAAATAAAAAGTATGTTAATAAATATGGGGTATGAGATGACAGAGGATCTCTCTGAAACAGATGCAGTATTTTTAAATACATGTACTGTTAGAGAGGGTGCAGCTACTCAGATTTATGGTAAATTGGGAGAGCTTAAAATCCAAAAAGAGAAACAAGGTACAATTATAGGGATTACAGGTTGTTTTGCCCAGGAGCAAGGGGAAGCTTTAGCTAAAAAGTTCCCCATAATTGATATTGTTATGGGAAATCAAAATATAGGTAAAATCCCTCAAGCTATAGAAAAAATAGAGAGCGGAGATTTTAAATCGGTTATTTATGTAGGGGATGGAGATGAACTTCCTCCAACTTTAGATGCAGATTTTGATTCAAAATACACGGCATCAATACCTATTACATACGGTTGCAATAATTTTTGTACTTATTGCATAGTGCCTTATGTAAGAGGGAGAGAGCGTTCAGTACCTATGTCTGAAATTTTAGAAGAGATAAAAGGGTATGTTAAAAAAGGGTTCAAAGAGATAATCTTACTTGGACAAAATGTAAACTCATATGGAAAAGATCTAAAAACAGATGAAAATTTTGCCATATTATTACATGAAATAGAAAAACTTGAAGGGGATTTTTGGGTGAGATTTATCTCTCCACACCCTAGAGATTTCAGTGATGATGTAATTGAAGCAATAGCTAAATGCAATAAAGTTACAAAATCAATACATATTCCATTACAATCTGGATCAAGTAAAATTTTAAAACTTATGAATAGAGGGTATACGAAAGAGCAGTATTTAGCCCTTATAGAAAAAGTTAAAGCTGCAGTGCCAAATGCAGGGGTAACAGCAGATATTATAGTAGGGTTCCCATATGAAGAGGAGGAGGACTTTTTAGACACTTTAGATGTAGTAAAAAAAGTTGGATTTGATAACTCTTTCATGTTTATGTACTCTATAAGAAAAGGGACAAAAGCAGCAGATATGGATGGACAGATAGATGAAGAGGTAAAAAAGAGCAGACTTCAAAGATTGATTGAACTTCAAAATGAGATGTCAAAATCTGCTAATGCACCATTTATAGGAAGGGTAGAAAAAGTTTTAGTTGAAGGGGAAAGCAGAAAAAATAAAGAGATGCTAACAGGAAGAACAAGCACAAATAAAGTTGTTATTTTTAAAGGGGATATCTCTCTTGCTGGGCAGTTTGTAAATGTAAAAATAAATGATTTTAAAACATGGACGCTTTATGGAGATATAATTTAAAAAATAAAAAGGGGAATATATGCTGGAGTTGGATAGGTTTTTTTTAAAAGAGTTACATGAGATAGCAAAAGAGTTAAATGTTGATTTAGGCAGTAAAACTAAAAAAAATGATATTATTCAACTAATTATAGATCATTTTGAAAAGCAAGAGGGGATAACTTTAGGGGTAGGGTATTTAGATGTTTTAGCTGATGGATATGGATTTTTGAGAAATACTAATGTAGGAAAAGATATCTATGTATCAGCATCTCAAGTAAAAAGATTTAAATTAAGATGTGAAGATGTTGTGGTTGGAGAGGTTAGAGAGCCTGTTGGCGAGGAAAAAAACTATGGGCTTAGAAGAGTATTGCTTGTAAACGGACAAGCAACTTCAAAAGCTGAATCAAGAATTCCTTTTGATGAACTGAAGCCATCTTATCCAACTGAGCAATTGATGCTTGAAACAGATCGTAAAAATACTCCAGGGAGAATGATTGATATTATAGCTCCTATAGGTAAAGGGCAAAGAGGGCTTATAGTAGCTCCTCCTAAAGCAGGTAAAACGATTTTAATCAGTAATTTAGCAAACTCAATTATTGAAAATAATAAAGGGGTTGAAGTGTGGTTGCTCCTTATAGATGAAAGACCAGAAGAGGTTACAGATATAATAGAGAATGTAAAAGGGGCTATGGTTTATTCATCCACATTTGATGAAGAACCAAGAAATCATATTAAAGTGACAGAGATGGTTCTAGAAAGAGCAAAAAGAAAAATAGAAGATGGGCAGCATGTAGTGATTCTTATGGATTCCATTACCAGACTTGCAAGGGCATATAATATAGTTATTCCATCTTCAGGAAAACTGATATCAGGTGGTATAGACCCAAGTGCACTATACTATCCTAAAAAGTTTTTTGGATCAGCAAGAAATATAAAGGGCGGTGGAAGTTTAACAATAATAGCCACAGCTTTAATTGATACAGGTAGTAAAATGGATGAAGTCATATTTGAAGAGTTTAAAGGAACAGGAAACTTAGAGATTCAATTAGACAGAACTCTAGCAGAGCTTAGAATATATCCTGCTATTGATATTCAAAAATCTGGAACAAGAAAAGAGGAACTTTTAATTCCAAAGAATAAATTGGATAAAATTTGGACAATAAGAAGACACCTTTCTCAAATAGATAAAGTGAATGCAACAAAAAAACTTATTGATTTAATTGAAGCTACAGAAAATAACGATGAAATGTTAAAAAATTAATAAATTGATAAATTAATAGATTAACAAAGGAGAGAGGGAAGTTGAGATTAAGATTTAATTTTTTAATAATCTTAATAGTTATATTCTCATATGCTATAGAGGAGCTGACAATCTTTCAAGAGGAAGTTGTTGATACAGCTAGATTTACAGAGTATTACTCTTATGATGATGAAGATGATCAAGGGGAAAAAATACTTTCTACAAACTATTTTATAATGCAGAGAGATTATGTTATCGATGAAAAGGGTAAAGTGGTGACACAATCTGTTGAAGAGGAGATAGAAGAGACTCCTGTAGAGGAAGAAGATGGTGCACAGAAAGTAAAAATAATTTTCAAAGAGCACACTGTAAAAAAAGGAGATGTGTTACAGCTCATAGCTAAAGAGTATAACGTTACAGAAGAGATAATAAAAATAAATAATCCAAAGAATACAAAAATATTGAGAATCGGTGATAAATTAAAAATCCCTTCTGAAAACGGGTTGATTTATAAAGTTAAAAAAGGTGATTCTTTATTTAAAATAGCTCAGAGGTATGGAGTAAAAATAAGTGATATAAGAAGATACAACAATTTAGAAAACGATGCAATAACATTTGGGCAGGAGCTTTTCATAAAAGATCCAGAAATGAAAGCTGTTAGAAAACAGTTAGTAGATGCAATAATTACTCCTAAAAAACCAACCCAACTCCCTAAACCGGTTAATGGACTTGTAATGCCAATAAAATATGCCGGGGAATCAAGTCCTTATGGAAATAGATTCCACCCTATTTTAAAAAGGTATATTATGCATGCTGGAGTAGATTTAAAAGCAAAATATATCCCTTTTAAAGCAGCACAAAAAGGTGTTGTTACTTACTCAGGGTATAAGAGCGGTTATGGAAAAGTAATTTTCTTAAAACATGAAGATGGTTATGAGACGAGATACGCTCATCTACAGAGCATGAATGTAAAAAAAGGGGATACAGTTCAACAAGGAGAGGTTATAGGAATAACAGGAAATTCAGGAAGATCCACAGGTCCTCATTTACACTTTGAAGTTAGAAAAGATGGAAGAACAATAGATCCTTTAAGAGCTGTAATAAGATAAAATTATCTGTGTTTAAGGAGAAGATTAACTATGTATAAAGCAAAAGAAGTTAAAATAAGAGATTTAGTAATAGGTGGGAATAATGAGATAGTTATCCAATCAATGACAAATACAGATACTTCAAATATTGAAAAGACTGTAAACCAGATACTTGAATTAGAAAGAGAAGGGTGTCAGTTAGTCAGAATGACTGTAAACAGTTATGAAGCTGCAAAAGCTATAGCTGAAATAAAAAAAAGGGTAAGTATCCCTTTAGTTGCAGACATACATTTTGATTATAAATTAGCTATAGAAGCAATGGAAAATGGGATAGATAAACTTAGGATTAATCCAGGGAATATAGGGGAAGAGGATAAGATAAAAGCAGTTGTAGAGAAGGCTTTAGAAAAAAATATACCTATAAGAATAGGGGTTAATTCAGGTTCTATAGAGAAACATATATTGGAAAAATATGGACACCCTTGCGCTGAAGGGATGGTTGAAAGTGCTATGTATCATGTAGGTATTCTTGAAAAATATGGATTTTCAAATATTGTAATCTCTATAAAATCAAGCAATGTAAGAATGATGATAGAAGCTTATAGAAAAATCTCAAAATTAGTAAATTACCCGCTTCATTTAGGTGTTACAGAAGCGGGAACAGCTTTTCAAGGAACAATTAAATCAGCTATAGGGATAGGAAGTTTGTTAGTTGATAATATCGGCTCTACAATAAGAGTATCTTTAACAGAGAATCCAGTGGAAGAGATTAAAGTTGCTAAAGAGATTTTAAAAGTCTTAGGACTAAGAAAAGGTACAGAGATAATATCGTGCCCAACTTGTGGAAGAACTGAAATAGATTTAATAAATCTTGCAAAAGCAGTTGAAAAAGAGTTTAGAGATAAAGAGTTAAATATAAAAATCGCAGTTATGGGGTGTGTTGTTAACGGACCTGGAGAAGCAAGAGAAGCTGATTACGGAGTAGCTGGTGGAAAAGGTGTTGGAGTGCTTTTCAAAAAAGGTGTTATTATAAAAAAAGTAGATGAAAAAGATATAATGGAAGAGTTAAAGAGCATTATAGAGGAAGATTTTAAAAAAATTAAAAAATTTTAATAAGAAAATAAACTTTTTTAAGGAAATCTTAGTCTAAATATTATATGTATAGGCGGTAATTGAATTATGATTGATTTTGAAGAAATTTTTGATGAGTATTTCGATAAGATCTATTATAAAGTTCTAGGAAGTGTTAAAAATCCAGAAGATGCAGAGGATATAACACAAGAGGTCTTTATAAGTGTTTATAAAAACCTAAAAAAATTTAGAGAGGACAGTAATATATATACATGGATATATAAGATTGCCATTAATAAAGTCTATGATTTTTTTAGAAAAAGAAAATTAAACTTAGAGTTGAATGATGAGATACTGGATATGGAAGATGGAAGTGATTTAAATAGCAATATCATCTTAAAAGAGCAACTTTCTAAAATAAAAGATGTAGAGAGAGAGATTGTTATTTTAAAGGATATTTATGGATATAAATTGCAAGAGATTGCAGAAATGAAAGCAATGAATTTATCAACAGTAAAATCAGTATACTACAAAGCGTTGAAAGATATGGAGGTATAAAAATGTCACCAAAAGACAGGGTTAAGGCTAATTTATATAAGCAGCTTTTAGAAGAGGAGAAAGTAAAAAATAAGAGGTATATGAAAGCTTCAGTTTCATTATTTTTTATTGGTATAATATCGACTACATCATATAATTCTTTTATTAAGCAAGAGATATCTCAAAAAATGGCTAATGATGGTATAATGGTAATCAGCAAAAATGTTGATAAACAAGAGAAAGAAAAAATAGAGTTAGATAGTTTCTTTTCAAAAGAGATATTCAGCGAAAAAAATACAGAACTAGATACTGAGCAAGTATTTGGTTATGATCATCAAATATAGGAGAGCTTAAATTATGAAAAAAAGTGTGTTATTAGTGTTGAGTTTGTTCTTTTCATTATCTATGCTATCTTATTCAAAGAATGAGTTTGGAATAGTGTATGATGAAGATTTTATAAAAATTGGAGTTACTAAAGAGAATTTGACAAAAGCTAAAGAGTTAATGGGGAAAGCTTCTTCTGAGTTTAAAATATTGGCTTTAGAAAAGCAAAAATTAGAGATAGAGGCTAACCAATTAGTGCTGGATGGTGCAGAAAAAAACCTTCAAAAATTAGATGAGATTTTTGATAAAATGGGGGATATTGAATCGACTATTTATAAATCAAAAGTAAGAAGTCAGATAAGTATGTATAAATATATATCTAAAGAGCAGTATTTAAAAGCCAGAGAGATTGCAGTAACAAGAATAAAAGAGGAACAGTTAAAATCTGAAGCTGAACCTTTAAAAAAATAAATTGAATAAACAGACAAAAAAATAAGAAAATAAAAATAAAATGTATCTCTTTAATTGTTGATAAAAAAATAATTAAAGGGGTACATTATTTTTGATTATAAACAGTTTTTATGGTATAATTATTGAGTTATAGATTAATAGGAGTTGATGAAGAGTGTTTAAAAAATTAGATGAAGTTGTAAATAGACATAAAGAGCTAGAAAAACTTTTAAGTACACCTGAAATTTTAGCAGATACAAAGAAAATGCTAGAGTATAACAAGGCTATGGCAAGTATGTCAGATATAGTTGAAAAATATACAGAGTATAAAAATTTGATGGCGGATTATGAATTTTCAAAAGAGAGTATAAAAAGTGAAAAAGACCCAGATATGAGGGAATTATTACAAGAAGAGATAAAGGATGTAGAGGAGAAATTACCTCAAATTGAAAAAGATTTAAAAATACTTCTTTTACCAAAAGATGAAAACGATGATAAAAACGTTATCATAGAGATAAGAGGTGGAGCAGGTGGAGATGAAGCAGCTCTATTTGCTGGAAACTTATTTAGAATGTATGTAAGATATGCAGAAAGAAGAAAATGGAAAGTTGAACTTATGGAAAAGCAGGAAGTTGGAGTGGGAGGACTTAAAGAGGTTGTTTTCCTTATAGCAGGACAAGGTGCTTACTCAAGACTTAAGTTTGAATCTGGGGTTCACAGAGTACAAAGAGTTCCTGAAACTGAATCTTCAGGTAGAATTCATACTTCTACAGCAACTGTAGCAGTTTTACCAGAAGTTGATGAAGTAAAAGACGTTGTAATAAATACAGGAGATCTTAAAATAGATGTTTATAGATCAGGTGGAGCAGGGGGTCAGCACGTAAATACAACTGACTCAGCAGTTAGAATTACACATTTACCTTCAGGAATAGTAGTTCAGTGCCAAGATGAAAGATCACAGTTAAAAAACAGAGAGAAAGCTATGAAGCATTTGGCTGCTAAACTTTATGAAATGGAATCTGAAAAACAAAGAAGTGCTATTGCAAATGATAGAAAACTGCAAGTTGGAACAGGGGATAGATCTGAAAAGATAAGAACTTACAACTACCCACAAGGAAGAATAACAGATCACAGAATAAAATATACAGCTCATCAAATGGAAGCGTTTATGGATGGAGATTTAGATGAGATGATTGATTCTCTAATCACATTCAGCCAAGCAGAGATGTTAACTAGTTCGGAAGATTAATATGAAGTTAATAGAGATATTAAAATTTGCTGAGGAGTATTTGTTAAAATACTCCTTTTCAAAATCAAGATTAGAAGCTGAAAAATTAATCTCTTATGTCTTAAAGTTAGATAGACTTGGTTTATATACTAATTTTGAACTTGTAATCTCTCAAAAAGAGAGAGAGGAGATAAAGGGTTATTTGAAAAAAATGGCAGAGCAGGGAACTAGTTTTGATAAAATAAATAAAGAGGCTCAATTAGATTTTAAAGAAAAGAATAGAGAGTTTTTTTTAAAAAGTATGAATTATCTTAAAGAAAAAGGGGTTTCTGATTATAGACTAGATACAGAGTATATTTTCTCACATGTATTAAATGTAAACAGAACACTGTTAAGTATTCAACTATCTAAAGAGATTACACCTGATCAGTTAGAAACCATAAAAAAAATGCTGATTCAAAGAGGGAAGCATAGAAAGCCACTTCAGCAGATTTTAGGGGAGTGGGAGTTTTATGGATATATTTTCAAAGTTAATGAAAATGTATTGATTCCTCGTAGTGATACGGAAAATTTAGTAGAAAATTGTAAGCATCTACTTTTAGATAGAGAGGAAGTTGCTATTTTAGATGTAGGAACAGGAAGCGGTGCTATAGCTATAACCTTAGCTAAAGAGTTAAAAAAATCAAAAGTAACAGCCTTAGATATAAGTACTGAAGCATTAGTTGTAGCTAATGAAAATAAGGTTTTAAATAATGCAGAAAATGTTACATTCCTTCTTTCGGATGTTTTTTCAGCTTTGGAAAACTCAGTTGATAAATATGATTTGATAGTTTCTAACCCCCCTTATATCCCTTTGAATGAGTATGACGAACTCATGGTAGAAGTAAAACAGTATGAACCTCGTGGAGCTTTAACAGATGGTGGAGATGGGTATTACTTTTATGAAAAAATATCTAAAGAGGCTGGTAAATTTTTAAAAGATGGTGGTTATCTAGCTTTTGAAGTTGGTTACAATCAAGCTTTGAAAGTTTCTGAATTTATGGAAAAGAATGGTTTTAAAAATATAAATATAATAAAAGATTACTGTGGAATAGACAGAGTAGTAATTGGAATGAAAGAGCTAAAAGAGGTTTAATATGTCAACAAAACTTAATGACTATGATTACCACCTTCCTGATGAACTTATTGGACAGTCACCTAGAGAACCTAGAGACAGTTCAAAACTTTTACTGGTGAATAGAGTGGAAAAGAGTATAGAACATAAAAAATTTTATAATATAGTAGATTACTTAAAAGAGGGAGATATCCTTGTAAGAAACTCTACAAAAGTAATTCCAGCCAGACTTTTTGGAAAAAAAGAGAGTGGTGGAGTGTTGGAGATTCTCTTAATAAAAAGGTTAAATCTGACTACTTGGGAGTGTCTGTTAAAACCAGCTAAAAAGTTGAAGTTAGGGCAGAAACTTTATATTGGTGAAAATAATGAACTTGTAGCAGAGTTAATAGAGATTAAAGAGGATGGAAACAGAGTTTTAACGTTCTCTTATGAAGGTGCTTTTGAAGAGGTACTGGACAGATTAGGAAGTATGCCTTTACCACCATATATATTAGAGAGTTTAAAAGAAAGGGATAGATATCAAACAGTATATGCTATGCGTGGAGAGTCTGTAGCTGCTCCAACAGCAGGGCTTCACTTTACCCCAGAGCTTTTAAGTGCTATAGAAAAGAAAGGGGTAGAGATATTAGATATATTTCTTGAAGTGGGTATAGGAACATTTAGACCGGTTCAAACAGAGGATGTATTAGACCATAAAATGCATACTGAACTTTTTGAAATACCGGAGAGTGTAGCACTGAAAATAAATGAAGCAAAAAAAGTTGGAAGAAGAATAGTTGCAGTTGGAACTACAACTGTAAGAGCTTTAGAATCTTCAGTTGGTCCAGATGGATCACTTTTAGGAAAAATAGAAGAGACTGAGATATTTATCTATCCAGGATATAAATTTAAAATAGTTGATGCACTTATAACGAATTTCCACCTCCCTAAATCAACCCTTTTAATGCTAGTATCAGCTTTTTCAAACAGAGAGTTTATGATGGAAGTATATAGGGAAGCTGTAAAAGAGAGGTATCACTTTTTCAGTTTTGGAGATGCGATGTTTATATATTAATCAGTAAGTAGTGAGGTGAAAAATATGAGAATAATAGCAGGAGAAGCTAAAAATAAAAGATTAAAAAGTAGAAAAGGGATGGATACTAGACCAACATTAGGAAGTGTAAAAGAATCTCTGTTTTCAATAATAGCTCCATATATAGATGGTGCTAGATTTTTAGATCTATTTAGTGGAACAGGGAATATTGCTTTAGAAGCCCTAAGTCGTGGTGCAGAAAAAGCTATAATGATTGAGCAAGATCAGGAAGCTTTAAAAGTAATTATAGAGAATATTAATAATTTAGGGTTTGAAAATCGTTGTAGAGCATATAAAAATGATGTAGTGAGAGCTATTGAAATATTAGGTAGAAAAGGGGAAAAATTTGATATAATTTTTATGGATCCACCTTATAAACTTAATTTATGTGAAAAAAGTTTAAAAGCAATAGAAAAAGCTGGTATTTTAGCAGAGGGTGGGCTTATAATTTGTGAACACCATATGTTAGAAGATTTAGCAGATGAGATGTTTGGATTTAAAAAAGCTGATTGTAGAAAATATGGAAAGAAAACAATGACATTTTTTACAAGATAATGGGGGAAAAATGGAAAAAAAGTCACCTAAAGAGGATAGTTTTGAAAAAAATTTAGAAAACATAGACATCATAATAGAAAAATTAGAATCAGGGGATCTTGGTTTAGATGAGAGCATAAAAGAGTATGAAAAAGCTATGAAGCTTTTAAAAAAGTCATCTGAGATGCTAAATAAAGCTCAAGGTAAAGTATTGAAAGTAACGGAAAGCTTAGACAGTAATGAAGTGGAGTTTGAGGAGGTTTAAATGCTAAAACAATATATGTATGAAAGAAAAAATATAATAGATAAAAATTTGGAAGAGTATTTAAACGAGCTTCAAAACCCTTATGTTATAGCAGAAGGGATGAGATACTCTGTACTAAATGGTGGTAAAAGACTGCGTCCTTTACTGCTACTGATGGGGCTGCAACTTCTAGGGCATGATGAGAACTTAGGAATCCCTTCAGGGTGTGCTATTGAGATGATACATTCATATTCCTTAGTCCATGATGATTTACCTGCTTTAGACGATGACAAGTTTAGAAGGGGACAGTTGACAACTCATGCTAAATTTGGAGAGGCAGAGGGGATTTTAATAGGGGATGCACTCCTTACTCATGCATTTAATATTTTAGTAGAAAAGAATAAAGGGTTATCACCTACTCAAATTTTAGAGATTATAAGAAAAACATCTGATTATTCTGGAATAAACGGTATGATTGGTGGTCAGATGGTGGATATAGAGAGTGAAGGAAAAGAGATTGACTATGATACTCTTAAATATATCCATAAACATAAAACAGGTAAATTAATAAAACTTCCATTAGAAGTAGCGTGTATTATTGCTGGTGCTAGTGAAGAGCAGGAAAAATCTATTGAAGAGTATGGAGAGTTAATAGGGCTTGCATTTCAGATAAAAGATGATATTCTAGATGTTGAAGGTGATTTTGAAAAATTAGGTAAACCTATAGGAAGCGATTTAGCTTTAGAAAAATCAACTTATCCATCTATTTTCGGTCTTGAGAAATCTAAAGAGATTTTAAAAGAGGTTATAGATAAAGCTAAAAAAGTTTTAGAAGATAATTTTGAATTTGAAAATAGAAAGTTGTTAATTGATTTAGCGGATTTTTTACTAAACAGAGAGAGTTAATTAAAAAAACATATTTTTAGGGGGAAAAAATGGCAAAACTGAAAAGTGCAATAGCAGCACACAAAGCAAAAATGAATACACATGTACCAGGGAGTATAGATATATTAGGAGCTTTTGACAGCATGATACAACCTATGTTTCCACACCCAATGTTGAATTTAGCAATTATACTTACAATAGAAGAGATTACAAAACCTACTACATTTGAAGTGAGAGTAAATGCACCTAATGAGCAGCTTATTACAAAAGGGGAGTTTGTACCTGTAATGGGACCTTTCGGTGTTGGGAAAAAAGTAATAGATTTAGAAAAAATTATGATTAAAGATAGAGGTGTATATACTCTTGAACTGTTTGAAAAAGATGGGGATAAAGTAAAGTTTTTATCTAGCACAATACTGTTTATAGCTGACTACCCACCAAAAAGACAATTAACAAAAGAGTTAGTTGAAGAGATATTGAAAAAAGAGGATGTTATTAAAAAGGTAAAAACAGAGTTTAGACCTATTGATAATCCACAGCAGATTATAAAACTTCAGATCTCTTTAGATCCTAACACTCCAGTTGAAGAGGGGTATATAGCATGCCCAGAAAATAACAGTTTAGAGTTAGATGGAAAGTCTTATGATCTTACAGGTCTTAGAAGACAAGTGGAATGGATGTATGGAAACCCTATTCCTAAAGCTAAAGAGAGTGAAGAGACGAAAGAAGATGGAAAAGAGGGGTTATTAAATTAACAGAGAGAGTCGAAAAAATATTTTTACTAGCAAGTAAAAATACTTGACATAATATAATAGTTTTGGTAAAATTAATAGGTAAAATTTAACCTTTCCCACAAAGGACCGTTGAGTTATATTTGAAAGATATAACACTAAATTTAGGAGGAAAAATGAAAAAATATACTTTTATGCAAAGAAAAGAAGACGTAGTTAGAGACTGGTATCACTATGATGCTGAAGGTCTAGTATTAGGAAGATTAGCAGTAGAAATAACTAAAAAATTAATGGGTAAAAATAAACCTACATTCACACCTCATATTGATGGTGGAGATTTCGTAGTTGTTACAAACGTTGAGAAATTAGTAGTAACTGGAAAAAAATTAACAGATAAAAAATATTTCCATCACACAGGATTCCCTGGTGGAATTAAAGAGAGATCTTTAGGGGAAATTATGGCAAAAAAACCTGAAGAGGCTTTAATGTTAGCTGTAAAAAGAATGCTTCCAAAGAACAAATTAGGAGCAGAGCAATTAACTAGATTAAGAGTATTTGTAGGAGCAGAACATACACATACAGCTCAAAAACCAGCTAAGGCTGCATTATAATTAGGGAGGAATAACAGTGGCAAATATGATTCAATATTTAGGAACAGGAAGAAGAAAAACTTCTGTAGCGAGAGTAAGACTAATCCCAGGTGCAACAGGGATTGAAATAAATGGAAAATCAATGAAAGAGTATTTTGGAGGAAGAGAAATCTTATCTAGAATAGTTGAGCAACCTTTAGTATTAACATCTACAATGGAAAAATTCGGAGTAAGAGTTAATGTAAATGGTGGAGGAAACTCTGGACAAGCTGGAGCTATCAGACACGGTGTGTCAAGAGCTTTACTTGTAGCTGATGAGACATTAAAACCTGCTTTAAGAGAAGCTGGATTCTTAACTAGAGACTCAAGAATGGTTGAAAGAAAGAAATACGGAAAGAGAAAAGCAAGAAGATCTCCTCAATTCTCAAAAAGATAATTACATACAAAATATATGCCCTGCAAACCTCGCGTTTGTGGGGTTTTTTGTTTTTAATTTTCCGTCCAAAAACTTTAATTGTTAGTATTATTATAAGTTAGTGGACATAATTTTTTGATTATTATAAAATGACTATAAGAAAGCAATTTTATATAAAAAAAAGAGAAAACATGTAGAAGGAGAGAACATGGATTATAAAAAATTTTTAAAAAAGAAAGGGGTAGAAATTTCAGTTCAAAGATATTTAATTGATGCACTTAGTTTTATGGCACTGGGTCTTTTCTCCTCTTTACTTATAGGAACTATATTAAACAGCATTGGGATGAAGTTTCAGATAAAATTCTTAACGGATGTAGTTTGGCCCTTATGTAGAAATATGACTGGTGCTGCCATTGGAGTTGCAATAGCTTACGCTTTAAAAGCACCCCCTCTTGTACTTTTTAGTTCAGTTATTACTGGTGCTGCAGGAAATGCTGTTGGTGGTCCTGTTGGAGCACTTATAGCAGCACTATTTGGAGCAGAGTTTGGGAAGTTAATTTCAAAAGAGACGAAAATTGATATACTTATAACTCCTGTTACTACAATTTTAGTTGGAATTTCAATTGGTGCTGCTGTTGGTCCTTATATTCAAAAAATAATGGAATCCCTTGGTCTTATAATAATGAAATCAACAGAGATGGCACCTGTTAATATGGGGATTATTGTTTCTACTGTTATGGGAGTAATTCTTACTCTTCCAATAAGCAGTGCTGCAATAGCGATAATGTTAAATTTAAGTGGTCTTGCTGCTGGTGCTGCAACTATTGGGTGTTCCTCTCAAATGATTGGGTTTGCTGTTATGAGTTTTAGAGAGAATGGTTTAGCAGGACTTATTGCACAAGGGTTAGGAACATCTATGCTTCAAGTGCCTAATATCATAAAAAATTGGAAAATTTGGATTCCACCTACTTTAACATCAGCTATTTTAGGTCCTATCTCTACAAAATATCTTCAAATGGAAAATATTCCAATAGGTGCAGGGATGGGAACAAGTGGGTTAGTTGGGCAATTTGGAACTATAGCAGCTATGAGTGGAAAATTCAGTAATATTATAGATTTATATTTGATTATTTTTTTCTTTCATATTCTGGCACCAGCTGTTTTAACTCTTATTTTTTCTGAAATTATGAGAAAAAAAGGGTGGATAAAACCAGGTGATTTAAAACTTAAGTTGTAAATAAAAAATATGGAGGTGTACTATGTATTTTAAAAAAATAATCTTAACACTTTTTTTTCTAGTTGCAATGACTGGGTATTCATATACTTCTACAAGTAAGACTGATTCCTTTGGAAAAACCACAACAAAATATAGTAATGGACTGAGCTCCACAGCAACAACAAACTCCTTTGGAAAAACTACAACAAAATACAATAACGGTGTGACTAAGACAGAGACAACAGATTCCTTTGGAAATACAAGAGTCAAATATAATAATGGTGATACAGCAACAAGTAAGACAGATTCCTTTGGGAAAACAACGACAAAATACAGCAATGGAATGAGTTCTACATCAGCAACAGATTCCTTTGGAACGACTAGAACAAAATATAATAATGGAAAAACTGAGACATGTAGAACAGATTCTTTTGGAAATACTCGTTGCACTATGGATTAATTTTTAATGAGAATCAAAATATAATTGGTGTGGCTCAAAAAGAGTTTACTCAGCTATACCCAAAAGAAGGGTGGGTAGAACATGACCCTATTGAGATTTGGGCGACTCAAAGCGGAGTGTTAGCAGAAGTTATAGCAAAAACTGGAATCTCTTACCATGATATAGTAGGGATAGGGATAACAAATCAAAGGGAGACTACAGTAGTTTGGGATAAAAATACAGGGAAACCGGTATACAATGCAATTGTCTGGCAGTGTAGAAGAACAGCTGGAATATGTGATGATTTGAAATTAAAAGGTATCTCTGAATATGTAAGAGATAATACAGGACTTGTAATAGATGCGTATTTTTCTGGAACAAAGATTAAATGGATTTTAGATAATGTTGATGGGGCAATTCCAAAAGAATTAGTTTCAAAATGCATGGATTTACTGAAAAATAAAATTGTGAAATCACCTGTAAAAATAGGGGATAAAGTCTTTGAAAATATATTGGGAACAGGAATAAATATAGTTATAACAAGGGATATGTAAAAAGGTGTAAAATTTCATCAGAAACAATATAACCATAAAAGAAAATCATTGATTTTTTTCGATTAAAATTGTATAAATATAATGGTGTTGTTAAATTTTTACGTTAAAAAAATGATGCTATATTTAGTATAATTTTTTATTTTTATATAATTTGAATGGAGGTGGAAAAGTAATAGTATTTTGCGAACTAATTATACTTTAATAAAAAAAGTATAATAAAAGTTTTTTTGTTAATTTTATTTAAATGAAATAAAAAAAAATTAAAATTAGAGGAGAA
>JAGNZR010000004.1:59113-65311 GCA_017984315.1 Fusobacteriaceae bacterium | reverse complement strand
ATACTATTGAAGGGGTATTAAAAGCAGATGTAAATGAATTAAAAAAAATTAAAGGTGTAGGAGAGATAACAGCACTTTATTTAAATTATATTGGAGATTTAAATAAAGAGTTATTTAAATCTCATTATAAAGTTGAAAAAATATCAATAAATAGCAAAAATGATCTTATTGCATATTTAAAAAATGAAATAGGATTTGATAGTAGAGAGAATTTTTTTATTTTATATTTAGATTCTGCTAATCACCTTATAAATGAAAGAGAGCTTAAAAGTGAAACCCTTTTTAAAGGGACTATAGATAGAAGTGCAATTTATCCAAGGGAGATAGCTGCAAAGATAGTTGGTGTAAAAGAGAAAACTAATGAGCTTAAGAATCAAAATAAAAATTTTGAAATAGTATTAGATAAAGAAAATGGTTATAAAAAAATAATTGAAGAGAGCATAAATTATAAAGCTAAGTCTGTAATTATTTCACACAATCACCCTAGTGGGAACTATAAACCTTCAAGAAGTGATATAGAGTTAACACAAACTCTTAAATCAACTTTAGGGATGTTGGATATAAGACTACTAGACCACTTAATAGTGACAAAAGAGGCGTATTTCAGTTTTTTAGAAGAGGGGCTTCTTGAATAAATTTGGAGGAAAAATGGAAAATAATCAAGTTGATAATATAGAAAATAGTGAAAGTAAACAATATAAGGTCTTAGGAGTTATGTTTGAAATAACTAAAAAAAGATACTATTTTGAAGTTGTAGATGATGTAGATTATAAAAAAGGGGATAAAGTATTAGTTGATACTATAAGAGGAAAAGAGATTGGGGTAGCTTATAGTAATCCCATGATTTTAGAGGAGAGGTTTTTAGTTTTACCATTAAAACCTGTTTTAAAAAAAGCAACTGATGAAGAGATTGACGAGTATAATAAATTAAAAGAGGAATCTCTAAAGGCTAATAAAATATGCAAAAATAAAATAATTGATCATAAACTTCCAATGAAACTAGTAGCTGTAGAATATACTTTTGATAAGACAAAGCTAATCTTCTATTTTACTGCTGAGGGAAGAATAGATTTTAGAGATTTAGTTAAAGATTTAGCTAATATTTTCAAAGTTAGAATTGAGTTAAGACAGATTGGTGTAAGGGATGAAGCAAGAATTCTAGGTAATATAGGAATTTGTGGAAAAGAGCTTTGTTGCAGAAGCTTTATTAACAAATTTGATTCTGTTTCGATTAAAATGGCAAGGGATCAAGGGTTAGTAATTAATCCAACAAAAATTTCAGGAGTATGTGGAAGATTATTATGTTGTTTAAATTATGAATATCATCAATATGAGGAAGCTTTGAAAGATTTCCCAGCAGTAAATCAACTGGTTAAAACAGAGTTTGGAGAGGGGAAAGTTTTAGGGATAAGCCCGTTAAATGGATTTTTATATGCTGATATTCACGGTAAAGGGATTTTAAAATTTAATGTTGAAGATGTTCAGTTTAACAAGAAAGAAGCTTCTAAATTAAAGAGTATCTCTTCTGAAGATGAGAAAAAGTTGAAAAGCTTAGAAAAGGAGTAGACAGTGGAGAGTATTACAGATCTAATAAATGGGTATAAAATATATCAATATGAAAATGAGTTTAAGTTTTCAGTAGATGCTGTTTTACTTGCTGGATTTATAGAGAGGATGAAGAATGAAAAGGTTTTAGAGATAGGCGGTGGAACTGGAGTAATTTCAATTTTGCTTTTAGCATATGAAAAAAATATAAATTCAAAGATTACTATTTTAGAGATACAGAAAAAAATGTCTGATTTAATAGAAAAAAATTTAGAGATTAATGACTGCAGAAGTCTTATAGAGGTCATTAATATAGATGTTAAAAATTATGGAGCTGGGAATAGTTTTGATACAGTGTTTTCTAATCCACCATATATGGAAGTTGATGGAAAGAAAATAAATGAAAATTCAGGGAAATCACTTTCTAGGCATGAAATAAGTTTGAATTTGGAAGAGTTAATAAAAAATGCTAAAAGGTTATTAAAACCTATTGGTAAATTTTATATGGTACACAGGGCACATCGGTTACAAGAGATTGTAGCTACTCTTTCAAAATATAATTTTAATATAGAAAAAATCCAGTTTGCATATCACAAAAAAGGTGAAAAAGCAAATTTAGTCTTAATAAAAGCTAATAAAGGGATAAAAAAAAAATTAGAAATCCAAGAGCCTAAGTATATATCTGAAGTTTAGAATTTTTAAAAGGGTGATTGTCACCCTTTTTTATACTAAAAAATTTTTTAAGGAGATATATTATGTTTAAATTAGTGTCAAAGTACAAACCTACAGGAGACCAGCCAGAAGCAATAAATAAGCTTTTATCTAATATAAATTTAGGAATAAAAGATCAAACTTTATTAGGGGTGACTGGTTCTGGAAAAACTTTTACAATAGCAAATGTTATAGAAAAAACTGGAAGACCAGCATTGGTATTGGCACCTAATAAAACTCTTGCGGCTCAACTTTATCAAGAGTATAAAAATTTTTTTCCAGAAAATGCAGTGGAATATTTTGTATCGTACTATGATTACTATCAGCCAGAGGCATATATCCCTTCAACTGACACATATATTGAAAAGGATTCATCCATTAATGATGAAATTGATAAACTAAGGAATGCTGCAACTGCAGCACTTATCCATAGGAGAGATGTAATAATTGTAGCTTCAGTATCAGCTATTTATGGATTGGGATCACCAGAAATTTATAAAAATAATACAATCCCAATAGATTTAAAGACAGGTTTACAAAGAAATAAATTTATAGAAAAACTTGTTGGAATAAGGTATGAAAGAAATGATATTGATTTTCAAAGAGGGCGTTTCAGAATAAAAGGGGATGTCATAGATATATACCCTTCATATATGGAAACAGCTTATAGAATGGAATTTTTTGGAGATGATTTAGAATCTATTTCAGAAATTAATACACTGACAGGTCAGAAAATAAATAAGAAATTAGAAAGGGTAATAATATATCCTGCAACTCACTATTTAACTGCTGAAAACTCATTAGACAGAGTGGCTAATGAGATAAAAAATGATATGGTAAATGAGGTCAAAGAGTTTGAAGAGAGCGGGAAATTATTAGAAGCACAAAGATTAAAACAGAGAACTCAGTATGATATAGAGATGATAAGAGAGATAGGGCATTGCAAAGGGATTGAGAACTATTCCAGATACTTGACAGGAAGACCAGAAGGTTCTACCCCAGAAACTCTCTTAGACTATTTCCCGAAAGATTTTATCGTATATATTGACGAATCTCACGTAACTGTTCCCCAAATAAGAGGTATGTATAATGGAGATAGAGCTAGAAAAACAAATTTAGTTGAAAATGGTTTTAGGTTAAAATCAGCTTTAGATAATAGGCCACTAAGATTTGAAGAGTTCAGAGCGTTGACAGGGCAGACGATTTTTGTGTCTGCAACACCTGGAGATTTTGAGATAGAAAATTCAAAAGGGAAAATAGCGGATCAGCTTATAAGACCTACAGGTATAGTAGATCCAATGATAGAGGTAAAAAAGAGTGGGAATCAAGTAGATGATTTATTACAAGAGATTCAAAAAGAAATTTTGAAAAAAAATAAGATATTAGTGACAACTCTAACTAAAAAAATGGCAGAAGAGCTAACGGAATACTACGCTAACTTGGGAATTAAAGTAAGATACATGCATTCAGATATAGATACTATAGAAAGAGTAAATATTATAAGAGGTCTAAGAAAGGGAGAGTTTGATGTACTTGTAGGGATCAACTTATTGAGAGAGGGATTAGACATCCCTGAAGTGAGTTTAGTTGCAATCTTAGAAGCAGATAAGGAAGGTTTTTTAAGAAGTAAAAGGTCTTTAATTCAAACAATAGGAAGAGCAGCAAGAAATGTTCAAGGAAGAGTAATTCTATATGGGGATATTGTTACTGACTCTATGAAACTGGCGATAGAAGAGACAGATAGAAGAAGGACAAAGCAAAGAGAGTACAATGAATATAATAATATTGATCCTACGACAATAATAAGAGAGATAGGGGAAGAGTTGTTAAATTTAGATTATGGAATCCCTGATATCTCTATTGAGAATAAAAAAGGTAAGAGTTTTCAGTCTAAAAAAGAGATAGAAAAAGAGGTTGGTAAGTTAACGAAAGAGATTGAAAAATTAGCTAAAGAGCTTGATTTTGAAGAAGCTATAAAAAGAAGAGACGAAATGAATAAATTAAAATTACTTTTATTAGATTTTTAAATAAAAAATAGGTGAAAATTTAATGGAATAAGATATATTAAAATATAAAAGTTGGAAAAAATGTAAAGAATAGTATATAGTGTATATGCTGTAATAGAGAATAAATCTATAAATTATAGAAAGGGGCATATTTTGGAAGAAAGAATCTATTCTGTAACTGAATTTAATAGAAAACTTAAAGAGTATATAGAAACTAATGCTCTTTTTTCTGATTTCTTTTTAAAAGGGGAGCTGTCTACTGTATCATATTACAAAAGCGGTCATCTATATTTTAATTTAAAAGATAAGGATTCACAGATAAAGTGCGCAGCTTTTAATTATAAATATAAAAAAATAGCAGAAGATTTAAAAGAAGGGGATCAGGTAAAAATATTTTGTGACTTGGGGGTCTATGAGAATAGAGGGGAAGTTCAAATATTAGTTAGGCATATAGAAAAGTTAAACCAATTAGGAGAAAAATTTTTAGAACTAGCTAAATTGAGACAAGAGTTGGAACTGAAAGGGTATTTTTCACAAGAGTATAAAAAACCATTACCTAAATACCCTAAAAATATAGGGGTAGTTACTGCTTTTACAGGGGCAGCTCTTCAAGATATAATAAAAACTGCTAAAAAAAGGGATCCTAGAATTAATATATATGTTTATCCTTCAAAAGTTCAAGGAGTAGGAGCTAAAGAGGAGATTGTGAGAGGAATAGAAGTTTTAAATAAAATACCAGAGATAGATCTAATTATTGCTGGAAGAGGTGGAGGTAGTATAGAGGATTTATGGTGTTTTAATGAAAGAGAAGTTGCAATTGCATTTTTTAATTCAGTAAAACCTATAATTTCAGCAGTAGGTCATGAAGTTGATCATCTGCTAACAGATTTAACAGCAGATGCCAGAGCTGCAACACCAACTCAAGCTATTGAGATGTGTATTCCTGAAAAAAGGGAGATGCAGGAGAGTGTAAATAGCAAAGCAAGATTTATAAATAAAATAATAAATTCAAAAGTAACATTAGCTGTGAAAGAGTTAAATAAATTAAAAGGAAACTATTATTTAAAAAATTTTTCTAAAGAGTTGAATAAACTTTCTCATCAATTAGTATTGAAAGAAGAGGTTTTAAACAATAGAATAAAAACTATCCTTTCGGAAAAATCCTCTCAACTTAATTTAAAAATAGAGAGTATATATAATAAAAACCCTATTCAAATATTACAAAAAGGGTATTCTATAACGACTTTTAACGGGAAAGTAATAAAAAATATAGAAATTTTAGAAAAAGGTGATAAAATAAAAACTCGAACAAAAGATGGAGTTATATTTAGTATAATAGAGGAGTTGAAAAAAAATGAAATCAAAAGTTAAACTACTGTTAGTAATTTTAAGTTTAGTTATTAATAATACAATAACTTTAGCTGCACTTAGTCCAGTAGACTATAAAGCAGTAGAAGCCAGAGAGAGCAGTTTAAAATGGCAGTTAGCTGAAACAAATGATCCTGTACAGCTATTTAGTATAGGGGAAGAATTTTTTAGAATGGGAAAAATTGATGAAGCAAATAAGGCTTTTAAAAAAGGGGCGATAACTTCTAGTAATATTTTAGGTGCTGCAACATGTTCTAGACTTTTAGGTGATTATGAAAACTCTGTAAAATATTATACTAAATTGGTGGATAAAGAGGTATATTTGCATGAAGCATATTTTGGAAGAGCACTATCATATAGAGGGTTAGAAGAGTATAATAAGGCAATAGCTGACTTTAAACAAGCCCTGAATATAGTAAAAAGTGAATATATTTATGCAGGACTTGGAGATTTGTATATACTCCTTGGACGTGATGGGGAAGCTAAAGAGGTTTTAGAAGAGGGAAACAGACTTTTTCCAGAATCAACTTTAATAAAAAAATTATTAGTTAGAGCATATAAAAGATAG
>JAGNZR010000004.1:0-59013 GCA_017984315.1 Fusobacteriaceae bacterium | reverse complement strand
ACTTGGAGATTTGTATATACTCCTTGGACGTGATGGGGAAGCTAAAGAGGTTTTAGAAGAGGGAAACAGACTTTTTCCAGAATCAACTTTAATAAAAAAATTATTAGTTAGAGCATATAAAAGATAGAATATAAAATAAAATAACTGTGGCTGTTCTTTACTGTTAGGGGGTAGATACATGAATGAGTGGTATAGATTAAAATCTGTTGGACTTACTGATTCAAACATTAAAGCACTTTTAAAAGTAACAAAAGAGTATGATGAAATATTTTCTATAAGAAATGAACAGTTTTGTTTATATTTGAATTTTGATGAGAGTACCATAAAAAAGATACAGGATTCTAAAAATATTAATTTAGAAGCTGAACTAAAAAAATTAAATGATCATAAGATAAAAGTTATTTTTATTGAAGATGAGGAATACCCAGAAAAATTAAAAAACACAGCAAATCCCCCCTTATTTCTTTTTTGCAAAGGAAATATTGAATTGTTAAAAAATTTTTCTATAGGAGTTGTAGGAACTAGAAAGGCAACAAGTTATGGGAAAGTAGCTTGTGAAAATTTTACCAGTGGATTAGTTGAAGAGGGGATTACAACAGTAAGTGGCTTAGCACTTGGAATAGACACAATATGTCATAAAAAAACTTTGTTAAAAAATGGAAATACAATAGCTGTTGTGGGAAGTGGTTTAGATATCATATATCCTAAAGAGAATAAAAATGTGTGGGAAGAGATAGAAACAAGAGGGCTTTTAATATCTGAATACCCTTTAGGTACTCAACCTCAGATATATCATTTCCCTATGAGAAATAGAATAATTGCAGGTCTTAGTAAAGGGATTCTAATTATAGAGAGCAGGGAGAAAGGTGGAAGTTTAATAACTGCTAATATTGCTCTCGATGAAGGAAGGGATATTTTTGCTATTCCTGGTGAGATATTTTCTGATTTTTCAGCAGGTTGCAATAATCTTATAAAAAATAGTCAAGCAAAATTAGTATCTAAAGTAGAGGATATATTGGAAGAGTATGGAATAAAAAGTAATAATAAAGAAAAAATTCAATTAAATGAGTTGGAACAGTTAATTTATGATACGTTAACAACGAGTAAAACTTTAGATGATATTTTAATAGAGGTAAATGAAAAAGCACCAGAAGTTTTGGCTACATTGATAGAATTAGAGATAAAAGGTCTAGTTACAGCTACTTTAGGTGGATGTTACATGAGAAAAAAATAATGAAATAAAATATTTGTGAGGTGAAAGTATTGTCGAAAAAGAACTTAGTAATTGTGGAGTCACCAGCAAAAGCAAAGACAATTGAAAAAATATTGGGAGACTCTTTTCGTGTTGTAGCATCTTATGGGCATGTTAGAGATCTACCTAAAACAACACTTGGAGTAAAAGTTGAAGAAAATTTTAAACCGAATTACTCTATTGTAAAAGATAAAAAAGAGTTAGTAGAAACACTAAGAGGGTTAGCAAAAAAATCTAAAAAAGTATATCTTGCGTCAGACCCTGATAGAGAAGGGGAAGCTATAGCTTGGCATGTAGCTAAAACACTAAAATTAGAAGAAAATGAACTAAACAGAATAGAATTTAATGAAATAACAGAATCAGCAATAACTGATTCTCTTAAACATGTAAGAACAATAGATATGAAAATGGTAAATGCTCAACAAGCAAGAAGAATATTAGATAGAATAGTGGGGTATAAAATATCACCACTATTGTGGACGACAGTATCAGAAAAAACAAGTGCAGGAAGAGTGCAGTCAGTAGCCCTAAAAATGATATGTGATTTAGAGGATGAAATTAAAGCTTTTGTTTCAGAAAAATATTGGACAGTAGATGGTGCTTTTAATGGTAACCTAAAACTTTCTTTAAGTAGAATAGAAGGGAAAAAACATGATCCATTAATGGATGAAAAAATAGTGGATGAATTAAAAAAAATTCAAAAAGGTCAAAAATTCATAATAACTAAGGCAGATGTAACAAAAAAGAAAAAAGCACCACCTCAACCCTTAAAAACAAGTACACTTCAGCAACTTGCATCTTCTTATTTAAGTTTTTCAGCTTCTAAGACAATGAGAGTTGCTCAAGGGTTATATGAAGGGCTAGAAATTAACGGAGAGCATAAAGGGTTAATTACTTACATGAGAACAGATTCACTGAGAGTGTCAAACGAAGCTGTTGAAATGACAAAACAATATATTGAAAATAAATTTGGTAAAGAGTATATAGGTCAGTTAAGAACTGGAAAAAAAGATCAAAAAATTCAGGATGCCCACGAAGCAATAAGACCAACAGATATAAAATATGAGCCAGACAGTATAAAGAAGCATTTGGACAATGATCAATATAAATTATATAAACTTATATGGGATAGATTTTTAATATCGCAAATGTCAAATATGGAGTATGAACAATTTGAAATAGTTGCCTCTTATAATAAATTTGATTTTAGAGGAAGTATTCATAAAGTTGTATTTGATGGATATTACAAAATTTTTAAAGAGGATGATGAATTATCATTAAGTGACTTCCCAAATATAAAAATTGATGATGAAAAAACATTAGAAAAAATGAATATAAAAGAGGAGTGGACAAAGGCACCATCGAGACTGACTGAATCCTCTTTAGTAAAAAGATTAGAGCAAGAAGGGATAGGAAGACCTTCTACATACGCTACCATAGTAGAAACATTGAAAAAAAGAGAGTATGTTAATGTTGAAGGGAAAAGTTTTATACCTACAGAGTTAGGATATGATATAAAAACAGAATTAGAAAAAAACTTTAAAAGGGTAATGAATATAAAATTTACTGCTCACTTTGAAGATGAATTAGATCAGATAGCTGAAGGAAAGCTGGAGTGGACAGATGTATTAAAAGAGTTTTATTCAGAGTTAGAAAAAAATATAGAAAAATACAATGAAAAAATTAAAAAAATAAAAGAAAGAGTAGTTATAAGTGACATAAAATGTAAATGTGCAGATGTTTATATGGTCATGAAAACTGGTGTTTTTGGAAAATATTTAACTTGTGAAGTGGAAGGTTGCAAAGAAAATATAAATTTAAAAGGGGTGCATATCCCCAAAGAGGATATAGAAGCAGGAAAAATATCTGTAAAATCACAAATAGAAGAAAGAGAAAAAGGAAAAATTGGGATTCCTACTGATGTAGTAACAGAAACAGGAACTAAATGCCTTTTAAAAACTGGAAGATTTGGAAGCTATTTAGAAAGTGAAAACTTTAAAGAGGATCAGATTAGAATCTCACTTCCTGGCTCTATAAAAAAAATGATAATTGAGCAGACTCTTAAAATAGAAAATGGAGTAATTCATATAGCAAAAGAGCTACAAAAAATTAAGGATGAAGAGAATGAAATTTTAAGAGTAGCTGGTTGCTGTGAAAAATGTGGAAAACCGTTTAAAGTTAACAGAGGTAGATGGGGTAAATTTTTAAGTTGCACAGGGTATCCAAAATGTAAAAATATAAAAAAATTAGATAAAAATAATAGAATAATTACAGAGAAAAATGAAGTAGTAGACAAAAAAAAGATGTCAAAAATATCTAAAAAGAAAACTGAAAAAGAGTAACAATTCTATTATATTAAAATGAGAGAAAGGAAAGGTACAAATGAATAAAGAGGTTGTAATAATTGGTGGTGGACTAGCAGGAAGTGAGGCAGCTTTTCAGCTTGCAAAAAGAGGGATTAAAGTTAAACTCTATGAAATGAGACCTAAAGTATCTACTGAAGCTCATAAAACAGAAAAATTAGCAGAGTTAGTATGCAGCAATTCCCTAGGAGGAGACCATTTAGGAAATGCTTCTGGACTGATGAAAGAAGAGTTAAGAAGACTAGGGTCAAAGCTTATAGAGGTTGCAGATTCACATAAAGTACCTGCTGGTCAGGCTTTAGCGGTTGATAGAGAGGGGTTTTCAGAAAATATAACTGAATTATTAGAAAAAAATGAAAATATAGAAATAATAAGAGATGAGTTAAAAGAGATCCCTAAAGACAAAATAGTATTAGTGGCTTCAGGACCTTTGACTTCAGAGACTTTATCTAAAGAGATAGGGAAAATAACAGATAGCGAATACCTTTATTTTTATGATGCAGCAGCACCTATAGTGACTTTAGAATCTATTGACCAAGATAAAGTATACTATCAGTCTAGATACGATAAAGGTGATGGAGAGTATATTAACTGTCCAATGAATGAAGAGGAGTATAAAAAATTTTATGAAGCTTTAATAACTGCAGAAAGAGCTCCTTTGAAAAAATTTGAAGAGGAGAAACTTTTTGAAGCATGCATGCCAGTTGAAAGGATTGCACAGCGTGGAGAAAAAACACTACTTTTTGGTCCATTAAAGCCAAAAGGGTTGACTAATCCTAAAACAGATAGATGGGATCATGCAGTAGTTCAATTAAGACAAGATGATAAAGATGGGAAATTATATAATTTAGTAGGTTTTCAGACTAATTTAAAATTTGGAGAACAAAAAAGAGTTTTTTCAATGATACCTGGACTTGAAAATGCAGAGTTTGTTAGATATGGAGTTATGCATAGAAATACTTTCATAGATTCTACAAAAATGCTGACAAAAGAGTTGAATATGAAAAATAACGAAAATATATATTTTGCAGGGCAGATAACAGGGGGCGAAGGGTATGTATGTGCCATAGCCACAGGACTTGTTGCAGCATTGAATATTTATGCTAAATTAGAGGGGAAGGAATCTCTAGTATTAGATGATAGAAGCTCAATAGGAGCCATAATAAAATATATAACTGAAGAGAAAAAGAATTTTCAGCCTATGGGGCCGAATTTTGGAATAATAAGAGGGCTAGAAGAAAGAATAAGGGATAAAAAATTAAAATATAATACTATTTCTGAAATAGCTTTAAAATATTTAGAAGAAGAGTTAAAGAAAAAAGAATACCTATTATAGGAGAATAATATGGTTAATTTAGAAAATGATTTAAAAGAATTTTTATATTATCTGGAGTTTGGAGATCAAAGAAGTCTAAACAGCATAAATTCCATAAAAAGTGATATGAGACAATTTATAGACTTTTTAATAAAAGTTGAATCTATAGAAAGTTTAAAAGATATAAATAGATTTACAGTTAAGAGATTTATTGGAATGGAATATAATAAAAAATTAAGCAAAAGATCTTTAAATAGGAAATTATCTACTTTAAGATTGTTTTTTAAATTTCTTTTAAAAAAAGATAAAGTGATTACCGATCCTACAAAATTAGTTGAATTTTTAAATTTTAATGTAGAGGAACCAAATTTTATAACCTTAGAAGATATAAATAGAATCAGAGAGGCTATAGATTTAAATTCTACAAATGGGATAAGAGATCGTCTTATGATTGAGATGCTCTATTCTACAGGAATAACATCCCAGGAGTTGTTAGCTTTAGGTGAAGGAGTTTTTGATCTTGATTCAAGAAAACTTCAAATAGCTGCAGGTAAAAATTCTAGAGTAGTGTTTTTTAGCGAAAGGGTAGTCAAATATTTTAAAGAGTATATAAAAAGAAAAAAAGAAAAATATAAAGAAAAATACAGTGGAGATATACTTTTTGTAAATGGGAGTGGAACAAGACTGAGCGATAGATCTCTTAGAAGAATAATAGAAAGGTATAGAGTAAAAGCTGCAATAACTAAAGAGGTAACTCCTTATATTTTTAGGCATACTTTTATACTACATATGATAGTAAAAGGGATGAGTACAGAGTATTTACAGGAAATATTAGGTTATACAAATGACGAAATAATAAAAAAATACAAAGCATTATCCAAGAGAAAGGAAATTTCAGCTTATATAGTAAAATAAAAAGGTGGGAATATGAAAAAAATAGAGGCTACAACAATAATAGCTGTAAAAAAGGATGGTCAAGTAGCAATAGCTGGTGATGGACAAGTAACATTTGGAGATGTTATTTTCAAAAATGGAGCTAAAAAAATAAGGAAATTAGACAATTATAATGTATTAACTGGATTTGCAGGAACTGCTTCAGATGCATTTTCTCTTATGGATAAATTCGAAAAGAAATTAGAGGAGAGTTCTGGAAATTTAAAAAAGGCTGCAGTAGAATTGGCAAAGGAGTGGAGAGACGATAAAGCTTTAAGAGTTTTAGAGGCTATGCTAATTGTTGCAGATAAAAAAGATTTGTTGATTGTATCTGGAACTGGAGATGTAATTGATACGGATGATGGAATTGCAGCAATAGGTTCAGGAGGAAGTTATGCCTATGCAGCCGCTAAAGCACTAAAAAGATTCACAAGTTTATCTGCTGAAGATATTGCAATACAATCTATGATGGTTGCTGGGGAAATGTGCATCTATACAAATTTAAATATAAGCGTAGAGGTTGTATAAAAAAAAATTTACTAAAATAAATAAAAATGGTATTATATATGTAAATAATGTATGTTTTTTGCATTGAAAAATAATTTAATTTAGTAATGTGAGGTTTGAATATGAAAAAAAATTGTATAGGTTGTGGAATAGAATTACAGACGGAATATCCGAATAAAGAGGGGTATTTACAAGAGGAAGTTTTAAATTCTAAAGATAGAGCAGAGTTATACTGCCAAAGATGTTTCAAAATAAAAAATTATGGGAAAAATATTCCAGTAACTTTTAACAAGGAAGATTATAGAAAAGAGGTTCAAGAAGCGGCAAAAAATGCAAAATTAGCCTTGGCAGTTTTTGATATTATCGATTTTGAAGGATCTTTTGATGTTGAAATACTAGATATACTAAGAGAAAAAGAATCTATAGTTGTAATAAATAAACTTGATTTAATACCTGATGATAAACACCCTTCGGAAGTTGCTAACTGGGTAAAGGCAAGATTAGCAGATGAGGGGATTGCTCCATTAGATATAGCTATAGTAAGTACTAAAAATGGTTATGGAATAAATGGTATTTATAAAAAAATAAATCATTTTTATCCTGATGGTGTAAATATTGTTGTTTTAGGTGTTACTAATGTTGGGAAATCAAGTATTATAAATAGACTTATTGGAACTAAAATTGTAACAGTTTCTAAATACCCAGGAACAACGCTGAAATCAAATTTAATGAATATTCCTAAAACTAATATAAATTTAATCGATACTCCAGGTTTAATACCAAGTGGTAGAGTATCTGATTTAATTTGTGATGAGTGTAACCTTAAGGTTATCCCTTCAGGAGAGATATCAAGAAAAACTTATAAATTAGACAGAGATAGGGTTATTTTTCTAGGTGATTTATTGAATTTCAGAGTTGAAGAGGTTGGGGAAAGTAAGCCAATTATCTCTATATATGCATCTAAAAATGTAAACTTTTTAGAAACAAATGTAGAAAAACAAAAAGAGTATATTAATGGCAAAAGAGTCGATATATTAGAAATTCCATGCGAAAAATGCATAGATGAATATAAAAAATTAAAAATGAAAAAGTTAAATATAACTGCTCATACAGGGGAAGAGATAGCTTTTAAAGGGTTAGGTTGGATTACTGTAAAAAGAGGACCACTTAATATAGAGCTGAACTTGCCAGAGTCAATAGATCCAATTATAAGAGATGCTTTTATAAATCCTAAAAGATAAAAAATGAAAGTGAGTATGAATAAATATGGAAGTTAAAGAGATTTCTAAAATAGTATTTGATACATTAGTAGTTGTAGTCATATTAGTGGTACTTGGATTATATGCTTTTAATTATAGAGTAAATGATTTGAAGACAGTAAAAAATGCAGAGATTACAATTGCTAGATTGAAAAAAATAAGAGTAGCGTTAGAAGAATATTATCAGAAAACAGGAACTTACCCCAATCTTTCCTTAAAAGGGGCCAGTGATAATTTGAGGATGCTGGATTTTGAAACTGTTGATGGTAAACTAATTTCCTTTGCAAAAATTTATGGAAAAAATGTATTGGAATCTCCCATTGTTGGAACTAAAGAGGGAGAAGGTAATGATGTCTATGATACTTCTGACTTCAAAGAAGTAAAAGGCACAGGAGGATGGAAATATAACTATTCTGAAAATACAGGTGAGATACACGTAAATTTAAAAGATGACTACTATGTCCAAATTATAAAATGGGACGAAGAATAAAGGGTGAGGTGCTAACTGATGAAAAAATATGATATTATCTTTGTAGGTGGTGGTCAAGCAGGTGTATTTGGTGCATATGAAGCTGCAAAATTGAATCCAAAAGCCAAAATTTTGGTCATTGATAAAGGGAGAATGTTAAAACAAAGAGTTTGCCCTAAAGAAAAAAGTGGGAAATGTACAAAGTGTGAAATTTGTTCAATTATATATGGTGTAAGCGGAGCTGGAGCATATTCTGATTCAAAATTTAACATGGATTATCGTGTTGGTGGAGATGTACATATAGTAACAGGAAAAGCTATAGTAAACGAAACTATAGATTATATTGTAGAGATATATAAGCATTTTGGTTTTGATGAAAAACCTGCTGGTATGACTTATAATCAAAAAATGGAAGAGATAAAGAAAAGATGTATAGAAAATGGAGTGCAGTTAGTAGATACACCTACTATGCATTTAGGAACTGATGGTTCTAGACAACTATATTCAAGATTAATAGAACACCTTATCAATTCAGGAGTTGAATTTGCTACAGAAAGAGGATTAGAAAAATTTGTAATAGAAAATGGAAAAGTAAAAGGGGTAGTAGTTACTCACAAAGACAAAGAGGAGATATATTATTCAGATAATATAATTGTTGGAGTGGGAAGAGCAGGGGCTAAAAAATTAAAATTTATTTGTATTGAACAAGGTATAAATTTTGAAAATGGAGCTATAGATTTAGGTGTAAGAGCGGAAATGCCAGATATAATAATGAAAGATATAAATGAGAATTTTTATGAGGCTAAAATGATTTATTATACTTCTATTTATAGGGATAAAATGAGAACTTTCTGCAGTAATCCTAGTGGATTTATTGCTGTTGAAAAGCATAGTGATGATGTTATATTAGCCAACGGTCACGCATATAAAGACAAAAAGTCAACAAATACAAATTTAGCTTTACTTTGTACAAAGACATTTACACACCCATTTAATCAACCTTTTGAGTATGCTACTTCAATAGCTAAAATGACTTCAATGCTAACAGATGGAAAAATACTTGTTCAGTCATATGGAGATTTAAAAGCTGGACGTAGATCTACAGAAGAGAGTTTGGCAAGACTTAATATAGTGCCAACAACAGATGATTATGTTGCAGGGGATATAGCTTTGGCATGCCCAAAAAGAATTTTAGATAATATCATGGAGTTCATAGAGGTACATGATAAAGTGACTCCAGGGTTTGCTTCAGGAGATTTATTACTTTATTTTCCAGAAATTAAATTTAGAAGCACAAGAGTAGAGATTGATAAAAATATGGAGACTAATATTAAAGGTCTATACGCTGCTGGAGATGGATCAGGTTATGGTAGTGGATTAAACATTGCAGCTGTAATGGGAATAATTGCTGTTAGACATATTTTAGATAAAAATAGATAGATAAAATTATATTAATGGAAATAGGAGATACATTGGGATTTTGCAGTTAAATTTAATTGCAAAATCCCATTTTCCATTCATATATGTATGGAAATATTAGGAGGAAAAAATTGAATTATCATTTGAAAAAATACATTATTCTCACTCTAGGGTTGTCAATCTACTCTTTAGGGATTGCTCTTATGATAAAAACTGATCTTGGATTATCATCGTGGGATGCTTTTTATCAAGGTTTTAGTAGAATCACTGGTGTAACTTTTGGACAAGCTAGTATTATTGCAGGTGCTCTTATTATCATAACTGATATTTTTTTATTAAATCAGCCTATAGGAACTGGAAGTATTATAGATTTAGTAGGAGTTGGTTTATTTATTGATCTATTTAGTCTTTTACTTCCAAGTTTTGCAGAATTTTCTCTAACTGGAAGAATACTGCTGTTTATAGTAGGACTTACTCTTTGCGGGTATGGATGTTATGTATATATTCCAAAAGGATTGGGGTGTGGACCAATTGACAGTCTACTTGTGGGAATGACTCAAAAGACTAATAAACCTTTAGGAATGGTAAGTATCTCTTTGGAAGCTTTTGCTCTTCTGACAGGGTATTTAATGGGTGGAAGTATCGGAGTTGGTACGGTTCTTGCCACTTTTTTAAAAGGACCGATTTTGCATGGGTTTTTTAAATTGAATAAAGTTGATATTCATTCCATTAAACATAAAAATTTAAAAGAGGAGTTAATAATTTTAAAAAATGCCTTTAGGCAAAAAATATAAGTGGTTTAATAAAATTTATTTTTATAAAAAGTACTGTGTAAGTATTTAGAAATTCAAATTTTACTTGTGTTTCATAAACAAAAATTGAGGTAAAGAAAAATTATTCTTATATGCTTAACTTTTTTTTGTTTTTAAAATGTTGAAAAATTATAAGGTGTGTGGTATATTTTAGATATTAATATATAATAAGAGAGGTATTGCAATGAGTTTTTTGAAAAATCTTTTTTCAAAAAAAAGTGAAAAAATAGAGAATGATAATGAAGAAAAAAATGTGAAAGTGAGTTTTTTTGAATCGCTAAAGGATAAATTAATAAATTCAAGAACTGGACTCTTTGGAAAGATAAAAGGGTTTTTCCAAGGTAGAAGTGTAATAGATTCAGACATGTATGAAGAGTTGGAAGAGTTACTTGTTCAATCAGATATAGGATTAGATATGAGTTTAAAAATTATAGATACTCTTGAAAAAGAAGTAAGATCAAGAGGCATAAAAGACCCAAATGAAGTTTATCCAGTTTTAAAAGATGTAATGAAGAATTTTTTAATAACTGAAAATAATTCATTAGAAATCAAAGAGGGACAACTAAATGTAATTTTAATAGTTGGAGTAAACGGTGTAGGAAAAACAACTACTATAGGAAAGATAGCTTCAAAGTATGTTCGAAAAGGGAAAAAAGTAGTTATTGGTGCTGGAGATACCTTTAGAGCTGCAGCTGTTGAACAAGTTGAAGAATGGGGTAAAAGAGCAGGGTGTGAAGTAATTAAATCACTAAAAGATGGGGGAGACCCTGGAGCAGTTGTATATGATACGCTAAAAATAGCAAAAGAAAAATCAGCAGATATAGCTATAATAGATACAGCTGGAAGACTGCATAATAAAAATAATTTGATGGCCGAATTAGAGAAGATAAATAATATTATAAAAAAGAATATTGGTGAACAATCATATGAAACTATTTTAGTCATAGATGGGACAACAGGGCAAAATGCTCTCTCACAGGCTAAAGTATTTAATGAAGTGGCAAAACTTACAGGGTTTATAGTTACTAAGTTAGATGGAACAGCTAAAGGCGGAATAGTTTTTAGTATTTCAGAAGAGCTAAAAAAACCTATAAAATACATAGGCGTTGGAGAAAAAATAGAAGATTTACGTGAGTTTGATGCAAAAGAATATATAGATGCCATTTTTGAATAAGAACCATAAGCACAATATAATCAACAATTTTATTTTAATATAAAAGCATAAAGTTTAATAAGGAGTGAGAAATGAGTTTTATTAACGGTGTAAAGGAAAAAGCTAAAAAATCACAAAAGAAAATTGTATTGCCTGAAGCAACTGATGAAAGAGTTGTAAAAGCAGCAATAAAAGTAGTTGAAGAGGGGTTAGCAGTTCCTGTTTTAATTGGAGACAAGTCAGCAATAGAAGCAATAGCAGCAAAGGCTTCATTAAATTTAGCTGGTGTTGAAATCGTGGAGCCTAGCAAATATGCTAAGTTAGACTCATATGTAGCAAAATTATATGAATTAAGAGCAGCAAAAGGGATGACTGAGGAGAAAGCTAAAGAGACTTTATTATCAGATGTAAACTTCTTTGGTGCTATGATGGTAAAAATGAAAGATGTAGATGGAATGGTATCAGGTTCTGATTCTCCAACTGCAAACGTATTAAGAGCTGGACTTCAAGTAGTAGGAACAAAACCAGGAGTAAAAACAGTTTCATCTGTTTTCGTAATGGAATTAGTACAAAAGCAAGATATTTATGGAGAAGTTTTAATATTCGGAGATTGTGCAGTTATACCTGAGCCAACTTCAGTACAACTTGCTGATATAGCACAAGAGGCAGCAGTTACTGCAAAAGAAGTAGCTGGAATAGAACCAAAAGTTGCACTTATGTCATTCTCGACAAAAGGATCTGCTAAACATGAAGCAGTAGATGTTGTAATAGAAGCTGGAAAAATTTTAAGAGAAAGAGCAGTTAATTTTGATTTTGAAGAGGAGATGCAAGCTGATGCGGCTTTAGTAGCTTCAGTTGGACAAAAGAAAGCTCCTGGATCAAAAGTGGCAGGGCATGCAAATGTTTTAATATTCCCTAATTTAGCAGCAGGAAACATTGGATATAAATTAGTACAAAGATTATCTGGTGCAGAAGCTCACGGTCCATTAATTCAAGGTTTAGCATCACCAATCAATGATTTATCAAGAGGATGTTCAGTAGAGGATATAGTTAATTTAACAGCTATAACATCAGTACAAGCAAAAAACTAGTTAAATTATAAGCATATTTTCAATTTTTAAAAAAATCATAAAATAAATTTAATGATAAAAAGGAGATATTAAATGAAAGTATTAGTAGTAAATTGTGGTAGTTCATCACTTAAGTATCAATTAATTAACCCTTCAACAGGAGAAGTTTTTGCAATAGGTTTATGTGACAGAATAGGAATTCCTCACTCAAAATTAGAGTATGAAGTACCAGGAAAAGATATCGAATTAGAAATTAAACAAGATATGCCTAGCCACAAAGTTGCATTACAAATGGTTATAGATCAAATAAAGGACCCTACACACGGTGTAATAGCTTCAACTGATGAAATTGATGCAATTGGACACAGAGTAGTTCACGGAGGAGAAACTTTTGCTAAATCTGTATTATTAACTGAAGAGGTTTTAGCTGCAGTTGAAGCTAACAACGAATTAGCACCTTTACATAACCCTGCAAACTTAATGGGAATAAGAACATGCATGGAATTAATGCCTGGAAAACCAAATGTAGGAGTATTTGATACAGCTTTCCACCAAACAATGCCTGCAGAAGCATATATGTATGCTCTTCCATATGAAGATTATACAGAGTTAAAAGTAAGAAAATATGGATTCCACGGAACATCTCACTTATTTGTTTCAGAAACTATGAGAGAGATTATGGGAAATCCTGCTGAGTCAAAAATTATAGTTTGCCACTTAGGAAATGGAGCATCAATATCAGCTGTTAAAGATGGAAAATCAGTTGAAACTTCAATGGGATTAACACCATTACAAGGTTTAATGATGGGAACTAGATGTGGAGATATAGATCCAGCAGCAGTTTTATTCATTAAAAACAAAAGAAATTTAACAGATAAAGAGATGGATGACAGATTAAATAAAAAATCTGGAATTTTAGGAGTTTTTGGTAAATCATCAGACTGCAGAGATATGGAAAATGGAGTTAAAGATGGAGATGCAAGAGCTGCTTTAGCACAAAAAATGATGATTCATAAAATCAAATCATACGTTGGTGCGTATGCTGCTATAATGGGTGGAGTAGACGCTATCTGTTTCACTGGAGGAGTTGGAGAGAACTCTGTAGGTGTAAGAGAAGGAGTTACAGCTGGTTTAGAGTATATGGGTGTTAAATTAGATAAAGAAGTTAACTCAGTGAGAAAGAAAGGTAATGTAAAATTATCACAAGAAGGATCTCAAGTATTAGTGTATAAGATCCCTACAAATGAAGAGTTAGTAATAGCTAGAGATACTTTCAGAATTGTAAACGAAAAATAGTTTCAACAGGGTATGTTTAAAATTAATACACATTCCGTACATTGCACAATGTGTATGTGTATTAATTTTTTAGAATGTACATTGATTAATGCTTGACAATAATATAAAAAAAGAGATAAAATAATAAAATCTGATAAGTTTATAATTTAAGTTATAAATTTACATTAAGAACCTAGGAGGATAACATGGCTATTAAAATGAAAACTATGGATGGTAACGAAGCGGCAGCATGGGCGTCATACGCATTTACTGAAGTTGCAGGGATTTACCCAATCACACCATCAACACCAATGGCAGAATACACGGATGAGTGGGCTGCAAGAGGACACAAAAATATATTTGGAAGTACAGTTAAAGTGGTAGAAATGCAATCAGAAGCTGGAGCAGCAGGTTCAGTTCACGGATCTTTACAAGCGGGAGCTTTAACAACTACATATACAGCTTCTCAAGGTTTATTATTAAAAGTACCAAACATGTATAAAATGGCAGGAGAGTTATTACCTTCAGTTATTCACGTAACTGCAAGAGCATTAGCAGCTCAAGCTTTATCAATCTTCGGAGATCACCAAGATATATATTCAACAAGAATGACTGGTTATGCAATGCTTGCAACTAACTCAGTTCAGGAAGTTATGGACTTAGCTGGAGTAGCTCACTTAGCTGCTATTAAGTCAAGAATTCCATTCTTACATTTCTTTGACGGATTCAGAACTTCTCACGAAATTCAAAAAGTTGAAGTTATGGATTACTCTGTATTTAAAAATTTAGTAGATATGGATGCAATTGCTGAATTCAGAGCAAGAGCTTTAAACCCTGAGTTCCCAACAACAAAAGGTACAGCTCAAAATGATGACATCTATTTCCAAACTAGAGAAGCATCAAACAAATTCTATGATGCAGTTCCTGATGTTGTAGCTCACTACATGGGAGAGATCTCTAAAGTAACTGGAAGAGATTACAAACCATTTAATTACTATGGAGCAGCAGATGCTGAGAACGTAATAATTGCAATGGGATCAGTTGTTGAAGTAGCTAGAGAAGTTGTAGAGTACTTAAACGCTAAAGGAGCAAAAGTTGGAGTTTTAGCTGTTCACTTATACAGACCATTCTCTGCTAAATACTTCTTCGATCAATTACCAAAAACAGTTAAAAGAATTGCTGTATTAGATAGAACAAAAGAGCCTGGATCTTTAGGAGAGCCATTATATCTTGATGTAAGAGCTTTATTCTATGGAATGGAAAATGCTCCAATGATAATCGGTGGAAGATACGGATTATCATCTAAAGACGTACCACCTTCAAATATAGTTGCTATATTTGATCACTTAACTTCTGAAAACCCAATGAACGGATTTACTGTTGGAATCAACGATGACGTTACTTTCAAATCAATCCCAGTTGGAGAAAATTTAGTAGTTACTAAAGCTGACGTTAGAGAGTGTTTATTCTACGGATTAGGTGCTGACGGAACAGTTGGAGCTAACAAAAACTCAATAAAAATCATCGGAGATAAGACAGACATGTATGCGCAAGCTTACTTTGCTTATGACTCTAAAAAATCTGGAGGAGTTACAAGATCTCACTTAAGATTCGGTAAATCTCCAATTACTTCTACTTACTTAGTTACAACACCTAACTTTGTAGCATGTTCATCATTTGCATATGTTAACCAATATGATATGACAAGTGGATTAAGAAATGGAGGAACTTTCTTATTAAATACTATCTGGAATAAAGATGAGATTGTTAATCATATTCCTAACAACATTAAAAGAGATTTAGCAGCTAAAGGAGCTAAGTTCTATGTAATCGATGCTAATAAGTTAGCTAGAGAGATTGGACTTGGAGGAAGAACTAACACAATCATGCAAGCAGCTTTCTTTAAACTTGCTGATATTATTCCTTTTGCTGATGCACAAAAATATATGAAAGACTTCGCTGAGAAGACTTATGCTAAAAAAGGTGCTGAAATAGTAGCAATGAACTCTGCTGCAATAGATAGAGGTGCTAATGAGTTACAAGAAGTTACAGTTGATCCAACTTGGGCTACTTTAAAAGATGAAGAGGTAGCTGCTGCAGGACATAACTGTACATCATGCGGATGTGGATGTGGGCCAACACCTTCTAAATTAGAGACATTCGTTGATAAAATTGTTAGACCAGTAAACGCTATTAAAGGAAATGACTTACCAGTTTCTACATTTAACGGGTATGAAGATGGAACATTTGAAAACGGAACTTCTGCATATGAGAAGAGAGGAATCGCTACTCATGTACCAGAGTGGATTACAGCTAACTGTATCCAATGTAACCAATGTTCATATGTTTGCCCACACGCTGTAATCAGACCATTCTTAATGACTGCTGAAGAAAAAGCTGGATCTCCAAATGAAATAGCAACTAAAGCAGCAATTGGAAAAGGATTAGAAGGATTAGAGTACAGACTTCAAGTATCACCTTTAGATTGTACAGGATGTGGAGTATGTGTTAACGTATGTCCAGCTAAAGAGAAAGCAATTAAAATGGTACCAATCAACGAATCAGTTGATAAAGGGGAAGCAGTTAATGCTGACTATATGTTCAACGAAGTAACATACAAAGATACTTTAATGGATAAAACAACTGTAAAAGGATCTCAATTTGCACAACCATTATTCGAGTTCCACGGAGCTTGTGCTGGATGTGGAGAGACTCCATACATAAAATCAATAACTCAATTATTTGGAGATAGAATGATGATAGCTAACGCTACAGGATGTTCTTCAATATACGGAGGATCTGCGCCAGCAACTCCATATACAACAAATGCTTGTGGAGAAGGTCCATCATGGGGTAACTCATTATTTGAGGATAACGCAGAGTTTGGATTTGGAATGCATACTGCAGTAGAGACTTTAAGAGATAGAATAGAGTCATACTTTACAACAGCAATAGCTGATGCAAATACACCAGCTGAAGCAAAAGCTTTAATGACTCAATGGATAGAAAACAGAACTAACGGTGAAGTAACTAAAGAGATAAGAAACAAATTAGTTCCTATGTTAGAGGCAGGAGCAGAAAAAGGATGCGCAACTTGTAAAGATATCTTATCATTAAAACAGTACATAGTTAAGAAATCTCAATGGATGTTCGGAGGAGACGGATGGGCTTATGATATCGGTTACGGAGGATTAGACCACGTATTAGCTTCTAACGAAGATATTAATATCTTAGTTCTAGATACAGAGATCTACTCTAACACTGGAGGACAAGCTTCTAAATCAACACAAACTGGATCAGTTGCAAAACTTGCTGCAGATGGAATGAATATGAAGAAGAAAGATCTTGGAGCTATATCAATGTCTTATGGACATATCTATGTTGCACAAGTATCAATGGGAGCTAACCAAGCTCAATACTTAAAAGCATTAAAAGAGGCTGAAGCTCACAAAGGTCCATCTCTAATAATTGCTTACTCACCATGTATTTCTCATGGATTAAAGAAAGGTATGGCACATGCTCAAACTGAGGAGAAATTAGCTACTGAGTGCGGATACTGGCCAATCTACAGATACAACCCTGCTTTAGAAGCAGAAGGTAAAAACCCTCTTCAAATAGATTGTAAAGCACCTGATTGGGATAAATACAATGACTACTTATTAAGTGAAGTAAGATATGCTACACTTGAAAAATCTCACCCAGAGAGAGCAAAACATTTATTTGCTTTAAACAAGGCTGAATCTATGAGAAGATGGAGACAGTATGAGAGATTAGCAAATATGGATTTCTTATCTGAAAAGAAAAACTAATTAAATGATTGTGTTTTAGAGAGAGTTCTTATGAACTCTCTCTTTTTATAAAAAATTAAAAAAGGAATTTACGAATATGTTCTCTAAATATAATGTAGATAGTATGTTACTATATAGTTACATAAAAAATAGAGAATATAAAAAGTTAAAAATAGAATATATACTTTTTATAAGAGGGGGAATAGTAATGGACAAAAATTTTTTTATTGCAAAATCATTTGAAGAAGCAGTATCTTTAAAAAAACAGTATGGTTCTACTGGTAAATATATAGTTGGTGGAACTGAACTGAATGTAAGAATAAATAAAGATGATTATAATGTATTAATTGATATAAGTAATCTTATTTCACATGAAATTAATTGGAACAATGATAAAACAGAGATTTTTGTGGGCGCTGGGGCAACTTTTCAAGAAATATATAAAAATGAGGATGCTCCTTATCAATTAAGAATGGCTGCAGAGTATATGTCAACTCATAATATAAGAAACATGGCAACAATAGGTGGAAATATAGGAACTGGAAGTACAGTAGGAGATTTTATACCTACTCTTTTGGTATTGCAGGCTAAACTTAAGCTTTTTGACTGTGAAGAATTGATTACAGTTGAGAGATATATAGAGGAAAAAATAGAATGTTTAATTCAATATGTGGTTATCTCAAAAGAAAACTTAGATAAAATTTATAATTCTAAGTCGTACAGAAGAGTATCTAGTGATTTTTCAATTATTGGAGTTGCAGTAACTTATAAAAAAGTACATAATACATATACCGATATAAAAATAGCTGTGGGTGGCATGGGGGCAAAAGTTAAGAGAGTTAGAGAAGTAGAAAAAGAACTTGAGGGTAAAGAACTGACTAGAGAAATTATTATGAAAATAATGCAAGAAAAAGTTAAATCTAGATCAAGTATCCTTAGAGGTAGTGCTGAATTTAGAGAATATACTGCAGCTGAGATGGCAGCACAATGCTTTGGGTTATAGGGGGAAAAAATTATGCAGAAGGTGAAATTTAAATTAAATGGAGCTGAAAGGGAATTTTATACAGATTTAATGGGGGTCGCAAAAGATTTTTTAAGAGAAAATGGGATTATCTCTTTACGTGAAGGGTGTGATGGAGAGGGAGTTTGTGGACTATGTTCGATTATCCTTAATGGAAAAATAGTAAACTCTTGTATATTAGTAGTAGGGCAGTTAGAAGGGAAAGAGATTTATACTACATCTTATTTTACTGGAAAAAATGCAATGGATAAACTGCAGGAAGCGATGTTAATCGCAGGGGTAACACAGTGTGGATACTGTTCACCAGCTATTTATAACGCTTTTAATAATTTACTCTCAAAGAACCCTGACCCATCAAAAGAGGATGTAAAAGATGCATTATCTGGAACTTATTGCAGATGCACTGGATATGCACAGATGCATGATGTAGTTAAAATATATAAAACATTAATGAAAGGGGAAAAATATCCTGAAGAAAAACTAAGACCAGAATTTAGAGTTATAGAGTCGTCTAAATGTAAAATAGATGGTGCAAGGCTTATAAAAGGTGAAAAATCATTTGTGGAGGACTATGTAGAGGATGATGCATGCTTCATGAAAATACTAGGTAGTCCATATGCAAGTGCTTATATAAAAGACATAGATACCACAGATGCAGAAAAACTACCTGGAGTAGAGTATATTTTAACATATAAAAATTCTCCTAAAATCCATTATGGAAGATCAGGACAAAGTTATCCTGAACCATCTCCATACGATAGACAGTTAATAGGCCAAAAGATATATCATTATGGTGATAGAGTTGCAGCAATTGTTGCTAAAAATAAATGGATTGCTGAAGAGGCAGCTAAACTGATAAAAGTTGAATATGAAGTATTAAAACCTGTACTTACAGTGCATGATGCAATGGCAAAAGGAGCTCCAATTGTCCATGGAGGTGCAGTAAACTATTTAAATGGAGAAGTTGCTGGGTATGATGCACTTGATCCTAGAGAGACACCAATAACATATTGTGTACCTTGTGGAGGGGATCCTAGAAAAAATATAATAGGTTCTGCATCAGGAGAGCTTGGAGATGTTTTAAAAGCTAGAGAAGAAGCAGATATAATACTGAATGAAAAATATATTACAAGTAAAGTTGTACCGTCACCTATGGAAACTCATGCTGTTTTTACTAAAATGCAAGAGGGACGACTAGTAGTAATTGCATCTACTCAAGTACCTTGGCATGTAAGAAGAATTTTATCTCGTACAATTGGAATTCCAGAAAATAAAATAAGAGTAATAAAAGAGAAAATAGGTGGTGGATTTGGATCAAAACAAGACGTAACAATGGAGGAGCTTGCAGCTTATATAACTTGGATTACAGGTCTTTCTATCTACTCTAGATTTACAAGAGAAGAGAATTTCACAATGTCTACATCAAGGCATAATGCGGAGATTGGAATTCAGCTATCAGCTAAGAAAGATGGAACAGTTACGGGGGGAGAAGTGAAAGTACTTTCTAATGGTGGTGGATATGCAAACAACTCCTGGACAGTTTCAAGATTAATGTACTCTACTCCATTTACAATTTTTGATATTCCTAATTATAAATATGATATGAAAGTATTATATACAAACTTAACAACTTCAGGGGCATACAGAGGTTATGGAGTAACACAGGGAGCATTTGTAATTAATGTGGCTATGAGGGAGTTAGCAAATAGATTAGGGATAGATCATGTTGAATTTTTAAAGAAGAATTTAATGAAAAAAGGGATGCCTATGAAATTAGACTATTTTTTTGCTGGAAAAGACCCTGAACATGCTAAAGAGTTGAAAAGTTATGGTTTATTAGAGGCCTTAGAAAAAGGTGCTAAGATGATTAACTGGGGAAATAAGACTACTTCTAAAGAACCGCACATAAAAGTTGGACAAGGGGTTGCAGTTATTGTTCAGAAATCAGGACTGCCACAAACTGATGCGGCTAATGCAAATGTGACGCTTTTAGAGGATGGAGGGTTTGTATTAAGATTTGGTGGAACAGATTTAGGGCAAGGTTTAAATACAGTAGCGGTACAAGCAGCAGCAGAGTGTTTAAAAGTAGATATGAATAATATAGCATATGTAAGTGCAGATACAGATACAACACCTTATGATGTTGGTAGTTATGCTTCTTCAGGAACACAGTTTTCAGTTGGAGCAGTTCTCAAAGCGGCTCAAGATATGAGAGAAAAACTAAAAAAATACGCAGCAAAATTTTTATCAGAAGCAGCTCAAGATATGGAACTGGTTTATCCTGGTAAAGTAGTAAGCAAAAAAACTGGAAAAGAGGTGCTTTATTCAACAATAGGGTTCCACTCTATCAGTGGTGTAGGGGAAGGAGAGATGGTAGGAAAAGGTGTATTCACATCTGATGAATATGTAGTTCCTTATGCAGCACATTTTGTTGAAGTAGAAGTGGATACTAATACAGGTAAAGTAAAAATAAAAAAATATTATGCAGTTCATGATTGTGGAACACCGATAAACCCTACGTTAGGAAAAGGACAGATATATGGTGGAACACTTCAAGCTATAGGATATGCTCTTTATGAAGAGATGAAATTTGATGAGGATGGAAAACTTCTAAATCCTAGTTTTTTAGATTATAAAATGCCTAAAATAAAAGAGATTCCAGAGGATTTTAAAGCAGAATTTGTATATACAGAGGATTTTGGTGAGGAGTTCGGCCAAAGAAAATCTTTAGGAGAAATTTCAATAAACGGAGCAGCGCCAGCAATAGCAAATGCTATATATGATGCTATAGGTTTAAATATGAGGGAGCTGCCAATGACTAGAGAGAAAATTTTAAGAGGGCTTGGAAAAATAAAATAATATTAACAAAAAAAAGCACTAAAATTCTTATTGGTTAAAGAATTTTGGTGCTTTTCTATTTTTAAAAAAAACTAACTGTTATTTGTTTTTGCTTTTGCTTTATAAAATCTTTTTTGAGGAGTTTTTTCACTAGAAATTTTTTCATTTTTTAAAGCGACGTTCTGTTTTTTCTTACCTAAATTTTCATTTTTGACCATTAATTTTCTTTTTTGAGTCTCTTTATCAAGAGGTTTCTCTTTACCAATTACTTGAGAAAAGTTAACTTTATTTATTTTAACAATTTCTCCCATAACTTTTTTATCTTCAGAAGTTGCAAAAGAGATAACTTTTCCGGCTTTATTAGCTCTACCAGTTCTTCCACTTCTATGAGTAAAAGCCTCTGCAGTTCTAGGCAGATCATAGTTAATAACGTGAGTAACTTGTGGAATATCTAATCCTCTAGCAGCAATATCAGTAGCTACAAGTATTTTAAATTTCTCTTTTCTAAAACCATCTAATGCCGCATCTCTTTGATTTTGAGATAAATTCCCTTGAAAATTTACAGATTTATGCCCTTTAGAATCCAGTATTTTACTCAGGTGCTTAGCTTTATGCTTACTATTCATAAAAATTATAATAGATTCCATCTCATCTTTTTTAAGAAGTTCAAATAGAGTATCTTTTTTATCAAGGTGCTCTACATAATGTAAAGAGTGTTCTATTAGTTTTACAGGATCTTTATATTCGATTTCAACAATTACAGGTTTAGATAAAACATCTTCTGTGAGTTTTTTTATTTCAGAAGGCATTGTAGCTGAAAAAAGTAATGTCTGCTTCTTTTTAGGAGTTACAGCTATTATTTTTTCAATATCCTTTAAGAATCCCATATCAAGCATATGGTCAGCTTCATCTAAAACTAAAAATTCTAATTTTCCTAATTTTAAATGCCTCTCATTAATATGGTCTAAAATTCTTCCTGGGCACCCAACAACAATTTCAACGCCACGTTTTAAAGCTTCTATTTGAGTTTTAGCGGAAACTCCACCATAAACAGTGGCACTTTTAATATTTGTTAATTTAGAGAGTTGAATAATATTATTATTAATTTGCTCTGCAAGTTCCCTTGTTGGAGCAACTATAAGTGCACGCACACCTTTTTCTTTAGCTGGCTTTTCTAATAATTTTTGCAAAATTGGAAGGACAAAAGCTGCTGTTTTACCAGTACCTGTTTTAGCAAGTCCTAAAACATCTTTACCTTGTAATACAAAAGGTATAGTTTTTTCTTGAATCGGAGTTGGTTCCTTATATCCCACTACTTCGATTTGTTTTATAATTTGTTCTTTTAAATTAAATTCATTAAATTTCACTGACACTCCATTTTTAACTTTTATTTTTTATATATTTAATTAAATATATATAATGTACATTTTACATTCTTCATATTTTAACATTTTTATTTAAAAATGACTAACATTATTTTCCTAATATATAACATAAATTATTAAAGAGGTATTTATAGAAAAAATATGATATAATTATTGAAGTATAATATTGGGCTTTGGAGGACTTTAAGTGGGGATTTGGATTAAATTAAGTTTATTATTAATGAATATAATTATAGCTATCCTTTTTTTTACAAAAGGGTGGATTTCTTTTACTATATTTTTAATTTTTGTATTTTTTTATCAGCTATTTATCTATGCAAGCATAAAAAGAAATAAAGCTAAAACGCATTTTTCATCAAGAACAAAAATAGCGACTTTCATGGTACATTTTGTAATAATAGCTATAATTTCTAGAGCTATCAATCTGCAAATAGTGAATGGAAATTATTACAGAGAGAGGGAAAGGGAGCAGGTGAGCTCTGATTTTGTTAAAAGTGGGAAAAGAGGAACTATTTACGATGCAAATATGAAAAAAATGGCTTTTAATATAAATGTCTATAATATAATCATAGATTCAGCTAGGGTATATCAAAATAATGCTGTAAATTTAGTATTAGAAGAGTTAATTAGTAAAAAATATGTAGATGTAAAAAATATAAATACACTGAAAAAAGAGATAGAAGAGCTTGCATTAAAAGAAAATCGTTATGAAGTAATAGGGAGAAAAATAGATGAGATAGATAAGATAGCTATATCAGATATTTTAAAAAGCAATAAGTTAAAAAATAATGAAATATTTTTTGAAAGAATATTGGAAAGGAAATATTTTAAAGATAATACATACCTTAATTTAATAGGAAACATCGGTTACCCTCCTGATTCAAAAGGGGTAATAAAAGTTGGAAATTTTGGAATAGAAAAATATTATGAGGGGTATTTAAGGGAAAAATATTTAAAAATAAAAACTAATTTCAGTAAAACTAGAGATATAAAACTCCCAACTTCAGAAGAGGTTATAGAAAAGTCATTGAATGGAAAAAATGTAGTTTTGACAATTGATAATGAGATTAATTTTATTTTAAATACAGAGCTTGAGAAACAGTTTTTAGCCATGAAAGCAGAAGAAGCGTATGCTGTTATTATGAATCTTAATAATGGAAAAATCATAGCGACTTCATATTTTTCACAAAAGAAAAAAGACGTAAGAAATCCAATTTTTCAGGACCAGTTCGAGCCAGGGTCAACATTTAAACCTCTTGTGGTAGCAGCTGCTATTGAAGAAAAATATATAACACCTACAACTAAATTTAATGTTGGTGATGGTACAATCACTAAATTTGGTCATACAATAAAGGAGTCATCTAGAGGGACAAGAGGGGTTATAGATACTGGAGATGTAATAAATAAATCAAGTAACGTTGGTATGGTACTGATTAGTGAATATTTCAGTGATGAAAAATTCGAGGAGTATCTTAAAAAATTTGGTTTTTATGACAGAACAGGAGTAGATTTTCCAAGTGAATTAAAACCTTATGCATCTCCATATAAAAAATGGGATAAATTAAAAAAGCATACTATGGCTCTTGGACAAGGGATAGTAGTAACTCCTATACAATTAATAACAGCATTTTCAGCTGCAATTAATGGTGGAACACTATATAAACCATATATTGTAGATAAAATTATAGATCAAGATGGGACAGTTATTAGAAGAAATACCCCAAAAAAAGTTAGAAAAGTTATATCTGAGAGCACATCAGAAAAGATAAAAGTGATGATGGAGAATAACGTAGTAATTGGTTCTGGAAAAAAAGCCATTGTAAATGGTTACAGAATAGGTGGAAAAACTGGAACAGCACAGTTAAGTGCTCCTGGTGGAGGGTATCTAAAAAATGATTATTTATCATCATTTATGGGGTTATTTCCTATTGATAAGCCAGAATACACAGTTTTAATAATGATATTAAAACCACAATCTGATACTGTGTATGGAAGATATGGAAGTTCAGTTGCTGCACCAGTTTTTGGAGAAGTTGTTGCCAGAATAACAAGTAGTAAAAATATGATGTCAAGCAATATAGCTAATTTTTTATCAATCGGTGAAATAAAAGTTCAAGAAGATAACAAATTTGCAAAAGAGCTTGAGATGTTAAATAAAGATATAATGCCAGATTTATCAGGGAAAACATTGACTGAAATTTTAAAAATATTTGAAGGGACTAGGTTTAAATTAGACTTAAAAGGGAATGGGATAGTAAAAAAACAGTTTCCATTAACCAATGAAAATATATATGAAGTTGAAAAAATTAAATTAGAGTTTCAAGAGAGTGAGGCAAAAAAATGAGGTATTTAAATCTTTATGTAGCAGGTACTAATGGTCTATTTACTTATTGCGATCAAGATGATGAATATGAAGTTGGAATGTTTGTTGAAGTAAAATTTAACAAAAAAGATGCTATAGCTGTAGTTGTTGAAGAGGATAGGAAAGAGAAATTTGATTATAAAATTAATCCAATTCTAAAGAGATACCCTATAGATTTGCAATATGATTCCAATTATATAAAACTATTAAAATGGACAAAAAACTACTATATTACAGGGTACTCTCAAATATTTAATATAGGGATGAGGAAAAAAGAAAAAGCATATGGTAGACCATATTATATTCTTAATAGAGAAGAAAAATTTGAAACTGAACTTGATAAAAAATTGTTGAAGTACTTTGGGAAAAAAGAGAAAATCGCAAAAGTATTTTTAGAGAAAAAATTTACTAGAGAAGAAGTAGAAAAATTGCTTTTAGAAAAAAAATTTTATATAATAAGAGAAAGTTTAATAAAAGAAAGAGAAGTAAACATATTAAATGATGAGTTTAGTGAAAATTCCGAAGTAATAAGTTTGAATGATGAGCAAGAAACTATAAAAAATATAATTTTACAAGAGAATAGAAAATATTTTTTATTAAAAGGGGTAACTGGCTCTGGGAAAACAGAGGTATATATCTCTTTAATAAAAGAGGGTCTAAAAGATGGAAAAGGGACACTGTTTTTAGTTCCAGAAATAGCATTAACTCCACAAATAGTAGCCAGATTTTTTAAGGAGTTTGGAAGTGCAGTTGCAGTTTTACATAGCAGAATGACTCCTGATGAAATTATAGAGCAGTGGAGACAAGTAAGTATCGGTGAAAAAAAAGTAGTTTTAGGTGTTAGATCGGCAATTTTTGCCCCTATAAAAAATATAGGGTTCATAATAATTGACGAGGAGCATGAGAATACATATAAACAAGACAGCTCGCCAATGTATAATGCAAAAACTGTAGCACTAAAAAGAGTAGAGATAGAGGGGTGCAAATTAATTTTAGGTTCAGCTACACCATCTATTGAGTCCTACTATTATGGGGAAAAAAATGTGTTTAAACTTTTAGAGATGAATAAAAGATATAATGATGCCCAAATGCCAGAGATTGAGATTGTGGACATGAAGAATGAGGAAAGTCAATATTTTAGCAAAGTGTTGTTAGAAAAAATCAAAGATAGGCTTTTAAAGAAAGAGCAGATAATACTGTTCTTAAATAGAAAAGGGTATTCAACGTATATTCAATGTAACAATTGTGGAGCTGTAGAGGAATGTGAGCATTGTTCTATAAAATACAGTTATTACCTCAAGGATAGAGTTTTAAAATGCAATTATTGTGGAATTTCTAAAAGGTTTACTGGAAAATGTAGTAAATGTGGAAGTGAAAATATTTCACAAAGCGGTGTAGGTGTAGAAAAAATTCAAGAAGGGCTAGATAATATATTTGGAGTATCTTCAGTGGTAGTTGATTCAGAAGTTTCTAAAGGAAAAGATTTTCATACTAATTTATATGAAGATTTTTTAGGTGGAAAGTACAGTATAATGATAGGAACACAAATGATTGCAAAAGGACTTCATTTTCCAAATGTTACTTTAGTAGGTGTTATAAATGCTGATGCATCACTAAATTTTCCAGATTTTAGATCCAATGAAAGGACTTTCCAATTAATAACTCAAGTTGCAGGGAGAGCAGGGAGAGGAGATAAAAATGGAGAGGTTATTATACAGACTTATCAACCAGAAAATAAAGTATACTTTGACATTAAAAATGGAGATTATCTAAATTTTTATAAAAGAGAGATAGAGGATAGGAAAATTTTTGGGTACCCTCCATTTAGCAAAATAATAAATGTAGGGGTATCAGCATTGAAAGAGGAAGGATTAACTGAATTTGCAAAGGGTATTGTAGAAAAAATTAAATCTGAAAATGTTGAGATATATGGACCAATGAAGTCCTTAGTATATAAAGTAAAGGATAGATATAGGTTAAATATTGTTATAAAAGGTGACAGAGTTAGTGTTGAAGAAGTAAAACGGAAACTATCTGTTCATTTAGCCGAACTAGCTAAAAATAAAAGGTTTAGAGTAGTAGTGGATGTAGATCCTATAAATTTAATATAAAAGAAGGTGGAGTAGTGATATACGAAATAAAAGTATACGGTGATGAAGTATTAAGAAAAAAATCAGTTGATGTTGAAAAAATAACAGCTGAGATTTTAGAAATTCTAAAAAATATGGTAGAAACTATGCATAGCGTAAAAGGTATTGGATTAGCGGCCCCGCAGGTAGGTTTCAATATGAGGATGTTTGTACTGGATATAGGGGATGGAAAAGTAAGAAAAGTAATTAATCCTAAAATAGAGTATTTTGGAGATTTAGTGGAGTGTGAAGAAGGGTGTTTAAGTGTGCCTGGAATATATAAACCAGTTAAAAGGTATGAAAAAGTAAAAGTGACATATTTGAATGAAAAAGGGGAAACTGTTATAGAAGAGGGGTATGATCTTCTAGGAAGGGCATTTCAGCATGAATATGACCATTTAGATGGGATTTTATATGTGGACAAAGTATCTCCAGTAGCTAAAAGGTTGATCTCGAAGAAGTTAAAATTTTTAGAGAAAAACAGATAGTATATTAATTTCTATTTATTTTATTGTTATGGAGGAAAAAGTGAAAGAAGTATTTATAATAATAATAATTTCTATAATTATAGGTGGAAACTGCACTGTTTTTTTTCCACAAATTGCTAGAAGTCATATTAAATACAGCAGAAATATGAAAAAAATAAATGAATTAGATGTTAAAATATTGGCTTTAAAAGAGCAGATAGATGAGTATTCTAAAAAAGTAGGGGAGTTAAATGACCCTTACTATATTGAGAGGATAGGAAGAGATAAATTAAAGATGGTAAAAGAGGGCGAAAAAATATATAAACTTGTAAAATAAATAAGGAGAGATGTAAAAAAAATGCTATTTTATGATGATTTTGTAAAAAATGTAAATGAGTTTAATAAAAATGAGTTTAAAGATTTAGAAATTTTTAAGTTAGAATTTAAGAAAAAATTAGTATGGTTGTGCACAGGGATACCTACTATCATGATCAGTTTATACTTTGCCTATGTAGGGTATTTGCATAACTATAGAGCTATTAATATTATATTTTCTATTTTACTTATGTATATGGGATGCAAGCATGTATTTGCAACACTGAAATACGATATTAGAATTAATAATAAAGTAGGGGAGTTAATCTATGAAAAGATGCATATCCCATTTCAGGAGATTGAAAGTTGTACACTAAGGGAGAGTTCAGTTGGTAAAAAATCTAATTATCAAATTGTTTTAGACATTATAACAAGAGAAAAGAAACAATATATTATCCCTTTAATGATGAATAGAAAAATAGAATTTGTTGGAAATGTAAAATATAAACTTCAGAAAAAATTCAATATAATTAATTAAAAAAATAAAAAAAATATTGACAGAAGATAGATTAAATGGTAATATTATAAATGTCTGCGGGAATAGCTCAGTTGGTAGAGCGTCAGCCTTCCAAGCTGAATGTCGCGAGTTCGACCCTCGTTTCCCGCTCCAGATGCGTCATTAGCTCAGCTGGTAGAGCACACGACTTTTAATCGTGTTGCCACAGGTTCAAGTCCTGTATGACGCACCATTTAATTTGCCCCGTTCGTTCAGTGGTTAGGACAGCAGATTTTCACTCTGTAAACAGGGGTTCGATTCCCCTACGGGGTACCACATATTATGGTCGCATAGCTCAGTTGGGAGAGCACCTGCCTTACAAGCAGGGGGTCACAGGTTCAAGTCCTGTTGTGACCACCATTAATTTTGTGGGGGTGTAGCTCAGTTGGTTAGAGCGCATGCCTGTCACGCATGAGGTCGCGAGTTCGAGCCTCGTCACTCCCGCCATTTAGATATTCACAATTTAATTATGCCGCTTTAGCTCATCTGGTAGAGCAACTGACTTGTAATCAGTAGGTGATTGGTTCGACTCCGATAAGCGGCACCATTTTAAAAATTATAGCTTTAATATAAAAATCTACTTATTGAGTATCACTCAGTAAGTAGATTTCTTTTTTTTATAATAAAAAGATATTTAGTTCATTATTTGAATAAATATAGACATTCTAGCAGGGCTCCAAAGTCATTTTCAATATACACTAATTTTGATAAAATAACGTCTCCAATAGATATAAAAGGGATGGTAATAGGGGTTCCTGTTGGTGGAATAGCTTATCAGTTGCTAGTTTCATATTTAGATTCAGGTGGGATGACAGTGGAAAATGTAATTATTGAAAACATGACAATGAAAAATGCTGAGGCAGCTCTAAAAAATAGAAAAATAGATGTAGCAGTAGTTGGGGGTTCTTTGGCATATAATTTAAAAAAAGAGGGGTATAAATTAATAACAGACGGAGAAGGGTATATAGATGGAACAACAGTATCTGCAGTAAGAAAAAAGTTTTATAAAGAGAACCCCGAAATTATTAAAATATTTGAAGAAGCTGAAGCTAAAGTTTTGGATTATATTAAAAATAATCCTGAAGAGTCTATGCAAATTGTATCAGGAGAACTTGAACTTAATATAAATGAAGTGAAACTACTATATAATGATTACGATTTTAATCCAGAAATCAAAGAGAAAGATATAGCAGATTTGGAAAAATCAGTTGATTTCTTAGTTAGAAATAAAATGATGAAAGAACAGATTAATGTAAGAGAGCTGTTTTTAAAAAAATAAAAATATGTACATATAAAAAAGGGTGAACAGTTTAAAGTTTATCCTTTTTTGCTTACATTTTTTCAGTTATATCTATATAATATGTTAGGTTTATATAACAACAATAAATAGGAAAATAATTTAAAATAAAGTATAATTAATATCAGAAAATATTGAAATTATATGCAAACTAGGAGGAAAAATGTCTGAAAAATTAAATGAGTTATTAAACTTAATAAATAATGTTGAGATATCTAAAGATTTAGAGAAAATAAAGTGTTATGAATACTATAGCGGACAATACTCGGTTTTAAAGATGTTAAATTTAGAAAATATTATTTCAAATAAAAAATATTTAGATTTGCTAGAATTTATAAGGAAAGAGCATAATAGAAAATCAACTTTATATATTCCACCTATATTTCCATTACTTGATTCAATAGAGTTTGGGTTAGATATAATTTTAAAAGAGAGCTATAAAGACAGGGTAAAAAAACTTGATTTCATATATGAAAAAGAGTTTTGCTCAGGAAACATGTATCTTGAACTTTTAAATGAATTAAGAAAAATACATAAAATAACAGATTCTGAAGAGAACAGAGAGGACAGTTTCTTTGGAAATTATGAAAATAAAAACATAAAAAATGAAAAAATAAATCTTCAAGAAAAAACTGCAGTAGGTAGTATGAATAATTTTGAATTAAAAGCAGATAGAAAAGAGAGTGAAATAAAATTAGATTTAATGAATCTTTTCGAAAGTGAAAAAGATTTAAATTTTGATAAAAACTCTTTTTTCCCTAAAAATGATGGTTCAAAATTAGAAATAGAGGATATTAACGAGAGGGAAGATTTTAATATTGAGGAAGATATTTTCCTTTTAAAAGAGGATAATTTTGAGAATGATAATTTAAAGAAAGGTAAATTTGTATTTTGTCCTCTCTTAGAAACAGATTTAGATACAAATGGTTTATGCTTTGATATATCTATGGTAGTGGATGGAATATCAAAAAAATCAGAAGCTCCAAAAGAGATATTTAAAATAAAAAATTATAAAGAGATTTGCATTAACTGTAGATATCATAAAAAATAGAGAGAAAAAAAGTAGAGAGCAATAAAAGTTAATTGCTCTCTACTCAATAAAATTTATTGGGTACTCAACTGAGGGTAAGAAACAATCCTAATCTCCATGGGGATAACTCCTTGTGAAGTATTAGCAATTGCAGAAAAAGCTTTAGAACTTAAATCTAATACTCTGCCATGCCTGAAAGGACCTCTGTCATTTATACGTGCTGTGACCATTTTTCCAGTATTAATATTAGTAACTTCTACAATAGTCCCAAAAGGAAGATACTTATGGGCAGCAGTATATTCATTCATATTAAAACGTTCTCCTGAGGCAGTAGCCCTACCATGAAGCTCTTTACCATACCAAGAGCCATTTCCTGTTTCGTAAAATTGATACATTTCAGATCCAGAAAAAGGAGCTTTATCATTTTTTTGAGTTATAACAACAGGCTGAGGTGTTACTTCTTTCTTTACACTACTAGAGGAACATCCTACAAATAAAAATGCTATAAGAAAAGTTAAATATATAATTTTTTTCATTATATTGACCTCCAAAGTAAAATATATAAAAACTAGTGCTATGCATTATAACATATTTTAGTAACAATTAACAAGAAAAAAAATTCAAACATAAAATTAGGAGTGAAAATGATAAAAGAAGCGTGTATAGGGTCATATTCTGAAGCAAAGATAGCTGTAAATAATGGGGCGAATAGAGTAGAACTTTGTGAAAATTTAGAAGTAGGGGGAACTACTCCATCTTATGGAATGATAAAAAAATGTGTAAAAGATCTAGAAGTTCCAACACTTGTTATGATTAGACCACGTGGTGGAGATTTTTGTTATTCAGATGATGAGATAGAGATAATGAAAGAGGACATAAAAATTTGTAAAGAACTAAGAGTTCCAGGGGTAGTTTTTGGAGTTTTAAAAGATGATAAAACAGTTAATTATGAAGTACTAAAAGAATTAGTAAAACTTTCTAAGCCAATGGAGATAACTTTTCATAAAGCTATTGATGAAGTTGAAAATCCAGTAGAAGAGATAGAAAAATTTATTAAATTGGGAATAAAAAGAATTTTAACTTCAGGAAAGAGAGAAACAGCTCTAGAGGGGATGGACACTCTTAATGAAATGTTAAAAGTTTCAAATAACAGAATTAAAATAGTAGTAGCAGGAAAAGTTACTAAAGAAAATTTAGAGTTAATATCAAAGAAAATACCATCTTCTGAATTTCATGGAAAAAAAATAGTTTAATCATAAAAAACAAATTTAATAATGTAATTTAAAGAAAAAATACTAAAAAATATGAATAGAATTATCAGGACAATGAATTAGTTATATTTTTTAGTATGGAGGGGATTACATTGAAATGCCTAGTTATATATTCACATCCAAATTCAAAAAGTTTTAATCATGCAGTGAAAGATGAAGTTTTAAATCAACTTAAAATCAGAGGACACGAAGTAGAAGTTAGAGATCTCTATGAGATAGGTTTTAATCCGGTTTTATCCTTAAAAGATTTTGAAACTTTAGGAAAAGGTGAAACCCCACCTGATATAAAAAAAGAACAGGAGTTTTTACTTTGGGCAGAAGCAATAATAGTTATTCACCCAACATGGTGGAATAGTTTTCCTGCAATGCTAAAGGGGTATTTTGATAAAATACTTCTTCCTGGTTTTGCATATAAATATGGAGATAATGGAGTTATTAAACTTCTATCTGGAAGAAAAGGTATTATATTTAGAACTTCAGGAAGTGATTTAAATTTAAATCTAAGTGATGGAAGGAAAGTTGCTTATGAAACAACTTCAGATTATGGGACTATTGGTTTTTGCGGAATAGAGTTGGTTAGTATAGAAACATTCTGGTCTGCACCTTTTGTTGAAGAGAGCGTAAGAAAAGGGTATTTAGAAAAAATTAAAGAGAGCATTGCAAAATTATAAAAAATAGTTATTTTAACTTGAAGGGGTAGTTTAGATGAAAACATTAATATTTCATGGTTCAGCGAGAAAAAATGGACATACCAGCAAGGTAGTCAATCTTATTGCTGATAAAATACCTGGGGAGATTGAGATAATTCATGCATATGATAAATTAGTAAAACCTTGTATTGCATGTGGTTATTGCAATAATGTCAAAGGATGTTCTATAAAGGATGAGATGCAGGACTATTACAAAAAAATTGATGATGCAGATAATATAATAGTAGTTTCACCAATTTATTGTTTAGGAGCCCCAGCTCCATTGAAGCTTATAATAGATAGGACTCAAGTATATTGGAATGGGAAAAATAGAGGGGATGATGAACCAAATTCAAAAAAAGGTGCATATGTTTTAATAGGTGGTTCTCCAAGTTTTAAAACTCAATTTGATGGAAGTAAACCAGCAGTAAAAGAGTTTCTAAGATGTACAGGCTGTAAAGTTTTAGCAGAGGTGTTTTTTCCTAATTCAGACAGGACATCTATAGAAAATGAACGAGAGATACTAGAAAATTTAAAAAAATTAATTGCGTTTTTTTAATTTAGTTTATTAGAAAAAAATATTAAAAAAAGTTGCAAAAGTCACATAAATTTTTGAAGTATAGTGTTAAAATCATCTCATAAAGAAACAAATAAATTAAAAAAGAGGTGTTTTACATGAAAAGAGATATCGTAGTAATAGATGAAAAAAAATGTACAGGGTGTGGATTATGTGTTCCTAATTGTCATGAAGGAGCTTTACAGATAATTGATGGGAAAGCTAGACTTATAAGTGATTTATATTGTGATGGATTAGGTGCTTGTTTAGGACATTGCCCAGAGGGTGCTATGACAATTGAAAAGAAAGAAGTGGAAGAGTATGATGAAAGAAAGGTTATGATAGATAATATCATTCCTGCTGGAGCTAACACAATAAAAGCACATATTTCTCACTTACGTGATCACAATGCAATGGATTTTTACAATACTGCACTTGAGACATTAAAAGAGTTTGGAATACAAAATCCATTAGAACTTGAGGCAAAAGAAGCGGCAAAATCACATCAACATCAACATGGTAATGGTGGAGGTTGTCCAGGATCTAAAATGATGAGTTTTGGATCACAAAATAAAACTGAAGCAACAGGGAATGTTGATTCTCAGCTTACACAGTGGCCAGTACAGCTTCACTTAGTTTCGCCTCAAGCTCCATACTTTAAAAATTCAGATTTACTTCTTGCAGCAGACTGTACAGCATACGCTGTAGGAGATTTTCACTCTAAGCATTTAAAAAACAGAAGTTTAGCAATAGCTTGTCCAAAACTTGACGATGGGCAGGATATATATGTAGAAAAACTAGTTAGCATGATAGATAATAACAATCTTAATACAATCACTTGTATGATTATGGAGGTTCCTTGTTGCGGTGGGTTATTGGCAATGGCAAAACAAGCCGTAGCTAAAGCTAAAAGAAAGATTCCTTTAAAACTTATTATGGTTGGAATTAAGGGTGAAATAGTAAGAGAAGAATGGGTATAGTATAAAAAAAAGATAAAAAATTACGAAGGGGCTATTCCAACATTGGAATAGCTTTCTTCCGTTTTAAAAGTTTAAATTATGAACAAAAATTTTGTATTAAAATGAAAAATATGATATAATCATTGTCTATGTAAACATAAAAATTTAATATCAGGAGGTTTTTTTTATGAGCGGACACGAACATACCGATCAAAACAAAATGGGTCTAGTAGCCCTAGCATTAATGATTTTTACATCAGTATATGGATTTGCAAATATTCCATTATCTTACTTTAATATGGGTTATTCAGCGATACCTTACTTTGTAATTGCTGCAATTCTTTATTTCATACCATTCTCTTTAATGATAGCAGAGATGGCACAAGCTTTTAAAGATTCGCATGGTGGAATCTATACATGGATGGAAAGATGTGTTGGAATAAAATGGGCATTTACAGGGATTTTCATGTGGTGGATCTCTTATGTAGTATGGATGGTAGGAAAAGCTACAAATATGTGGATTCCATTATCTTTTGGTCTATTTGGTAGAAATATATTTACTGATGCTAATGTAATGGCATGGACAGGTTTAAGAGCATCACAATTCTTTGGAATTATAGGAATCTGTTTTATGATTTTTACAACTAGCGTTGCAATTAAAGGTATAAAAGGGGTAGCAAAAGTTGCATCTATCGGTGGTATGGCAGTAATAGCTTTAAATATACTGTTATTTCTTGGTGGAGTAATAGTTTTATTATCTAATGGGTTAACTTTAGGTGAGACAAATTTTGCAATGTTCCAATCTCCAAATGAAAAATTTGGAACTCCAGTAGCAGGTTTAGGGTTCTTAGTTTATGCTTTATTTGCTTTTGGAGGGATGGAAGCTTGTGGAGGATTAGTAGACACTGTTAAAGATAAAAAATCTTACATTGGTGGATTAGCTTTTGCAGGTGCTATAATCTCTGTTGGGTATGCCTTAGGTGTATTCTTTGTTGGAACATTTACAAACTGGGCAGAGGTAATGGGTGCTAAAGATGTTAATGGAGAAGCTTTAGTTAACTATGCTACTGTAACTTATGTTGTTGTTGGACAATTAGGATTAACTTTAGGGAAAGTATTCCATATGTCTAATCCAGAAATTTTAAAAGAGTTATTTGCTAGATTTGCAGGTATTGGAATGTTTTTAGCATATGTTGGAGCTTTCTTTACACTTGTGTATGCACCACTAAAGCAGATGATAGATGGTACGCCAGAAGAGTTATGGCCATTAGGGATGGGTGCAGATGATGAGGTAACTAAAACTCCTAAAAAAGCTCTTTTAGTTCAAGGTGCTTTCGTAGTTATCATGATCGCATTAGTTGCATTTGGAGGAAAAGGAGCTGCTAAATTCTTTGCAACTCTTCAAGGTATGACAAATATAGCCATGACATTACCATATATATTTATCTCTTATGCATACATTAAATTTTTAAATAATGATTCAATAGAAAAACCTTTCCAAGTACTTTCTAAAAATAAAGGATTTGGAATTCTAGGTGGATGGGTAGTAACACTAGTTGTAGCATTTGGAAACGTCTTCTCAGTTATGGATTTAGATGCAGCTGATGGTGGAATTTTAGGGATGAATATACCAGGTGTATATGATGAGTTTATAGTTGGACCAATCATCTTTGCAATTATCTCTTACTTAATTGTACATAATTATGAAAGAAAAAATAAAGCAGAGTAAAAAGAGATAATTATTCGTTTTAATAAAAGAATGAAAAATAAAAAAACCACAGTTTATTAGCTGTGGTTTTTTTATATATAATTAACTTTAAATTATTCTTTTATATGTGCATTTTTTTTGCTAAGGTATTTAACAATATAACCAAGTGCAAGGAACATAATTAGTCCTCCATAATACAACTTAATAGTATCCATCTGCTCCGAAAGAGGTGCAGCTATATCAATACCTGAGAAAATTAGTGAACCAAGTGTTAAAGCAAAAACTAAGAAACCTATAAACATACCTGCTTTTTCACTCTTTACAGCTTGGAATGAAGAGATTTTACCAGATTTTCTAAAGTGAACATATGAAAGTGCTAAAAATAAGTAAGGAACTAAAAATGCCGTTGTAGATAATTTCTTATCTTTCATACTCCCCCCTTTGTAAAATGGAAAAACTCCACTTTAACTTAAATAATTTTCTCCTTTATTTCAACATATCTTGCACATATGTAGGTAAAGCAAAGCAACCTTTATGCAAATCTGAGTTATAATATTTAGTTTTTATTTTAAAGCTCTCCCAAATTTCAGGTTTATGATCTTTTAAAGGGTCGAAAGTTTTTGAAGCGAATCCGAATAACCAATGCCCTGAAGCGTATGTTGGTTGGTGAAATTGATAGACTTTTGAAATAGGAAAAATATTTTTAATTTTTGAATGAGCTTTTTTCATCTCTTTGGCGTAGTTATCAAAATAAGGTGATTCATGTTGATTTATAAGTATTCCATCTTTAGATAAAACTCTAAAGCAATTCTTATAAAATTCAGTTGTAAAGAGTCCTTCACCAACAGAGATAGGGTCAGTAGAATCAACTAAAATCAGATCGTATCTCTCTTTATCTGCTTTTTCTACAAAATTTAGACCATCGCCAAAAATTAATTTAACTCTTGGATCATTAAGCCCTGTAGTAGTGATTGGAAAATACTCTTGTGAGAGTTTAACAACTCTTTCATCTATTTCAACCATAGTTATCGCTTCAATATGCTTATATCTTGTGAGCTCTCTAACTGTACCTCCATCCCCTCCCCCAATAACTAAAACTTTTTTTATTTTAGGATTAGTGGCTAAAGCAACATGAGTAATCATATCATGATATATAAATTCATCTTTTTTTGTAACCATAATAAGTCCATCTAAAGTAAAAAAACGTCCAAACTCTACTGAATCAAAAAAGTCTATCTGTTGAAAAGGTGTCTTTTCACTGTAAATATGTCTTGTAACTTTTGTAGAAAATTTTGTGTATTTAGTCCAATTTTCCGAATATATTAAATCTAGCATAATCCCTCCTATTTTATATTGAATTTTTTTATTATTCTGGTTTAAATGTAACTTTATCTAACTTTGTAGGGTAATATTTTTTTATCTTTTCAACCATCCCTCTTGGCAGTTCAACTGATTCACTTCTATCTGCTTCAAAACTTTTTTCTAAATAATCAAAAGCAACCCAAGGGTTTATCTTATCCCCACATGTGAAAACATCCACAGCAGCATAACCATATTCTGGCCAAGTATGAATTGCTAAATGTGATTCAGATATAATAACAGCACCAGAAACACCATAAGGGTTAAAGTGATGAAAAACGGAGTTAATAATTGTTGCGTTTGCTCTTTTTGCAGCTTCGTTCATAAATTTTTCTATTAAAATAGGATCTTTCATTATCTCCTCGTTGCAGTTATAAAATTCTACAAGTATATGCCTTCCTAAAGTCTCTAATTTCAATTGAAAGCCCCCTTATATTATAGTATAAAAATTAAATTTACACGTTATTTTATTAGAAATACATAAAATTGTCAATTGAAAATGCATAGAGGTAAAAAAAATTAAATTAATAGTTGACATTAATAAACAGTTTCATATATACTATAGCAAAAGAATAAGATATTATTTACTTCGGGGCAGGGTGAGTTATTGAACAATTCCCTACCGGCGGTCATAGTCCGCGAGGTTTTCGAACTTGAACTGGTGAGATTCCAGTACCGACAGTATAGTCTGGATGAGAGAGGTATTAATGGTTATATATAGTTTTTATTTTTTAAAATGATATATTTTTTAAAATCATTTAAAAATTCATTCTTTAAATTTAAGGATGTAAAAACTATTATAATTTATTAATCATGAACTTATACCCCAAGTAATTGGGGTATTTTTATTTGCCACTATTTTATTCTAAAAGAATTTAAATTAAGATGGAGGAGTAAAGATGATAAAAGTTTATGAAGGTAATTTTTCAGGAAAAGAGATAAAAGTTGGGATAGTTTGTGCAAGATTTAATGAATTTATAGTTTCAAAATTGTTAGGTGGAGCGATAGACGGATTAAAAAGACATGAAGTTCCAGAGGAGAATATAGAAATAGCGTGGGTTCCAGGAGCATATGAGATTCCACTAGTGGCAAAAAAAATGGCAATGTGTGGTAAATACGATGCTGTAATAACATTAGGTGCAGTTATCCGTGGTGCAACACCTCATTTTGATTATGTATGTGCAGAGGTATCAAAAGGTGTGGCATCAGCTTCTATGGAATTAGGGATTCCAATTATGTTTGGAGTTTTAACTGTAAATAGCATAGAAGAAGCGATAGAAAGAGCAGGAACTAAAGCAGGAAATAAAGGGTTTGATGTTGCAGTTGGAGCAATCGAAATGGTAAATTTAATAAAAGGGTTTTAATTTATGGCTATAGAAAGAAAAAATAAAGATATTGAGTTTATGAAAGTTGCAATAAATGAGGCTATGAAAGGGGTAGGAAAAGTAAATCCTAACCCTTTAGTAGGAGCAGTTGTTGTAATAGAGGAACAGATTATCGGAAAGGGGTATCATGAATTTTACGGTGGACCTCATGCTGAAGTAAATGCTATAGAGAACGCTAAAAATAATTTAATAGCTCAAGGGAAAAGTAACTCATTAGAGGATGCTACAATCTATGTAACTTTAGAACCATGTTCACACTTTGGTAAAACACCCCCTTGTGCAGATTTAATTATAAAAAATAATATAAAAAGATGTGTTGTTGGTTGTATCGATCCTAATCCTAAAGTATCAGGTAATGGGATAAAAATGATTCAAGATGCAGGAATAGATGTTCAAACAGGTGTTTTAGATTCTCAGTGCCGTGAAATAAACAAGATATTTTTTAAATATATTAAAGAGCAGATTCCTTATATATTTTTAAAATGTGCAATTACATTAGATGGGAAAATTGCTACAAAAAACGGTTCATCTAAATGGATTACAAATTCTAAAGCTAGAGAAAAAGTTCAATATTACAGAGATAAGTTTATGGGGATTATGGTTGGGAAAAACACAGTTATTAATGACAATCCTCAACTGAAAACAGCATTAGAATGTGGAAGAAATCCTTACAGGATAATCTTTGATTCAAAATTAGAAATACCTGAAGATTATAAAATTATTTCTGAAAATAGTGATTTTAAAACAATTATCATAACATCTAATGAAAACAAGTGGGATGGGAATTCATTAAATTTAGAAAAAAAAGAGAAATATAATAGATTAAACATAGAATACGGAATTAAATTTATTACTTTTAAAGGGGATAGATTTAATATGAAAGAGATTTTAGTAGAGTTAGGGAAGTTAGGAATTGATGCTATACTTGTAGAGGGTGGAGAAAATATTATTTCTCAGTTTTTTAAAGAGGAACTGATAGATGCAGGTGAGATATTTATCGCTCCTAAAATATTGGGTGACAAAGAGGGGATCTCTTTTATCGGTGGATTTTCAAAAGAGAAAATAAGTCAGTGTATAGAATTAAAAAATGTGAAATATAATATTTATGGTGACAATATAGGTGTGGAGTTTGATTTTAACAGAGGTGAAGGATGTTTACTGGATTAATAGAAGAGATGGGAACAGTTTCTTATATAAAACATAGCTCTAAAGGGGTTAAACTTAAAGTAAATTGCAAAAAAGTAATATTAGATGCAAAAATAGGGGATAGCATAGCTACAAGTGGAGTATGCTTAACTGTTGTTGAATTAGGAAAAGATTTTTATGTAGCTGATGTAATGAATGAATCTTTAGATAGAAGTGGGTTAAAATCACTTAAAATGGGAAATAAAGTTAATTTAGAAAAATCACTGACACTAAATACACCTTTAGGAGGGCATTTAGTAACTGGGGATGTGGAGTGCCAAGGTAAAATTATAAAGATAAAAAATGACGGGTTTTCAAAAATTTATACAATAGAGATTCCAAGTAGATATTCAAAATATATTATTGAAAAAGGCAGAGTCACAATTGACGGAGCGAGCCTAACAATATCAGCTGTTGAAAAAAATAATTTTTCAGTTTCTATAATTCCACATACACAAAAGATGATAACTTTAGGGATAAATAAAATAGGTGATTTAGTTAATATAGAGACAGATATAATAGGTAAATTTATTGAAAAAAGCAGTCTATATAGCACTGAAGATTGTTATTCAAAAGATAATATAAAAGAGAGCAGTAAAATAAATAAAAAATTTTTATTGGAAAATGGTTTCTTATAGTTTATTATGTATATATTGGGATATAATTTTTAAAAAGTGGAGGATGAAATGTTTCATACTATAGAAGAGGCACTAGAAGACTTAAAATGTGGAAAGCTTATAGTGGTTGTAGATAACGAGAAGAGAGAGAATGAGGGAGATTTAATAGGAGTAGCTGAAAACATTACATATGACTCAATCAATTTCATGACAAAAGAGGGAAGAGGTTTAATTTGTGTCCCAATGTGTGAAAAAAGAGGAAGAGAGTTGAATTTTTCTCAAATGGTTCATAACAATACTGATGCTCATGGTACTGCATTTACAGTTTCTGTAGATTCTCTAGAGGGAACGACAACAGGTATATCAGTAAGCGATAGGTTAAAAACAATAAAAGATATTGCAGTTTTTGCTAAACATGAGTCAGAGTTTAGAAGACCAGGACACATATTTCCATTAATAGCAAAAAAAAATGGAGTATTAGAAAGAGAAGGGCACACAGAGGCTGCTGTTGATTTGGCTAAATTAGCTGGGTTTGCGCCAATAGGGGTTATCTGTGAAATTTTAAAAGAGGATGGCGAAATGGCGAGAGTGCCAGATCTTGTTGGCTATTGTGAAAAGCATAATCTTAAAATGATAACAATAGAAGCATTAGTTGAATATAGAAAAAGAGTGGAACTGCAGACTGTAATAGCAGCAGAAGCTGTTTTACCTACAAAATATGGAGATTTTAGAATAATTGGTTTTGAAAACCCTTATGATAAAAAAGAGCATGTAGCATTAGTAAAAGGGGATGTTTTTGGGAAAGAAAATGTTCTGACAAGAGTACATTCTGAGTGTTTAACAGGGGATGTATTAGGGTCGTTAAAATGCGATTGTGGCGGGCAGTTAGATGAAGCTTTATCAAAAATTAATCAGCATGGAAGTGGTATTCTGCTATATTTAAGACAAGAGGGTAGAGGGATAGGACTTATTAATAAAATCAGAGCATATAAACTTCAACAAGAAGGAGCAGATACAGTAGATGCAAACTTAGAGTTAGGTTTTGAAGAGGATTTAAGAGATTATTATATAGCGAGCCAGATGTTAAAAGCTTTAGGAGTAAAATCTGTAGAACTTATGACAAATAATCATAGAAAAATAAACGGTCTTAAAAAATATGGGGTTCAAGTATCTAACAGAATTTCGATAGAACAAGAGAGTAATGATATTAACTATAAATATTTAAAGACAAAAAAAGAAAGACTTAATCATATGTTAAAACTAGAAAAAAAATAAAAAGAAAAAGAGACTTACTTAAAAGTAGAATTTTAGATTACACTTTTAAGACTAAAGTCTCTTTTATTTTTTTTATTTTACTCTTTAATATGTTAGAGTATCATGAAAAGTTTCTGCATAATTGGAAATAGAGGTATTAGAGTAAGCTTCTTCATGAATTATTTCTGAAACTTTTTTAAATTTATACCCCTCTTTTTGTAAATAAGGGATTAAAACTTTAAGTGCTTCATAAGATTTATAGTTACCAGGGAGTGTATGCATAAGTATAATACTGTTTGTTGAAATATTCTTTAAAACTTTTTCTATAACACTAATTTTATTCTCTTTAATGTTCCAATCTAAAGTATCAACAGTCCACATAACAGGGATTAAATCTAATTCATCAGCTATTTTTAGTCCATTTGAAGTAAATGAACCAAATGGAGCCCTGAAAATTTTAGGTTTTTTTCCAATGATTTCATAAACTAAGTTATTTGAATTTTCTAATTCACTGTACAATTGGTAGGAAGTTAAATTTGAAAATTTAACATGATTATATGAATGTGTTGAAATTTCATGTCCTTCATCATAAGCTCTTTTTACGACTTTTTTGTTGACGCTGCTGGCATTAATCTCTTTACCAATTAAGAAAAAACTAGCTTTTATATTATATTCTTTCAACAAATCCAGGATAGAAACCATAGATGTATCATTAGGCCCATCATCAAAAGTGAGAGCTATACTTTTTTCATTGTCATTTCCTTTAGTAATTATTTGAGTTAATGAAAAAGTATTAACGCTAAATAATAAAAATAATATGATTTTTAAATTTTTCATTGATTCTCCTAGATACGGTGGGCAAACTGCTAAATATATAAATTTGCTACTTTGATTTTTTTAATTTTTTATTGTTAGTACTGCTGTTTGAAGTAAAGTCATTAGTACCGACTAATTTTCCATGATCACTATAATAATACCAAATCCCTATAGGTTTTCCATGTTCGAATTCTCCAGTAATATATTTACCCCCATTCTCATGAAACATAAAATATTTTCCATGATCTTTACCATTAAAATAGTTATTTTCTAAAATCTTTGTTTCATCATTTTTATATAATATATATTTTCCTGAAAGTTTACCTTCATTCCAATTTTCAATACATTTTAAAGAACCGTTAGGATAAAACTGTAACCACTTACCATGAGGGACACCATTTTTATAGAATTCAATATTTTGTCCTCTACGAATAAACCCTGTAAGAGGAAGATTTTTAGAATTTTTCACAATAGTAGAATCGCTGTCTTGGATAGTTTCCGCCACTTGTTCACAAAATATATTTAAGTTAAGAAAAAATAAAGTAAAAAGTAATATAATATATTTCATAAAGCACCTCATTATTTATGGAAATTATGTGATAAAAAATATAATATTTTTAATATACAATATTTTAAGAATATCATATTTTTCAAAAAACTACAATATCATTCTTTAATAAAGAAAAAAGGCGATTTGTCTTAATTAAAAAACAAACCACCTTATATATTTCTATTACACAAATTAAAAAAAGATTATAATGCGTTAACTTTAGCAGCTAATCTAGATTTCTTTCTAGAAGCTGTATTAGATTTTAATACACCTTTTGTAACTGCTTTGTCTAACTCTTTGTAAGCAACTGAAAGAGCTGTGTTAGCAACTTCTGTCTCATTGTTTTCAACTGCAACTAAAACTTTTTTAGTCATAGTTTTAACTCTTGATTTGATTGCTTGATTTCTCTCTCTGTTTCTCTCAGATACTAATATTCTTTTTTTAGCTGATGCTGAATGTGCCATATAAAAAACCTCCATAAATTTAAATTATCAAAACATAATAACATAATTGAGCTTAAATGTCAATATATGTGAACGTTCAATGAGAATTTTTATAAGATACACCTATAATTTGCACAATGGACCATACATATTATAGCATATTATAAAAAAAAGTCAAAAAAAAATTATTTATAAAAAAATTGAATAAATTAATAAAAAAAAGTATAATGAAGGATATATATACCATAAAAAGGCAAAAGGTTAATTGATGAATATAGAAGAAAAAATATATGATGAAGCTATAAAAAATATGAAAAAGATAATATCAGAAGCTGATGGAAACGAAGTTTTTTTTAAAGGTATTTTAGATGATGATGGAAAAGTCTGCCGGGTTGAAGCTTTAGCCAGAGGAAACAGACACAGCGCTCCTGCTCTTGTAAAAAGGATGAATAGAGAAGAGGTTATTATTCATAATCACCCTTCAGGATATTTATATCCATCAGATGCAGATGTAGAAGTTGCTTCGTACTATGCCAATGACTTTAATGGTGGTTTTTATATTATAAATAATGAAGTTACAGAAATATATGTTGTTGTAAATGTGCATAAAGAAAAAAATATAGCTATAGACGTTACTCCTTATTTTGAAAAAGAGGGAACAATTGCCCATTATTTTAAAGAGTTTGAATACAGAGAAGAACAACTTTTAATGGTAAATGCAATTCAAGAAGGGTTCAATAACGAAGAAAAAGTTGTAGTTGAAGCTGGGACAGGAACTGGAAAGACTTTAGCTTACCTTATTCCTGGAATAGAATGGGCTGTAAAAAATAAAAAAAGAATTGTATTTTCTACTAATACAATCAATTTACAAGAACAGCTTTTAAATAAAGATATCCCTTTAGCTAAAAAAGTATTAGGGTATGATTTTAAATACTTATTAATAAAAGGCAGAGGAAACTATCTTTGTAATAGAAAATATTATAATTTTATTCAAGGTGATAGAAGTAACCTAGAAGATTTAACAGTTGTTCAAAAAAATCATATTAATGAAGTTATAAAATGGGGAGAATTGACAAAGACTGGGGATAAAAGTGAACTAAGTTTTGAGATTGAGCCTCATATATGGGAAAATTTTCAAAGTGAAACTGATATTTGTGCCAAAAATAGGTGTCCATATAAAAAAGAATGTTTCTTTTTCAAAGTTAGAGATGAGAAAAAAAACGCTGATGTATTGATAACTAACCATCACTTATATTTTACAGATTTAGCTTTAAGAAAAGAGATGGGGTTTAATGCAGAATCTCCACTATTACCTGAATATTCATCTATTGTTTTTGATGAAGCACATAATATTGAAAAAGTTGCTAGAGAGTATTTTTCAAGTGAAGTTTCAAAGATGGCTTTTATAAAGCTTCTAAATAAAATAGAGGTTTGTGAGGGGAAAAGAAAAAATAATGGCGTTTTAGTTTTAGTGAATAAAATTTGTAGTGACTTAAAAAATGATGAAGCACAGATTCTAATTAATAATTTAAGAGAGAAGCATACTTTTTTCTATAAAGAGACAAAAAAATATTTTGATTCAATCATTGATAGTTTTACTGTAGAGAAGCAAGAAACAGTATCTATAAGAATAAAGAAAAATAGTACAGAGTATATTAATCAGCTTGATAGACTAAGTAGTACTACAAGGGAGTATTTAGCTGCTTATAGTGAATATCAAAAGATAAGTCGTCAGTTAAGAAGGTTATTAAGAGAGCTTGATGATGCTACAGGGCATATAAATGAAATTATAAAATATTTAGAAAGATTAGATGATAGTATAGCCACATTGAAATTTATTGATCAAAGAGCTGAGGATGAATATATATATTGGATAGATATTAATAGGAAAAGAGGGCTTGTAAAAAGAGTGGCCACACCTCTGAAAATAGATACTGAACTTGAAAAAAATCTTTTTATAAATATTAAAACTATAATATTTACTTCAGCAACAATAGCAGTAGGAAAAAGCTTTAAATATTTTAAAGAGAGTATAGGTTTAAAAGAAAAAGTTGTAGAAGAGGTAATACACTCACCTTTTAATTATGAAAAGCAAATGAAAGTCTATATACCTAAAGATATTTGTGATCCAAATTTAAGAGAGTTTAATTTTGAGGTTTCTAAGTTCTTAAAAGATATTTTAATCTCTACTGAAGGGAAAGCCTTTGTATTATTTACATCATATTCACTTTTAAACTTTGTATATTATAGTCTTAGAGATGAACTTTTAAGTGAAGGGATAGACTTATTTATACATGGAACATTGCCTAGAACTCAGTTAATAACAGCGTATAAAAATTCTAATAAACCAGTGCTGTTTGGAACAGATTCTTTTTGGGAAGGGGTAGACATAAAGGGGGAAAAATTAAGTACAGTTATCATTGTGAAACTCCCTTTTAAAGTACCGAATGATCCAGTAACAGAAGCCATAATTGAAAGTATAGAGATGAAAGGAAAAAACTCTTTCACAGATTATCAAATTCCAGAAGCAGTAATAAAATTTAAACAGGGGATAGGAAGGTTAATAAGAAGTAAAAAAGATAGTGGGAATATATTTATTTTAGATAATAGAGTAATTACTAAAAAATATGGTGAGTTTTTTAAAGAAGCTTTACCGGTAAGAAAAATATCATTATTTAACAAAAAAGAGATATTTGATATGCTAAAAGTCTAACTTAAACTAGGGGAGTTAAAAAGTGAAAAAAATAGAATTTTTAGGTTTTCAATATAGCTATGAATTTAAAAGAAAATTTTTTAGTGAGGAGGATTTTTATTCTAAAAACAGCATGCTCAGTAAAAAAATTTTTTATATTATTTTTTTTATGGCAACAATGATTTTAAGTAATAATATAAAACTTTTTTTTAATAATGTCACTTATGAAGCTGGGGATGTTGCAAAAACTGATATTTATTCTCCTAAAACAGTTGTTTTTCAGGATGAAGTAGCTAAAAATAAGATAATAGAGCAAGTTCTTAGTAATTTTGGTAAAGAGTATATTTTTGTTTCTAAGGCAGAAAGCCATTATATAGAGAGTTGGAAAAATTTTATTCAAATTATAAAGAGTTATAAAAAAAGCAAGAAAGAGTCATTAATAGAGAATTTTGAAAAAGATATTGGAATAAAAATTCCAGATGATATTGTAACTAGATATTCTAAAATGTCAGATAAACAATTAGATTTAAAATCTGAAGAGATAAGTGAGATATTAGCAAAAATCTATGAAAAAGGGGTTTTTAAAGAAAAGTCTACATTAATTATTAATGAAGAGTTAAAAAAAATAGTGGAGCAGGATTATACAAGAATTGATAGAGAGGCAATTTATCTCTTTATAGCACCTAACTATATTTTAGATGAAGAAAAAACAAAAAATGCCATAAAAGAAAAAATTTCACAAATTAAAGGTAGCAAAAATAAGATAAATGCAGGGGATTTAGTAGTAAAAAAAGGAACAATTTTAACTGAAAATGAGATTAGGTATCTAGATATAATAGGGGTCTATTCTTTTAAAAATGCAATAATTTTAGCTTTTTTTAATTTTATTTATATCGCTATAATAAGTTCAATGTTCTATTTTACAAATTTAAAAATGTATAGTGGTGAAATTTTAAACAGAAATAAATATAAAACAATTTTGTTTTTAATTATTGTTGTAATGGTTATATCTAGATTTATGAATCCGCAGCATATATACATGCTTCCAATAGATGCTTTTATCTTTTTATTGCTTATTTTAATAGGGAATAGATTTGCTTTTTCTACAGGGTTGTTTACTTGTATGTATCTATTGCCTCTCGTAGATTATGATTTAAAATTTTTTACAATAAATGTGTTTTCACTTGTTGTAATTTCATTTTTAATAAGAAGATTGAAAACAAGGATTGAAGTAGTTCATATAGGGATAAAATTAGCTGTTTTAAAAGCTACACTTTATCTTATGTTAGCATACTTTTTAAATGAGTTTTATAGTGAAAGTGTATTGAAAGCTTTAGAGATTCTTGCGTCAGGGATTTTTTCAGGGATGATAACAATAGCATTTTTACCTTATTTTGAAAGAACATTTAATTTAATGACTGTATTTAAATTATTAGAATTAGGTGATTTATCAAATCCTCTTTTAAAAGAGTTTTCCATTGCTGCACCAGGAAGTTTTCAGCACTCATTAATGGTTGCAACTTTAGCAGAGAATGCTGCTGAAAAAATTAATGCAGACTCTATATTTTGCAGAGTAGCCTCGTACTATCATGATGTTGGAAAATTAAAAAGGGCAAAATATTATGTTGAAAATCAGCTGTCTAGCGAAAATCCACATGAGTATATCTCACCTTTTATGAGTGCAACAATAATAAAAGCCCACACAAAAGATGGTATAGAACTGGCTAAAAAATTTCAAATACCTAGAGAGATAAGAGAGGTTATGAAAGAGCATCAAGGAACCACATTGCTTGCCTATTTTTATAATAAAGCCAAGCAGATAGATCCAAGCGTTAAAATTGAGGATTTTAAATATTTAGGGCCAATTCCTAAAAGTAAAGAATCTGCAATAATAATGCTGGCAGATTCTATAGAGGCAGCAGTTAGAAGTATAGATAACAAAACTCAAGAAAAAATTGAAAAAATGATAAGAAAAATAATCAATACAAAAATAGAGGAGCAGCAGTTAACTGATGCGGAGCTTACATTTAGAGAGATTGAAGTTATAATAGAAAGTTTCAAAAAGACATTGGCATCAATGCATCACATAAGGGTAAAATATCCAGATCAAAATTAATAAAAGGGGATTTATATGGAAATAGTTTTAGATTTATCTGTTGAAATAGAGGGATATGATGAAATAACTGATGAGGAAAAGCTTAAAAAATATATATGGGAGGTTATTCACGATGAATATGAACCAGAAAAACCGGTGTATATTTCTTTATATATAACTGATAATGAAAGCATACAGGAAATAAATAAAAATTATAGAGGGAAAGATATGCCAACAGATGTTATCTCTTTTGCATATCATGAAACAGATGACTTTAACATAGGACCTTATGATACTTTAGGTGATATAGTAATATCATTAGAAAGAGTTGAAGAGCAGTGTAAAGAGTATGGACACTCTTTAGAGAGGGAGTTTTTTTATGTGTTAACTCATGGATTATTGCATCTTCTTGGATATGATCATATTGAAGATGAAGATAAGGCAGAGATGAGAGTTAGAGAAGAGGAGATTTTGAATAAATTTGGTTATACAAGGGGCTAGATAAATATGAAGAAAAATAAAGTCACTGGAGAAAAATACGATGTAGTAGAAAGTTTTAACTATGCTATAGATGGGATATTTGAAGCTATAAGAACAGAAAGACATATGAAGTTTCATGGATTTGCAACGATAATAGCTGTAATGGTTTCTATTTTCTCAGATATGAATAGATATGAAATAATAGCTTTAGGTGGGGCTATTACTATTGTTTGGGTTGCAGAACTCTTTAACAGTGCTGTAGAATCTGTTGTGGATATGGTTACACAACAGTATCACCCTTTAGCAAAAAAAGCTAAAGATATAGCAGCTGGTGCGGTTTTAATTTCAAGTTTATATGCAATTTTTGTAGGTTATATGATTTTTGACAGAAAAATAGCTTTCTATATTTCAGGAGGTTTTAGCGCTCTTAAAGGGTCGTTTCAAAATGCAGTTGCTTTAATAATAGTATTTATCATAATAGTAGTAATATTGTTAAAATATTTTTTTAGAAAAGGTAGACCTTTAAGAGGGGGGATTCCTAGTGGGCACAGTGCTCTTGCTGGGGCGGCATTTATAGCCATCTCTTTTTTGACTGTAAATCCAAAAATATTTGCTTTAGCACTTATATTATTAATATTAGTTATGCAATCAAGAATAGAGGGAAAAATCCATACTTTTAGAGAAACTATAATTGGGGCAATGTTAGGGATGGGTATAATGTATTTAATATTAAGAGTAATAGGATTTTAAAGAGTAGTTGTAGGTATAGTAAAAGGGGAATATATGATAACAGAAAAAGAGTATTTATTATTGAGTATTGCATCTTACTGCAATTTTACTCCCTCAAACACTAATTTATATTTAAAGGAAGCTTTTAGTAAATTAAAATTAGATGAGTATAGATGGACAAAGTTCAAAGTTTTATCGTCAAAAACTTATGAAAAATTTCTTAAATTCTTTAAGGAGGAACTTGAAGAGTGGGAAATTTTTTGTATTAATGATAAAAGAGCTACAAATAAAGAAAATAAAAGGGATAAAACTGGGTTTTACAGCATCTCTTATAAAAAAAATGATGAGATTGTAATAGCATTCAGAGGAAGTGAAATTTTTCCTTATGAAGAAGCATATAAAGACTTTATAGAGAATAATTTAGTATTAGGTATTGGAAAAAGACCAAAGCAGTTTGATAATGCAATTGAAATTTATGAACAACATATTTATAAATATAGTTTAAAAAAAGAAAAACTACATATAACGGGACACTCTTTAGGTGGTGGAATAGCTCAATATATTGCAGCTTATTCTAATAAAAAATATGGATATATTCCAGAAACAGTTACTTGGAATGCAGTAGGTATAAATAAAAAAGGGATATTTACTGTGGAAGATTTTATCCATTATAACCAAGTTTTAGAAAATAGTGATAAAATTGAAAAAAAATGGATTAAAATTTTAGAAAGTTTTAAATCACAGTATTATTCAATTTTAGAATCATATATAGAGAACTCAAAAACGTCATTGGATAAATATTTTGAAAGTAAGGTGAAAATGGATATAGTATTCAATCTGTGTCTAACAAGGATAACTACTAATTCAGAAGAAAAAACTAGAATTAAAAACATATTGATAGATGTGCTTACAAGAAGTGATGATATTATAGAGAAAATCAGTAGTGCAAAAAAATTTATAATTGAACTCAAAGATAATACTGTTTATAAAGAAAAAGTGATCAACTATGGTCACTCTAAAGATATCACTTTTAATGTGTTTGAACATATAGGTTTAGCGCTTAAAGTTGATGATGATTTTAAGGTAGCTCACAGTAAAAAGATTTTTAATTTAATATTAGATAAGGAAAAATTTTTTACCGACTATCATTTTGATGATGTATTTCTTCCTTTTTTTCATCTCCTAGAAGAAGATAGTGGACGTATAGCTTACAAAATAGGTTTTGAATATGTAAGCTCAATGTTAAGATTTTTTTTCTATGAAGAGGAAGGGTTCTCTAAAGAAATTTTAGCTATTTATTACTCCATAGAGAGAGAAGAGGAATTAAATTATGAATTAATAAAAGAGGAAATATTGCTAGGATTAAAAAAAACAAAGATAGAGATGCTCTATAAGGATAAGGTACGTGAGTATATTGAAAATTCAGATTTAGAAAAAATAGCTAAAATTTGGGAAGAGGCTAAAAAGAGAATGCCAAGTCCATACATTGCAAAGGATATCTACGATGTAATTATATATTAAGGAGTACTATGAATTATAATGATGAAACTTTAAAAAAACTAATTTTTGACTCTATAGAAAAAGATAGCGTTCTAAAACTTGTATTTTCCGCTCCAATATTCAAAAATGAAGAGGAGATTTCTAAATACAGTATAAAACCATTGATGATTAAAGATAAAATAGTATATCAGGTTGAATATTTTAAAAATAACAAAGCTTATCATATAAATTGTGAAAAATCAGATGTATATAGTGAAGTTTTATCTATTTATAAAAATTTTAAAAATCTAAATCTTTTTACTGACAGTTGTGAATATTCAATTTTATTCAACAAAGATAAGATTTATGTTAAATCTAAGAAAAAACAGGATTGTGCTGTAAAAATATTGGAGCATAATAAGAAAAAAGAGTATTTAATCAGTGAAGGTGTTCCAGTTGAGTTTTTAATCGATCTAGGTGTAATGGATAACAGTGGAAAAGTGTTGAAAAACTCTTACAATAAATTTAGGTAGATAAATAAGTATTTAGAGTTTATTGAAGGGGTTATTGAAGAGTTAAAAACTAAAAAATTGATTGATAATAGCATGAAAATTATAGATTTTGGAAGCGGAAAATCATATTTAACTTTTGCTTTATACTATTATTTGTATGAGATAAAAAAATTAAATGTAGAGATAGTTGGCCTAGATTTGAAAAAGGATGTAATGGAGAATTGTGAAAAATTAGCTATTAAATATAAATTCAATAATTTAAAATTTCTGTTTGGAGATATAAAAGATTATAAAGGTTTTGAAAATGTAGATATGGTTTTTTCCCTTCATGCTTGCGATATAGCTACTGATTACTGTTTTTTAAAAGGGTTAGAATTAAAAGCGAAAGCAATTTTAGCTGTGCCTTGCTGTCAGCATGAATTTAATTCTAAAATTAGAGAGAGCAAAAATACAAAATTAAAAGAGAGTTTACCAACTCTTACATCTCATGGAATACTTCAAGAAAAGTTAAGCACTCTTCTAACAGATGGATTCAGAGCTGATGTAATGGAAATGTGTGGGTATAGGAGCAAAGTAATAGAGTTCATCGATACAGAGCATACTCCAAAAAATTTGTTAATTAAATGTATAATTGATAAAAATATGACAAAAGATTATTTTCTTAAGAAAAAGGAGCAGTGCCTAAAATTAATCGATTTTTTAGGTATTGAGCCATTTATTTTTGAAATTACAAAGGGATATTTTAAATATTAAAGAGTATTTTTCTTTTTAAATGGGGGTATTTTATGATATCTACAAAAGAGTTGAAATACTATATTAGAAAATTAGAGCTTTCTTTAATTGAAAGAGAGAAAAAATATTTGGAAAATGAGAGTGACCTTTACCTTGGTGCAACAGAAGAGCAAAAAACAGCTATATACTCCATATTTGGTGATTATTTAGTTGTTGCTGGAGCAGGCTCTGGTAAGACAAAAACTCTCATTTTTCGTGTTAAAGAGATGGAAAGGCAAGGGATAAAAATAGAAAATATCCTGGTCATGACATTTAGTAAAAAAGCAGCATTAGAGTTGAAATTGAGAGCAAGAACCAGTGGAATTGATATAGAAAAAACTTCTATTTCTACATTTCATTCTTTCTGTTTTAAATTACTAAAAGATAATTATGTTTATTTCAAACTACTCTCTGAAAGGGATAAAAAAATTATAGATAACTACTTTAACAGAGAAAATATCAGTGATAAAAAAGATGATTATTTATTGGAAAATGGATATTTAGACTATGCTGAAATAACTAAAAAAGTAGCAGACACATTAAAAAGTAATAAAGAATTTTTGAAAAAAACTGCTGAAAAATATAGACATATAATGATAGATGAATATCAAGATATGGATTATTTCCAAAAAGAGATTGTCATGGCTCTGAATATGGAAGGCTCAAATGTTATGGCATTTGGTGATGATTGTCAAAGCATATATGCTTTTAGAGGTGCTGACTATAAGAATATATTGCTTTTTAAAAAAGATTTCCCTAAGGCAAAACTCATAAAATTTCAGACAAATTTTAGGTCCAGCGAGGAAATTGTTGGTTTTATAGACTCACTTACAGATAAGATTGAAGAAAAATTTAATAAAAATGTAGTCTCTTTTGCTGGGAAATTTGAAAAGCCTAAAGTAATAAAATTTAAAAATTTAGAAGATGAAGGGGAGTATATAGCTTTGTCTTTAAAAAAAATTGTTTCTAATGAAAATTTTAAAGGGAGCATCGGTGTTTTATATAGAAATAAATATTTAGTTGAACATATAGAGAAAAAATTAAAAAAATATGATATAAAATATTCAAAGAAAAAAGAGGCAGATAAAATATATAAACACATAGAGAGTTTTTTGGATTTATATAGAATATTTAAAAGACCTGATTTCTTTAAAGTTGAAAAAGTCAGATTAACTATAAATGAATCTGAAACTGAAAAAAAATTTAAAACCTCTTTATTAATTGAATATTTTGAGAAAGTTGATGAGATTATAAGAGAGTATGGAGAGAGTTGTGATAAAAATCTAGAATTGCTTATAGAGAGTATGGAATCTGGAATTTATAGGCAAATGGTTGAGGTATATACTAAATTTAAAATATTAGAAGATGAAGAGAAATTATTATCTGAATTATTAATTCTATATAAAAAGTTAAATTCTGAAAAAATTAACTTAGAAGAGATTGAGAATACAGTCTTAATAAATGGAAAAACTAGCTGTTTAGAAGAATTAAAATTTAAGGAGTTCGATTTAAAAAGTTATTTTAGTTGTGAAAATAATGAGAAGAATGGAACAGTAGTAGATTTGTTGACCGTGCATGCTTCAAAAGGGTTAGAATGGGATTATCTCTATGTAGCTACAGCTGTAGATGGAGTTTATCCAAGCATAGATTGTAAAGATGAAAATCATAATGACATAATGAAAAGATTGGATGAAGAGCGAAGAGTTTTTTATGTGGCATGCAGTAGAGCCATAAAAAATCTAACGATAACTTATCCCAAGCAAGTTCACTGGTTCTCAAAGGACTGTGAAGGAATGACTCCATTTGTAAAGGAGTTAAGCAAAGAAAAGTATGAATTTTATGATAAAGAGATATAAATAAGGAGTAGTGTATGATTTATTTTATAATTGGAGATGGGATACCATTGCAATTAAAATATCAAGAGATATTGTGTGAGATTCAAAGCAAAGAGGGGATAACACCTAATTATTATGATTTTTCACAAGATGAGAGTGAAATATTTATAGAAAGAATAGCACAAAACTCTATGTTTAATCCAAGGGAGTTATTTGTAATAAAGAGGTTTGAAAATATAAAATCTATTGATAAATTTCTGAAAATAATAGAAAAAATAAATTTTTCACAAAAAGAGTTAATATTTATTTATGAGGAATTTTTTGATGATTTTGGAAGACGTGAAGATGAAAAAGATAAAGTAGCACAAGAGAAAAAGAAAAAAATATTAGAACAGATGGCAAATTGTGGTAAAATTTTTATTTCTAGAAGTGAAAATATGAAAAAAGTTGGTCTTAGTTACATTGTAGATACTTTAAAAATTTCAGAAAAAGAAGGAAGTGAGCTCTTAGAATATGTAGGGGACGATTTCTACAGTTTAAAAAATGAGATTGGAAAAATTTCTGTTTTTTTAGGGGAAGAAAGCTACTCTTTTGATAAGATAAAAGATATAATTACTTTAAATAAAGAAAGTACATTAAAAAAAGAGATCGATCTTTTTTTATCGGAGCAAAAAATAAATAGACTAATTGAAATTTTAGATCAGAATAAAGAGTATATTACTTTTATATACATAATTTTTGAAGAGTTATTAGTTTATTATAAATTAAATCTATTAGAAAATGAAAAAAAAATAAGATCAAATATGACTTATAATGAATTTAAAGTTATTTTTGAAGGGATAAAAGAGCTGTTTTTAAATGATAAAACTTCAAAACCACAGCATGCATATGCAATTTTTTTAAAATTAAAAAATTCCCAAAAATTCAAAAGTGAATTTTTAATTAGAAAAATAAAAGAACTATCAGAGTTAGATTATAAGATAAAATCTGGAGAAATAGATCCTGGAATAGCTGTTTCTATATATATAATTAGTTTTTATAAAGAGAATTAAATAAAAAAAGGAGAGGATTACTCCTCTCCTCCAAAAAATAAAATTTCTGCTTCAGCTTCATACCATGGTCCTTCCTCATCTTCACCATAAGTTAGAAAAAACTCTATTTGGGCGTCATCAAGAGTGAAACCAACAGAGTTTTGCTCTCCCTCTTTAAAATCGAAAAACTCTATTTTATTGTATTTAATTTTATCTAAACGCTCAACAATATCAGCTCTTTCATGGAAAAACTCATCAAGATCCTCTTTAATAAAAAAACCTCTTTTCTCAAACTCTTTATTAATATTTTCAATTTTATGAAGTGTTTTTTCGTGCAATTAAATCATACTCCTATATAAAAATTTTTTTTATGTAATTAATTTTTTTTAATACCCAAAGAAAAACTTTGAGTTTTTTCATCTCGAAAGGGATTTTATCTAAGGATTTAATAAGTTGTCTTTCAATCTCTTCATCTGAAGAGTTATTAATAATCATTAAAAACCTCCTTTTTTAAAACTATCTAATGAAAAAAAATTTTTATCAATTAAATCAAAATCCAAAGGTCCTATATATTCAAAAATTATTGAACCATTTTTGTCTAAAACATAAGCTACAGGTAAAAGACGTAAAGGGATGCCATTTTTTAAATTATCTTTTCTATCTATATAGATTTTTGTTTTTACTTTATAAGTAGATAAAAATTGTTCAATATCATTTCTTGAGCTATAAAAAACTGGTATATATTGAAAATTATATTTTTTACTTTCAGCGAAGCTGGAAAGTTTTAAAAAATCAAAAATAAAAATATTGGAATCAAGAGATCCAAAATGAAGAATAACTATATCACTAAAATTCTTATTAGTATACTCTTTATTGTCTAGAGAGTATACCTGAAATTTAATATCATTAACATAAGTTTTACAAAGAGTAGATGTTGAAAAGCTAAATATAGCAAATAGCAATATAAGTGAATGTCTAAAAAATTTCAAAATCGCACCTCAATTTCAGTTCAAATAAATATTATAATAATTAAAAATCAATATACTAATAATATTTTTTATTATAACACAAAAAATATTTAATGAGAATAATATTATTTAAATATAATTTACAAGTGACAAAAAACTAAAAATAAAGTAAAATATAACTATATAATCAAAAATTTAATATGAAAAATACACGGTGGTGGGTTTAATGCAAAATTTTGAATTTCACAATAAAACTGAGATAATTTTTGGGAAAGAGACTGAATATAAAGTAGGAAAAGAAGTTATTAAATACGCTAAAAAAATTCTATTGCATTATGGCGGTGGAAGTATAAAAAAGACAGGTTTATATGATAAAGTGATTAAAAGTTTAAAGAGTGAAAATGTTATGTTTGTCGAGCTTGGAGGTGTAATGCCAAATCCAAGAGTTTCATTGGTTAGAGAAGGGATAAAAATTTGCCGTGAAGAGGGTATTGAGTTAATTTTAGCCATAGGTGGAGGGTCTGTTATAGATTCAGCTAAAGCTATTTGTGCAGGGGTTCCTTACAACGGTGATGTATGGGATTTTTGTGTAAAAAATATTCCAGTTGAAAACCCTTTGCCATTAGGTGTTATTTTGACAATACCAGCTGCAGGAAGTGAAAGTAGTACAGGGACAGTATTAACAAATGAAGATGGATTATATAAAAAATCCTTTGGTTCTCCTCTTTTAAGACCAAAATTTGCGATATTAAATCCAGAATTGACATATACACTTCCCCCTTATCAGAGTGCTGCAGGGATTGTAGATATGATGGCACATGTTTTTGAAAGATATTTTACAAATACAAAAAATGTTGAATTGACAGACAAAATGAGCGAAGCAGTTTTGACTACTATAATAAACAATGCAGAAAAAGTTATAGAAAATCCTAATGGATATGATGCTAGAGCTGAAATTATGTGGGCAGGAACTTTAGCACATAATGGATTATTAGATACAGGAAGAGAAACAGATTGGGCATCCCACAGAATAGAGCATGAATTAAGTGGAATATATGATATGACCCATGGTGTTGGTCTTGCTATTATATTTCCTGCATGGATGAAATATGTTTATAAACATGATTTAGATAGATTTGTTCAATTTGCAAATAGAGTATGGGGTGTAGATATAATAGGTAGTAGAGAAGATATCGCCTTAGAAGGAATAAAAAGAATGGAAAAATTTTTTAAAAGAATAGGTATGCCAATTACTTTAAAAGATGCCAATATTCTAGAAGACAGGTTTGAAGAGATGGCTGAAAAAGCTGTGGGTAATGGTGTTTTAGGTGGATTTGTAAAATTAAATAAAAATGATATAATAAACATATATAAATTAGCAAGATAACTTGTTTAATATTAAAATATATAAGGGATAATTATGAATGTATTGAAAGTAGATTATGAAAAAAAAATGCAAGAAATATTGTGCTTGGCAAAAAATGATACAAGTAAAAAAAGTTTATTGCTACACTCTTGCTGCGCACCGTGCAGTGCTGCAGTACTAGAATTTTTAAAAGAGTATTTTGATGTTACAATATTTTTTTATAATCCAAATATAACCGATGGTTCTGAGTATATTAAAAGAGAGATGGAGCAGGAGCAGTATTTAACAAAAAATTGTTTAAATATAAAGTTTATAAAAGGAAATTACGATGTGCAAAATGATTTTTATAGTGTAGTGGCAGGGTATGAAAAATCTCCAGAGGGTGGAGAAAGGTGCAGCTTATGCTACGAAAAGAGGATGTTGGAAACAGCGGAGTTTGCTAAAAAAGAAAATTATGATTATTTTGCAACAGTACTGTCTATAAGTCCATTAAAAAACAGTAAAAAACTCAATGAAATTGGTGAAGAGTTGGAAAAAAAAATAGGGATAAAATATCTTTATGCGGATTTTAAGAAAAAAGGAAGATATCAAAGAGGTATAGAAATTTCTAAAGATAACAACCTTTATAGACAAGATTACTGCGGGTGTATTTTTTCAAAGGAAGAGTCTTATAACAGAAAAACAAAAAAAATAGATAACAAGGAGGTTTAAGGAGAAAATCCTTAAAAATTCATATGGTATATAAAAGCGAGACAAAATGTTTAATACTTTCTTTATTTATTCATATTTTATTTTTTTTGTTTTATTCTAAAGAGTTAAGGCACTATCCAAAAATTCAAGAGAATAAAGAGATTCACATTAATCTTATTGAAAATCAAAGTGACATATCTAGCGAATTTACTGAAGAAACAATCGTCTTAAATGAAAAACAAGAGATTAAAATATCTAATAAGCCGGTTGAAATAAAAGCTGTAGAGGCTGTTAAACCTAAAGAAAATAATAAAAATATTGAAAAAGAAGTTGTTAAAAATAAAAATATAGACTCGAAATCTGAAAGTGAAAAATCAGAAGTTGCTTCAGAAAAAAATCAAAATACTGGAGAAGTTGGAGATAATTTAGATGAAGGGATAATTTTTGACAGCAATGGACAAAAAATTGGAGCGAATCAAAATATAGCAGGAATCAACTATAGAATATTGAGTTATAAAGATCCAAAATATCCAATCATTGCTAAAAAATTTAAATTAA
>JAGNZR010000079.1 GCA_017984315.1 Fusobacteriaceae bacterium | reverse complement strand
GTTTAAAGAGCATTCAATAGCTATTAAAGACACAGATACTAATACTATTAAAGCTTTGATTGATGACAACAAAGTTTTATATATTGTACCTGTAAATGAAAGATATACACTAACACCATTAAAAGACTGGAATTATAATTTAACTTTTAATCCTAATGGTGGGCTTTATAAAAAAGATAGTGCTTATTTAATAAGTACAAAAGACTTGGATGTTGCTTTGCAACCAACAAATGAATTAAAAAATACAATAAACAAAGGATATACAAAAATGTCAATTTTAACTTTAACACCTGAAAAAAACCCTAAATTAGCTATTCAAGTTGATAATGCTTTGAATTATAAAAATAGTGCAGGAGAGCTTAGTAAAAGAGAACCGAAATCAGCTCTTATTGATGTTGTAAGAGAAGCTGGGAATGTTGTAGGTATGGATAAAGGGATAGTTACTTTAGCAATAGAAGTTAATGGAAATTATGAAAACTTTTATGTAAATAAAATGAAAGATAGTAAAAATCTTGTTTTAAAACCAATTGAAACAGCAGATAAGAAAGAATCATTCATTTATTTTAATGCAGTAGATAAACAAGATGGTTCAGGACATTTTTATATGATGGGAGATAACGATAACTCTAAAAAATTATTAGCTGGATTAGGAACAACTGAAAGAGACAATCAAGATGGGTCTAAAAGTTCTTATATAAAAGCTAATGCTAGATTGAAAAATGAAGATATTAAATCGGAATTACAAGAAAAAGGAGAGAACTTTTTAGCAATCATTTCAAAAAATGAAGTAAAAGTAATTAGTAAAGATGAACTAAAAAATTCTCAAACAAAAGAAAATAAAACTTTAAATCAGGAAAAGCCTGAAAATGAAAAAAGTGATAAAAAAGTAGTTAAAAAAAAAGTAGTTAAAAAAGAGAAGAGTAACGATATAGAAAGATAAGTAAAGGAAAAACACCAAGTTCAATTTCATTGATCCTGGTGTTTTTGAAAATTAGAAAAAAAGGATGGCAAATATATGTTTGATGGAATGATTGATACTTGTAAACATAATCAAGTACCTACTGAAATTGTTAGAAAAATAATGAAAGTTGAAAGTAGTAAAAATCAACTTAGTATAAATGTTAATCACGATGGTAAAAGTTTAGTTTCTTTTAATCCAAAAACAAAAATTGAAGCTAAAAAAATAGCTATTGAATGGATGAACAAAGGATATACAGTAGATGTTGGTTTAATGCAATTAAATAGTGAAAATTTTAGTAAATTCAATATCAATATTGATGAAGCTTTAGAACCTTGCACAAATATTAAAGTTGCTTCAACTATTTATAACAATTTCTATAAATTAACAAATAAAAATGATAATGAAATTTTGAGAATACAACAAGCTTTATCAGGTTATAACACAGGGAATTTATCAAATGGTTTTAAAAATGGTTATGTTTCAAAATATGAAATTTCTCCATCTGATTTAGTTGCAGTAATAGATAAAAAAGAATTAAAGAAATATGCAGCATCTTTATTAGCAATGAGATTTCCAGTAGGTGGGAAAATTAGTTTAAGTACATTAAGAAATAGTAATATTAATTAAAAAGGACGGCAAATATGAGTAAATTATTTATAGCGGAAAAACCTGAACTTGCAAAAGCTATCGCAACAGGTATGAATGGAAATATATTAAGAAAAGATGGTTATTTTCAAGTAGGAGATAATATTGTAACTTGGGCTTATGGACATATCCTAAGCCTTGCTATGCCTGAACTTTATGATGAAAAGTACAAAGCTTGGAGAATAGAAGATTTACCATTACAAATAGATATAAACAATTTTAAATATGTACCTTTAGCTTCTTCAAAAAAGCAGCTAAAGGTAATAACTGATTTAATTAAAGATAAAACAGTTACAACAATTGTAAATTGTGGTGATGCAGATGAAGAGGGTCAAATTTTAGTAGATGAAATTCTAAACTATTCTAAAAATAAAAAACCAGTTGAAAGACTATTAGTAAATGATTTAACAGAAAAAGGTGTTAAAACGGCTTTATCAAATATAAAATCAAATACTGAATTTAAAGGTTTATCAGATAGAGGATTTGCAAGAAGTCAAGCAGATTATTTATTAGGTCTTAATTTAACAAGAGCTTATACAAAATTAGCACAAAATAACGGTTATGATGGTGTTTTAAGTGTTGGTAGAGTTCAAACTCCTATTTTAGGATTAATTGTTGCTAGAGATAATGAACATGAGAGTCATAAAAGTTCTTTTTATTACACAGTAAAAGGACTCTTTAGAATAGATAATTTAGAAATAAATGCTCTATTAAAAAGGGAAGAAAGAATTATCCATGAAGAAGATGTTAAAAGAGTAGAAATATCTTGCAAAAATAAAACAGGTGTTGTTCAAAAAGCAACTAATGAGAATAAAAAAGAGAATGCTCCTTTGCCTTATAGTTTATTAATATTACAAGCTGAATGCTCTAAGAAATTTGGATACAAACCTGATAAAACTCTTGAAATAACTCAAG